>NZ_JBSFFI010000030.1:29651-77013 GCF_053596035.1 Streptomyces sp. NPDC001781 | reverse complement strand
CACATACGCCCAGTATGCGGACGACCCTCCGCCTTGCGATGCACCGCATCTGACGCCGCGCGCTGATCCACCGTGGATTACGGGACAGCCCTTAGGTCGACGTGTCAGAGATTGGCATCTGGAGGGTGTGGACGCAATGGGGGGTGTGCTGCCTGTCCGATTGGAAATTTGAGAGGGTCATTTCTCCCTCGACTTCTTGCCACTGCTTCTTTTTGCTGGAAGAAGTGAGGGGTGAGAATTTTGTGAGCGGACACGCAGAACGGCGTCCGCAAGACGGGCGCGATCCGGCCGCCGTCGTGCTCCCCCGTGGCTGGATCCCTCGGCGTTGGGTGTCGCCCCCCACGACCGTTCCCTCGCCGTGTCAGATCCGGGCAGGGGTAGGTGTTCGGCCACAGTCCGGCGGGACGGTCACCGCCCGTGCCGCACCGTCTAACCTGCGGAGCATGATTCGTGCGGTGGTGTTCGACGTGGGTGAGTGTCTTGTCGACGAGACCCGGGAGTACGGGACCTGGGCGGACTGGCTGGGGGTGCCGCGGCATACGTTCGCGGCGATGTTCGGGGCTGTCATCGCGCAGGGGCGCGACTACCGCGAGACGTTCCAGGAGTTCCGGCCGGGGTTCGACCTGACCGAAGAGCGCGAGAAGCGCGCGGCGGCCGGGAAGCCTGAATGGTTCGGTGAGGACGACCTCTACTCCGATGTGCGCCCCACGCTGGCCGCGCTGCGAGAGGCCGGCCTGTGGGTGGGCATCGCCGGGAACCAGACCGTGCGTGCGGGTGGCCTGCTCCGCGGGCTGGACCTTCCGTCCGACCTGATCGCCACCAGTGACGACTGGGGAGCGTCGAAGCCGGACGTGAAGTTCTTCGAGCACGTCATCGAGGCGACGCCTGCCGAGCCGGGAGAGATCCTGTACGTCGGGGACCGGCTCGACAATGACATCCGTCCGGCCGTGCAGGCCGGGCTTCTGACAGCTCTGATTCGGCGTGGGCCCTGGGGCACGATTCAGCAGCGTGACCCGGACGCGGACGCGATCACCACGATGCGCATCGACTCGCTCGCGGAGCTGCCTGAGAAGATCGCCAAGTTCAACGCTGGAGAGCGCTGACAGTCGTACCCCAGTCGTAGAGACGATCGTCGAGGTCTCGGACGCACTGCTCGTTCTGCCATGGGGCGAGCGTGCGTCGGACTTCACGGATCCGCTCCATGCCTGTCGCGTACCAGGTGATGGCGAGCTGGTCGAGGGCTTGGACGGCGTACTGGCATGCCGCCTCCGGGTGGCTGTCCGCGGCTTCGACCGCTGCGAGATCGCCGAGCACGACCGTCCGCTGCTTGTCCGACTCAGGTGGCAGGTCGTCGAGAACCTCCTGGAGGGTCTGGCGGGCTTGCGGCAGGTGGCCGGCCTTCAGTTGCGTGTTCCCCTTGAACGCGGACAGGCGCACTCGGCTGAACCAGTCCAGCCAGTCGGGAGTGGGGTGCTCCGAGCCCGAGACAAGGGCGTCCTCGGCGTGGTGGATCAGGCGGAGCGCCGCACGAGGGTCGCCGCATCGGGTCTCACATTCCGCCTCGACTGCGTCCAGCCAAGCCCAGAGCTCCGCGGAGGCGTGTGCGCGTCGAGCGTAGGTGCGCGCCGCCACCATGCGCTCGATCGCCGTTTCACGGTCATCGGCCCAGCCGGGGGCAAAGGCCATGTGCGCGAGGATGGCCGATCCGAGAAGAGGGTCGTCCGCTTCCCCTGCCGCCTGCAGGGCACGCAAGAGGGTCTCCGAGGACTGCTCGGGCTGGTGTAGATCGAAGAACTCGATGCGGCCTGCGAGGAGATAGGACTCGGCGAGTGCGCCGGCGAGGGTCTGGCGAGCAGGGTTCGCCGTCTCGGGCAGGAGAGCGCATCCCAGACGAGCGTGTTCCAGGACTGCGGGGTGAAGTACGGCCGGCGCCACGGACCAGTAGAGGTGCCGATGGGAACGGGTGACGGCTTCGAAGTCCTTGCCCACCGTGACCGGCTGCCTGGTGACGCCTGCCTGCGCGGGGACGCTGGCTAGCCGCGCGCCCGTCAGGGGGGTGCGCGGGGTGTTGCGGACCGTCGAGCCGGCAGGGCGGCTCTCGGTCCCCCAGGGCGGGGTGAAACCCAAGTCCTCCATGCTCTGGCCCAGGAGGTGGGTCAGGACTCGGTGGATGTCAGGCTGTGGCCAGGGCGGTGTGGCGGACTCCCAGCGCCGGATCTGGCGGACGCCGACGGCGAGCCCCCTGATGCCCAGCTTGGGTGCTGTCTTGGTGATGGCGTCGGCCAGGGCCTGTTGCGAGTTGTATCCGGCAGCCAGGCGAGCGGACTTGAGTCGGGTGTTGCCTGCGGGACGGGACATGAATCTCCTCCGGGGCGAACTCTCGTCTGAGAGTGACATGCGGTGTCCCTGTCGCGGCGCGAAATCGTCCACGAGAAGCCAACTAAGCCCTGTGAAAGTCCTCTTGATGACCTGTCAGGGTCCTCGAATAGGACCTATGGGGCCCGGATAGTTGGCATCTCCGCAAGACCCGTAGCGCTCGTCTCCGCCCTGTCCCCCGTGAACGGGAGTTCGTGATGCCTCGTACGAGCACGACCATCAACCACAGCCACCTCGTCATCGACACCGGCATGCTCAAGCCCGACGCGACGACCATTGTGGAGCGGAAGGGCCTCGGCCACCCGGACACCCTGGCCGATCACCTTGCCGAGCGGCTGTCCCGGGCGTACAGCCACTACACCGTTCAGCGCTTCGGCGCCGTGCTGCACCACAACTTCGACAAGCTCGCCCTTCTGGGCGGGGCCAGCGAGGTCCGATACGGAGCCGGCCGGATCACGGCCCCGGTGCGCGTCCTGGTCAACGGGCGGGCCGCGCCCATGTGCGGGGGCGAGAGGATCCCCGTCGAGGAGATCGTCGAGGCCGAGGTCCGCGCGTTCTTCGCCGAGAGGCTTCGCGATGTCTCGGACCACCTCGACATCAAGTTCAACATCACCAGCAACTCCAGCCCCGGCGCCGTCCTCACCGGCGACGAGGTTCCGGACCGCACCCGCTGGTTCAACCCCCGTTCCATCGACGACCTGCGCGAGCGGCGGGTCCGGCTGTCGAACGACACCTCGCTCGGGACCGGGTGGGCTCCGGAGAGCGCCTTCGAGTCGTTCGTCCGCGAGTTGGTGAACCACTTCTCCGGCGAGAGCGAGTTCACGCTCTCCAACGCCTGGTGCGGCTCCGACGTCAAGCTGATGGGCTACTGGGACGGCGACCAGGCCGATGTCGTCCTGTGCGTGCCGCAGAAGTCGCGCCACGTCGGCAGCCGCGCCGAGTACGTCCGCAACGCCGAGAGCGTCCTCGCCGAGTGCTACCGGCTCGCCGAGCTCAGGCTTCCCGGCGCCGAGGCCCGCTTCCGACTCAACGCCCGCGACGTCCCGGAGAAGGACGAGCTGTACCTCACTTACACCGGCAGCTCGATCGAGTCCGGAGACGAGGGCGTCGTCGGTCGCGGCAACCGCATCAACGGGCTGATCACGCCTCTGCGGCCGATGAACCTGGAGGGCGCCAATGGCAAGAACCCCGTCTACCACGTCGGCAAGCTCTACAACATTGCCGCCCAGCGCTTGGCCCAGCGGCTGCACGAGGCCACCGACAGCCACGCCGAGGTCCACCTTGTCAGCACCACCGGCAAGCGTCTCGACCAGCCATGGCGCATCCTGATCCGGCTTTCCTCTCCGGACTTCGAGGCCGACAAGGTCCAGGCCATCGTCGCCGAGACCCTGGAAGGATTCCCCGCCCTCACGGACGAGCTGGTCTCCGACGGGATCGTGCTGAGCTGATGACCAGGCGCACGCTCGGAGATGTGCCGTCGGGATGTCGGGAGCGGTTGCTCGCGCACTACGGCCCTTCGGTCGAGGAGTGGCTGGACACTGCCCCTGGCCGCCTGGCCGAGGCGGCCAGGCGGTGGAACCTCTCGCTGAGGAGCTACCACGACGCGGGACACGCCTCGGCGGTCGCGCTCGCCGCGGCCCCTGATCGGAGCCGCTTGGTGCTGAAGGCATGGGTGGAGCCCACCCGCTACCGCCACGAGACGGCCGCCTTGCGGGTGTGGGCTGGCGGCCCGACCGCGAACGTTGTCCACGCCGGGGATGACCTGTCGGTGGCTGCCCTTGAGCTTGTCGGCGGCCAGCCCGGGGGCGATGTTCGTCCCGTACACGAGACGCAGGCGGTGGCCGCCGCTATCCACAGGCTTCACACGCTCGGCCGGCGTACGCCGGGACCGGGCGTGCCCAGCCTGGATGACTTCCTTCACGAGGTCGTCCTACCGCGCGTCCACCGAAGGATGCGCGTACTCGACCTCGGCTCCCACGGAGGAATCGCGAGGCAGGTATGCCACGAGCTCGCCGGCCTGCGCGAAGTCCCCACCCGGACGACGGTCCTGCATGCCGACCTGTACGCGGAGAACGTGATCTTTGACGTGGAGCAGCGCCCTCGTCTGATCGATCCCCACCCTGTGGAGGGTGACGCGGTCTTCGACTGGGCCTTCTGGAGCGTCTACTACGACCTCGAACAAGGGATGGCCGACCGGCTCGCCACGGCCGCCCGGATCTCCCGCATCCCCGTACCGGAGATCACGCCTTGGTGCAGGGCGCTCGCGCTAGACGGGCTTCTCTACTACACGGAGATCGACGACCCCGCGAGGCCGAAGATCGCGGCGGTGCTGTCTTCTCTGATGGCATTCGGAACGGCGACGTTCGGGACGGGGCGGGACCGATGACGACGTACATCCTTCGCCATGGACAGACGAACTACAGCAAGCGCTACCTCGTCAACGGTGACCCGGGGAAGCGCATCCACCTCGACGAGGAAGGCCGGCAATCCCTGAGTCACGCCTGGACCACGCTCCCACTGCACTCCGTGGCCACCTGGCTGACCAGCGAATTCCCCCGGGCTCGCCAGACCACCTCGCTGCTGATGGGTGTTCCGTCCGCCGGGCTCGTCATCGACGCGCGGCTCAACGAGCTCGACTACGGGCAATTCGAGGGCGGCCCTTTCCTCGACTACGCCGTCTGGCTCGACGCCCACGGAGCCGATGAGCGTCCGCCCGACGCGTCCGAGTCCCAGCGCGAGGGCATCCGGCGCATGCTCACGGGGGTGCTCTCCGCCTGCGAGCACCCCGGTCCCAGGGTGCTCGTCGGCCATGGCCTGATGGTCTCCGTCCTCCTCTGGTGCCGCGAGCGCGCCGAGGGCGAGCCCATGCCGCTGTTCCTTCCCGAGGCCCCGTACGTCGAACCGATCGCCATTCCCGACGATGAGCTGGCCGTTCTGATCACCACCCTCCTGGATGATCTTGATTCGGGCATGTGCGAAAAGACCAGCGGCGCCGGTGGCACGGCCATATTCCGGATCAGCGAGGGGGCGGCGGTTGCTACCGTCGATTCGGTATCCCCATCCCATTCGCTGGATAAAAAGGATCTTCCTCATGCATGACGCCCGCGCCCTGATCGAAATGGGTGCCGAAGCTGTTCGTCGGCTCGCTCGTCGCGGCTACTCCCTGGACCTGCCCGAGCTGGAGTCCCTTCAGTCCCGGCGCAACCAGAACATCCGCTCTGCCGACGAGCTGCGGGCGGAGTCCAAGCGGGTGGCGAGCGAGGTCCAGCAGACCGCGAAGCAGGGCGGGGACATCGGCAAGCTGAAGGAGCGCGCCCGCGAGCTGAAGGACCAGATCCGCGACATCGAGGCTGGGCAGGAGGTGATCGAGGCCCAGCTCCGTGACCTGCTCCTGAGCATCCCGAACCTGCCGGACGACTCCGCCCCGGACGGCGACTCCGAGGAGTTCGCCATCGAGGTACGGCGCGTCGGTACGCCCCCCGCGTTCACCTTCGAGCCGAAGGACCACGTCGACCTCGGCGAGGCCACCGGCATCCTTGACTTCGGCAGGGCGACGAAGCTCTCCGGGTCGCGTTTCGCGGTCTCCCGCGGTGCGGGCGCCGCCTTGGAGCGGGCGCTGGCCACGCTCTTCCTCGACATCCACACCCGCCGACATGGGTACACCGAGTACGCGGTCCCCTACCTGGTCACCCGCAAGACGATGACCGGTACCGGCCAGCTCCCGAAGTTCGAGGAGGACCTGTTCAAGACCGGCGTCGCCGACCGCGAGCTCTTCCTGATCCCGACGGCTGAGGTCCCGCTGACCAACCTCTACGCCGACGAGATCATCCCGCCGGCAGAGCTGCCGCTGGCCATGACCGCCCACACCCCGTGCTTCCGCTCCGAGGCCGGCTCCTACGGCCGGGACACCCGCGGTTTGATCCGCCAGCACCAGTTCGCCAAGGTCGAGATGGTCAAGATCGTCGACCCGGACACGGCGGACGCCGAGCTGGAGACGATGGTCGGTCACGCCGAGGCGTGCCTGAAGGAACTCGGCCTCGCCTACCGGGTCATCAAGCTGCCCGCCGGTGACACCGGCTTCTCCGCCCAGCTCACGTACGACATCGAGGTCTGGATCCCGAGCCAGAACACGTACCGCGAAATCTCCTCGGTCTCCAACTTCGGCACTTTCCAGGCCCGCCGCGCCAACATCCGGACCCGAGGCGAGGACGGCAAGCCCAAGCTCGTCGCCACCCTCAACGGCTCCGGCCTGCCCGTCGGACGCACGCTGGCCGCGCTCCTCGAACAGTGCCAGCAGGAGGACGGCTCGCTCGTCCTGCCCGAATCCCTCTTCCCGTACCTCGGCTTCCGCCGGATCAAGGCGGACGGAACACCGGAGGCATAGCGTGCTCGTCGGCGTCTGCGATTTCCCTGGTAGCTACGCCTTTCCGCCCGCCGGCTACGGCGGGATCGAACGATGGCTGTGGGCGGTCGCCGTAGGCGCCCGGGCCGCAGGCGCCGACGTACACCTCCTCGGGCCGGGCTGGCTCACGGACCTGGAGAACGACTGGGTCCGCAAGCCGGTCCGCCTGGAGGACATCACCCCCGGATCGCTCGCCGAGCGCGACGTCCGCGACACCAAGTACGACCTCCTGATCGTCGGGCACGAGTACCCCTCGCTGCCCGCCTGGACCCGCACCTGGAACGCGCTGGACTGCGACGTCGCCACCTTCCAGCACTCCCCGGCCTTCCAGCACACCCCCTCCGCCTTCGACGGCAGACACTCCCGGCTGTACTGCTACTCGCCCGAGATGGTCGAGCGGTACGCGGACCACCGGCCGATCCCCGAGCTGGCCGTACACCTCGGCCTCGATGAGGAGGAACCGCCGGCGACCGCCGGACGTGACCTCGTCTGGCTCGGCCGGATCGACGAGGACAAGGCGCCACACATCGCCGCCCGCGCAGCGCAGATCCTCGGCCGGCGTATCCAGATCGTCGGCCCCGTCTTCGACGAGACGTACGTCCGTCGCCACGAGCGCCTCCTCACCGCCAACCACGTGAAGTGGGCCGGCGAGCTAGGCGGCCCCGCCAAGACCGCCGTCATCGCCGAGGCGTCTGTCTTCGTCTACACGTACGCACGGACGTACGTGGAAGCCGGCGCCGCCGTCTTCGGCGAGTCCCTCCGTGCCGGCACTCCCATGGCTGCGCTCACCTGGCGTACGGGCACCTGTGCCGAGGCGGCCCTCTGCGAGCAGACGGGCGCAATCACCGTGGCCGACCCGGACGAGGACGACGAGACCGCGGCCCAGCGGCTCGCGCTCGCCATCGAGCAGGCGGAGACCCTCGACCACCGGCAGGTCCAGGAGATCGGCCAACACCGCTTCGACCCCGCCCGGCACTTCCTGGCGATGGCGTCGCGGTCGTGCTGACCGGCACAGCTCGTACGACCGGAGACGAGCTGGCCTCGCGGATACCCTCCGTACTCCGTGGGGCGTTGTCCCACCCTCAGTGGGAGTTCACCATCGACGGTCCCCACGTCGCCATCCGACACCAGCGGCGAGACACCCCCTACCGCCCGCCGCGCCGGCCACCCTCGTGGAGGGAGTTACTCCACAGCGTGGAGACCGCCTTCGCCCACGTCGGCGCTGCACGCGATGACTGTCTCCCGCTCCGCTGGAGGCGCGACACGGAGCTGACCATCTCGGCGATCCAGGCCCTCGACCCGCTCCTCAAGGACGGAAGACCCCAGACGTACCGAAGGGGCTTCCTTCCCCAGCCCGTCGTCCGCTTCACCGGTGAACGCGATACCTCCGGTGACCTCTGCGACGGCTTCCTGACTTCCTTCGTCAACATCTCCCGCGTCCAACCAGTCGGAGGGCTCGACGAGTACGGCGCGATTCTCGACGGCTGGTTCTCCGTCCTCTCCCAACTCGGCTTCCACGCCCGCCACCTGCGCATCCACGGGACCTTGACACCCTGGCGCCGGCGCGAGGTCGCGGGCATCACACTGCACTTCCGCCACCTCGGGCTCGATCTCGGCGACATCGTCCTGCTGTGGAATGCCGATGACCCGACCCACATGGCCGTAGATCTGGGAACCGGACTGGAACGACTCGCCTGGGCACGCACCCAGCAGCGCTGGCGCGATCTGGTCTACGGAGACTTCGCCGGCGCGGCACCGCCCACCACACTGGACGCCATCCGCACGGCCACGCTCCTCTTGGGCAGCGGGATCAACCCCGCACCGCGCGGGGCCGGGGGTGTCGCCCGGCGGGTCATAGGCACGATCGACCCCGAAGCGGTACGCCTAGGTGTCAGCGCCATAGTTCGCGCGGCGCACGGCTACTGGTCACTCTTCGGTGCCCTACGTGCTCCGTGGCCGCATATCGCTTGTGCCATCGAGGAAGAGGTACGCAGATGAGGGAAGGGGGCCAGCGGCCCATCGCCGCAGCCATCGTCGTCCATGAGGGGCGCGTGCTGATGGTGCGCCGCCGCGTCAGCGAGGGACAGCTCTCCTGGCAGTTCCCGGCCGGTGAGGTCGAGCCTGGCGAGGCCCTTGAGGACGCCGCTGTGCGGGAGACCCAGGAGGAGACTGGGCTGACCGTGGCCGCTGTGAAGCTGCTCGGCGAGCGCGTTCACCCGAATACGGGCCGGCTGATGTCGTACACGGCCTGCGAGGTGCTGGGCGGAACCGCGTACGTTGCGGACACCGAGGAGCTAGCCGAACTGGCTTGGGTCGCCCATGGTGAGATCCCGCAGTACGTGCCGTACGGGTTGTTCGAGTCGGTGCAGGAGTACCTGGACGCAGTCCTCATCTCCTGACTGGCCTTGGGGACCAAGGGGCCATGTTCGTATCGCTGCCCTGGGAACGCTACGGACCGGTTGCTCTCGAACGGGTCCCCTTTCAACCGGTGAGCTTCCTGCGAAGACGTTCGTTCTCCTCTTCCAGGGCCTTAACGCGTCGTTCGAGCTGGGCTCGTGTCGGCTTCTTCGGGGGCGGCGGAGGCATGGGCTCCGTTGGTCCCGGTGGCTCGGCACGCAGTCCGATGGGTTCGAAGGCCACGAGCGTTTGCCGGTCTTGCCCGCACTCAGGGCATCGCTTGCCGTACGCCCCAGCGGAGATGGGGTCGGGGTACGTGTAGTGCGCGTCCATCTCGATGATGTGGCCGCAGTACAGCCGGACACGCCACCGCATGATCTCGTGGTCGGCCGGCTTAAAGGACTGCATCAGTTTGGCGGCTTCCGCGAACGCCTGGCGGCGGCGCTCCGCCCTCGCCGGGTCCGCCAGGCATTTGGCGTTGTCCTCTTCGACCTGAAGCCGAATCGACTCGCTGGTCTCCGCGCGCTGCTTCTGACGGCGGTGGTCCCAGCGGGTGAGTGCGTATTCCTCCAACGGAACGCCGCTGCTCCGGTATTCGACTTCGCGCATGACGGGCAGCGTAGTAACGGCGTACCACGAGGCCGTGAAGGAGAACGGTCTTGGTCGACGATCTTGCGGTTTCTGTGACGAAATGGCCAGAGGAGCCCATGTGCGACCGGCGGGGGATGTTTGCGTGTACCGGCCTCGATTGGTGTCGGGGCCGGCCTCCTTACAGCCGTGGACGGTTGATCGGATTCGCGGTTACAGGAGTCGCGGCTAGCTGTGTCGCGTGTGCCCCGAGGCCAGTCGCATGCGCCCGAGTGGTGGTGAGTAGCCGGGCGGCTTCAGCGCGGGGGTTGGGGGCGGGGTTGCGGCTGGTGTGCTGGATGCGGGTGATGAGTACGCGGGCGGGGGTGCGGGCAGTGGTCAGTTCGCGCTGGGCGGCTGCTTCCTTGAGGAGCTGGTGGGGTTTGTGGCCGCCTGCTTCGGCGTCGGCGAGGACGGTGGCGAGGGCCGGCCAGGCGGTGTCGGTGAGGATGCGGTCGGCGTGGTCGCGGATGGCGGCACGGACGTCGTGGGCGAGGGGCTGGCGCGCCTGGTCGCTCGGCTGACGGGCGGCGAGGCTGTCGACGACGGGCGCGAGGGCGTTATCGGTGGCGGTCTTCAGGTGGTGGAGGGTCTGGCGGGCGGCTTCGGCCTGGTGGGCGTGGCCCTTCGCCTCGTGCCAGCGCCCGGCGATGATCGTGGCCCAGACGAGGGCGGAGAGCAGTGCGGCCAGGGCGCTGCCGTCGGGGCCGGTGGCGGTGTGGGCGATGTCGCGGGCCGCTGTGCGGAGGGTGTGGGCGGCCTGGTTCTCGGCGCTGATCTGGGAGCGCTGGGCGTGGGTGAATGCCTTTGATGCTGCTCGTAGTTCGGCGTGGAGGTGGGTGGGGGCTTTCTGGGCGGTGGCTTCGATGAGTCCGCCGAGTGCGGTGATCTGGGCTTGGGCGTGGGTGTCGTCGGCCATGTCGGTGTGGAGGGTGTCGAGGGCGTCGGCGGCCTGGTGCCAGGGGGTGGTGGGGCGGTTGCGGCGGGCGGTGGGGTGTTCCTCTGGTGCGGTGGTTTCGAGGCGGGCCTTGAGCTTGGGGAGGGTGAGGTCGGGGGCGATCTTTCCGCCGGAGTGGAAGATCTGTTCGCCGTCCTTGTTGAGGTCGCCGGGGCGGCCGACGGCGTACCCGAGGAGGTCTCCCGACGGTCCGCGGCGGGGTTTGACCGCGATGCCGTCGGCCTGGAGGTAGGCGAGGAGTTCTTCGGCGCTGCTGGCGTGGGGGATGGCGGCGCGTATGCGGTCCTGGAGCCATGCGCGGCTGGTCTGCTCCCAGCCGAGGCGTTCGGCCTTGTGCATCTCGGCCTGGGTGGGTCGGCGTTCGGCGGTGCGGTCGCCCTTCTTCAGCTGGCGCAAGCCGTAGTCCTTCTCGATCTGGCGGCAGGCGTCGCCGACGCGGATGCCGCTGTCGTGGAGCCCCGGGCGGCGGCCGTCTTCGCGGACGGTGGTGGCGAGGATGTGGATGTGGTCCTCTGCGTGGCGTACGGCGATCCAGCGGCAGGCCAGGTCGTCTCCGGGCGGGGCGATCCCGGCGGCCTCGACGATGCGCTGGGCGATATCGGCCCATTCGGCGTCGGAGAGATGACGGTCCTCGGGGGCGGTACGAACGGGGCAGTGCCAGACGTGGTCGGTGATCCTCCTTCCGAACTCGCTGTTCCGAAGGTGAACGGGCTCGTCGAGGTGGTGGGCGAGTTGGGCGAGGGTGGCGTCCTGGTCGCGGCCGGGCCTAGCTGAACCTGGCCGACGACCTGCGGGGCTGGGCCCAGGCCCGGGCCGTCGGCGATGTCAGGAACATGCGCCGCAAGATCTACCGCATGCGCACCCAGCCGTTCGCCGACGTCTGTTACGCGGCGCTGCACAAGGCCGTGTCTGAGGATGCGCCCCGGGTCTTCGTGGCCGAGGAGCCGGGCGTCCTGGACCTCCTGCGGGACGACGAGCTGCGCGCTGCCTTCCAGATGTGAGCAACCCAGCTGAAGCGCTGCCGCGACGGGCACTCGCGCCAACTGAGACCAAAACTGAGACCAAGCACGTCGAAGGGCCCCACCGCAAGCGGTGGGGCCCTTCGACATCGTGCCCGGTGAGGCACTGGCGGAGGATACGAGATTCGAACTCGTGAGGGGTTGCCCCCAACACGCTTTCCAAGCGTGCGCCCTAGGCCTCTAGGCGAATCCTCCGAGGGAGACATTACATGACCGGAAGGAGTGGTCGCGAACTCGTCCCCCCGTCCCGGGATCAGGTACTCTTTGCGCAGCCCCTCACGCGGCGCTATCTGACTGAACTCCCCCAGGGCCGGAAGGCAGCAAGGGTAGGTCGGCTCTGGCGGGTGCGTGGGGGGCCCTTGTGTTTCCGGGGCGGCCAGAGCGCGGCCGGTGCGGGTGACTCCGGTGGGCGTACGGCCCGGAGGTGATGCGCAGGGCCCTGACCTGCGCGGCGGCAGCGCCGGGTCCGAATGTCCGTGGGCGCCTATAACCTCGTATGCGTGTCGTCACTCGCCTTGTACCGCCGCTATCGCCCGGAGACCTTTGCCGAGGTCATCGGGCAGGAGCACGTAACCGACCCGCTGCAGCAGGCGCTGCGGAACAACCGGGTCAATCACGCGTACCTGTTCAGCGGACCCCGCGGCTGCGGCAAGACGACCAGCGCCCGCATCCTGGCCCGTTGCCTCAACTGTGAGCAGGGTCCCACCCCCACCCCCTGCGGCGAGTGCCAGTCCTGCCGCGACCTCGCGCGCAACGGCCCCGGTTCGATCGACGTCATCGAGATCGACGCCGCCTCCCACGGTGGTGTGGACGACGCCCGTGAGCTGCGCGAGAAGGCGTTCTTCGGGCCCGCCGGCAGCCGGTACAAGATCTACATCATCGACGAGGCCCACATGGTCACGTCGGCCGGCTTCAACGCGCTGCTGAAGGTCGTCGAGGAGCCGCCGGAGCACCTCAAGTTCATCTTCGCCACCACCGAGCCCGAGAAGGTCATCGGGACCATCCGGTCGCGTACGCACCACTACCCCTTCCGGCTCGTCCCGCCCGGCACCCTGCGCGAGTACCTCGGCGAGGTGTGCCAGAAGGAGGACATCCCGGTCGCGGAGGGCGTCCTCCCGCTGGTCGTGCGCGCGGGCCAGGGCTCCGTGCGTGACTCCATGTCCGTCATGGACCAGCTCCTCGCCGGCGCCGGTGCGGACGGTGTGACGTACCCCATGGCCACCTCCCTCCTCGGCTACACCGACGGCTCCCTCCTCGACTCCGTGGTGGAGGCCTTCGCCACGGGGGACGGCGCCGCGGCCTTCGAGGTCGTGGACCACGTCATCGAGGGCGGCAACGACCCCCGTCGCTTCGTCGCCGACCTCCTGGAGCGCCTGCGCGACCTGGTGATCCTCGCCGCCGTGCCCGACGCCGCCGACAAGGGGCTCATCGACGCCCCCGCCGACGTGCTCGAGCGCATGCAGGCCCAGGCCGAGATCTTCGGCGCCGCAGAGCTCAGCCGCGCCGCCGACCTCGTCAACGAGGGCCTCACCGAGATGCGCGGCGCCAACTCGCCCCGCCTCCAGCTCGAACTCATCTGCGCGCGCGTGATGCTTCCCGCCGCGTACGGCGACGAGCGTTCCGTCATGGCCCGCCTCGACCGTATCGAGCGGGGCGTGAACTTCTCGGCGGGTACGGGCGCCCCGCCCATGCAGTACGTGCCCGGGCCCGAGGCGCACCCCGGCGCGGTGGCCCCGGCCGAGGCTCCTGTGACACCCGGCGGGGGGCCCGCTGCCGCGCGCGCGGCGGTACGGAACCCCGGTGGACCAGGCGGGGGTACGGCCCCCGCCCCCGCCCCTGCTCCTGCTCCCGCGGCGCAGCCTCCCGCGCCGACCCCGCCGCCCGCTCCGGCGCCGGAGGCCGCGCCCGCCGCCCAGGCCGCTCCGGGCGCCTGGCCCACCGCCGCTTCCGCCGGTGGGGGCCGCCGTTCCGGTGCGTGGCCCACCGCCACCCCCGCGGGCCAGGGTCAGCCGCAGCAGCAGACCCCGCCCAGCCGGCCGCAGGCCCCGAGTCGGCCCCAGCAGCCGGCGGCAGCCGCCCCGGCGGCCCCCGCGCCGGCGGGACCCACCCCCTCCGGCGGGCTCGACCCCCGCATGCTCTGGCCGAACATCCTGGAGGCGGTCAAGAACCGTCGCCGCTTCACCTGGATTCTGCTCAGCCAGAACGCCCAGGTGACCGGCTTCGACGGCACCACGCTCCAGCTCGGCTTCGCCAGCGCCGGTGCCCGTGACAACTTCTCCGCCAGCGGCAGCGAGGACGTACTGCGGCAGGCGCTCGCCGAGCAGTTCAACGTCCAGTGGAAGATCGAGTCGGTCGTCGACCCCTCGGGCGGCGGCTCGGTTCCCCCGCCCGCGGGAGGCGCGCCCAGCTTCGGCGGAGGCGGCGCGGCGAACGCGGGCGGCTACGGCACTCCGGCCCCGTCCCGCCCGGCCGCCCCCCAGCAGAGCGCCCCTGCCCAGCAGGCCCCGGCCCCGGCTCCGAGACCCACGGCCCCCGAGCCGCCCTCGGTCTCCCCCGAGGACGACACTCCTGCCGACGACGACCCCGACCTGGACGAATCCGCCCTATCCGGTCGCGACCTGATCGTCCGCGAACTCGGCGCCACGGTCTTGGACGAGTTCTCCCACGACCAGTAGGTCCCGAGTGGGCGGCTGCGGGCCCTCGCGGCCGAGCGCGCGGTTCCCCGCGCCCCTGGGGGCTTTCGTCTGGATCAGGCCGGGCTCGCGGGGGCTGGTGCCGCACCTCGACGCGTCGTCGGTTGCCATGGCTCCGCCATGACGTCCTCCTCCGCCCAGGTGCGGCGAACGTGGGTCGGGACGCCCGTCCGTTCACGCGCGCGACCTGCCGACCTGCGCCCTGCCGACCCAGGGGCGGCGAACTGCGCGACCAGCCACCACCGATCCGCGAGCCGCGCACGAACCGCACCCCCCTCCCCGCCTGGTAGCTTCCTCCAACTTCCCCACCCCCCAGCCTTCGGCAACCCAGCCGATAAGCTGACCCGCGTGAAGGTCCTCGTCATCGGCGGCGGCGCCCGCGAACACGCCCTGTGCCGCTCTCTGTCCCTCGACCCCGACGTCACCGAAGTGCACTGCGCGCCAGGGAACGCGGGCATCGCCGAAGTGGCCCGGCAGCACCAGGTGGACGCCCTGGACGGCAAGGCCGTCGCGGCGCTCGCCACGGAGCTGGAGGCCGGCCTGGTCGTGATCGGTCCGGAGGCCCCGCTGGTCGCGGGTGTCGCCGATGCCGTGCGCGAGGCGGGCTTCCCGGTCTTCGGGCCGTCCCGCGAGGCCGCCGTGCTGGAGGGGTCGAAGGCGTTCGCCAAGGACGTCATGGCCGCGGCCGGCGTGCCCACCGCGCGCTCGTACGTCTGCACCACCCCCGAGGAGGTCGCCGAGGCGCTGGCCGCCTTCGGCGCGCCGTACGTCGTCAAGGACGACGGACTGGCCGCGGGCAAGGGTGTCGTCGTCACCTCGGACATCGAGGAGGCCGAGGCGCACGCGGCCGGGTGCGAGCGGGTGGTGATCGAGGAGTTCCTCGACGGCCCCGAGGTCTCGCTGTTCGCGGTGACGGACGGCGAGACGGTCGTCCCGCTCCAGCCCGCGCAGGACTTCAAGCGCGCGCTCGACGGCGACGAGGGGCCCAACACCGGTGGCATGGGCGCGTATTCCCCGCTGCCGTGGGCCGACCCCGCCCTGGTGGACGACGTGCTGCGCACCGTGCTCCAGCCGACGGTGGACGAGCTGCGCCGGCGCGGAACACCCTTCTCCGGCCTGCTGTACGCGGGGCTCGCCATCACCTCGCGCGGTGTGCGGGTCATCGAGTTCAACGCCCGCTTCGGCGACCCCGAGACGCAGGTCGTGCTGGCCCGCCTGAAGAGCCCGCTCGCCTCCCTCCTGCTCGCCTCCGCGAACGGCACCCTCGCCGACCTGGAGCCGCTGCGCTGGAGCGAGGACGCGGCCGTCACCGTGGTCGTGGCCTCGCACAACTACCCCGGCACCCCGCGCACCGGCGACCCGATCACCGGCCTGGCCGAGGTCGCCGCCGAGGACGCCCCGCACGCCTACGTCCTGCACGCCGGGACGAAGCAGGACGGTGGGCGGACCGTCAGCGCGGGCGGCCGCGTGCTGTCCGTCACGGCCACCGGTGGGGATCTCGCCGAGGCCCGCGAGCGCGCCTACCGCGCGGTGGCCCGTATCGGCCTCGACGGTTCGCACCACCGCACGGACATCGCGGCGAAGGCGGCCGGGACGGCCACGACCGTGGCATAGGAGCCCCCGCTCCGCCCCAGGCCCCGGACCCCGAAATCCGGGGCCTGACCTTTGCCGTCTGTCACCCAGCTCTGACCAAGGCCATTCCATCGAGTGAGCAATGCGCCATCCGGCTGACGGGGGCCGGGGCCCCAACTATGGTGCGGCGCAAGCGGTCCGGCACTTGGCCCACCGGCATTGCGATGTCAGTGACGGATGCCACAGTGGGGGAGTGGGCACCGCCATGACAGCACGCGATCGGCAGGCAGGGGGTGAGCGTCGCGCATGACCGTAACCGGTGGGGAGCTGGGCGCCAGGGCCGCGCGTTCGCGCGCGCTGGCCGTGCTGCGGGTGCGCAGCCGGGCGCTCGCCGCGGCGCTGCTGCCCGGGGCGGCCGAGGTGATCCTGCTGACCGGTGCCGCCACCGGCCAGTTCACCGGCCGGGGCTGGGACACCGCGCGCTGGGTGGTGGGCGTCCTCGCGGTGCTGGTGCTGCTGGCCGCCGCCGGCATCGCCCTGGTCGTGGCCCGCGCGCGCCCCGCCGCGAGCCCCACGGTCCCGGTGTCCGAGCGCTCCGCCCCCGACCTGTACCGGATGGTGCGCGACCTGGCCGACCGGCTGGACGTGCCCGCGCCCTCCGCGATAGCGCTCACCCCTGACTGCGACAGCTGGCTGGAGGACCGTACGCACCCCGCGCACGCCCCGCCGATCACGCGGGCGCACGACGAGCCGGTCATCCCCGGCGCCCGCCCCGAGCGGCGGCCGGCCGTACCGGCACCGGTGCTGGTGATCGGGTCGCCGTTCCTGTGGTGGATGCGCGTCGCCGAACTGCGCGCGGTGCTCGCCCCGGTCGTCGCCGGCACGGGCCCGTCCGCGCAGCCCGACATAGCCGCCGCCCGCCGATTCGTGCGCGGTCTGGACGCCGCGGTGACCGTCGCCGACGCGCCGGGCCGCGGCCCGCTGACCCGCGGGGTGTACGCGGCCCTCGGCCGGGTGGCCCGGCTGCTGCTGCAGTGCTGCCGTGAGCATGCCGCGCTGATGGAGCGCGGCGTCGCCATGGCCGCCGCCGAGCGCGCCCAGGCGGTGGACTACGGACCCCGGATCGCCGCCCAGGAGCAGGTCGGCCTGGCGTACGCGGGCTGGGACCGGCTGCTGACCAAGGTGGCGCTGCCCGCCTGGCGGATGGGCCGCTGGCCCTCCCGGCTGGACGTGGGCGTGGCCGCCGCGCTGACCGAGCTGTCCCGGCGCGACCGGCTGGCCGACGGCTTCGCCGCCCGGCTGGGCGAGCGCCCCGCGTGCGACCTGCTGGAGGAGCCAGGCGCGGTGGACGAGGCGGTGTCCCTGCTCACCGCCCGCCTCTTCCACGGCGGTCCGGCGGAGTCGGGCCCGAGCTGGGCGCCGGTGGACTGGCAGGCGTACCCGGAGGAGGTCGTGGACCGCACCTGGCGCGCGGAGGCGGCCCGGCTGCACCGGGTACTGGACTCCCTGGGCGTCAGCCCCAGCCTGGACCCGGCCACCCCCGACCCCGGCGGCCCCACCCTGGCCCGCGTCCTGGACCACCTGGCCGAGACCGCCGACGGCGCTCCCGCGGTCCCGGCCCCGGCCACAGCCCCCGACGACACGGACGGCGCGGGTGACGCGGACCCGGCCACCGAGCGCAGTGCCCTCCTGGCCGCCGGTCTGAGCGCGGCCCTCGCCCGCGAGGAGCGCGAGGAGAGCGCCGTACCGCGGGGGGCGCGGGCGCAGGGCCCGGACAGCGCGCTCTGGGAGGACGGCGACCTTCCGCTGTTCCCGCTCCAGTCCCCGCGCACCGGACGCGAGCTGCTGGCCGCGCACATCACCGCGATGATCTGCTGCGCGGCCGTCGACAGCGCCGGAGCCGCCCCCGGCCTGGACTGGCTGGACGGCCCCGTTCTGCTGCTGGACGGCGAGCGCGCCGCCGGCCTCGCCCCGAAGGTGCTCGCCCTGATCGAGGAGGGAGATCCGGGTCCGCTGCGCGTCTGGCTGGCCGAGTCCGGGATACGGCCGGAGAAGCCGGTCCGGCTGGTCTGAGCGACGTGGCACAGAAGTCGTCACCGGGCACAGGGAGCCCCGGTGGTCAACCGCTGTAACGGAGCAGCCTCTTCCACTTCAGGCCAATTCACGACGAACAGTGACCGGAGCCATGCGTTATGTGATGTGCTGGAACCGACACGCACATGGCACGGGCATACGACATACGTCCGTACGGCCGAGCGATCCGGCGAACCGAGCACACCCGAGACGCAGGCGACGACACCGGGTTCCGGTCCTGGCACCACAGACAACGCCATCATGGCAACGGGGGACACGAGGGAGGGGGCGTCCATGACCTCGGAACACATCCGCCGGTGGGAGTCGGGAGCGCTCGCGCACGCCGTCACCGATCCCTTCGGCCTGGGCCCGGTGCCCTGGCTGCGCGGCAGTGAGACCTACTTCGACGACACCGGACACGTGGTGCCCTGGTACGTCGACCCCATCCAGCCGGCCCCGGCCGGGGCCCGGTACGGGCGGCCCGGCGCGCGCGTGCCGGCGCCGCGTTCGGCCGGTCCCGGCCCGCGCTCGGCCGACGACGTGGGCCGTCAGATCAAGGGGTTCGCGTCCACCGGCGCGGTCGCGCCCGGCGAGGCGATCGACTTCCACATCACGGTCGACCCGCCGCAGGAGTTCAGCGTCGACATCTACCGGATCGGCCACTACGCCGGTCACGGCGCCGCCAAGATCACCACCAGTCCCCGGCTCTCCGGCATCGTCCAGTCCGCGCCGCTGGCCGCCGACCGCACGGTCTCCTGCCACCACTGGTGGCTGTCCTGGCGCCTCCAGGTGCCCGCCGAGTGGCGGGTCGGGGCGTACGTCGCCGTCCTCACCACCGCCGACGGCTACCGCTCCCACGTGCCCTTCACGGTCCGCGACGACGAGCCCGCCGACCTGCTCCTGCTGCTCCCGGACATCACCTGGCAGGCGTACAACCTGTACCCGGAGGACGGCCGCACCGGGGCCAGCCTCTACCACGCCTGGGACGAGAAGGGCTCCCTGCTCGGCGAGGCGGACGCGGCCACCACCGTCTCCTTCGACCGCCCGTACGCCGGTGCGGGTCTGCCCCTGCACGTGGGCCACGCCTACGACTTCATCCGCTGGGCCGAGCGCTACGGCTACGACCTCGCGTACGCCGACGCCCGCGATCTGCACGCCGGCCGGATCGATCCCACGCGGTACCGGGGCCTGGTCTTCCCCGGCCACGACGAGTACTGGTCGGCGTCCATGCGGCGGGAGGTGGAGGAGGCCCGCGATCAGGGGACCTCGCTGGTCTTCCTGTCGGCCAACAGCATGTACTGGCAGGTGGAGTTGTCGCCCTCCGCGTCCGGGGTGCCGGACCGGCTGCTGACCTGCCGCAAGCGCAAGGGCCCCGGAAGGCCCGTGCTGTGGCGGGAGGTCGACCGCCCCGAACAGCAGGTGATCGGCATCCAGTACGCGGGCCGGGTGCCCGAGCCGCACCCGCTGATCGTCCGCAACGCCGGCCACTGGCTGTGGGACGCCACCGGTGCCCGCGAGGGCGACGAGATCGAGGGCCTGGTCGCGGGCGAGGCCGACCGGTACTTCCCGCGCACCGCCCTGCCCGAGCACGAGGAGCGCGTGCTGCTCGCGCACTCCCCCTACACCGACGGTGAGGGCGCCCGGCGCCACCAGGAGACCTCCCTGTACCGCGCGCCCTCCGGCGCCTGGGTCTTCGCCTCCGGCACCTTCGCCTGGTCACCGGCGCTGGACCGGCCCGGCCATGTGGACGCCCGCGTCCAGCGCGCCACCGCCAACCTGCTGGACCGCATCTGCAAGCGGGACTGACCCTGCCACCCGACCCGCCTCCGGCATACGGGAGAATCGAGGCAGTTGGACAGAACCACGGGGAGGAACCGTGTCCGGATTCGTAGAAAAGCCCGAGCCGATCCAGGTTCCGGGTCTGGTGCACCTGCACACCGGCAAGGTGCGCGACCTGTACCGCGACGAGGCGGGCGACCTCGTGATGGTCGCCAGCGACCGCATCTCCGCGTACGACTGGGTGCTGCCCACCGAGATCCCCGACAAGGGGCGGGTGCTCACCCGGTTGTCCCTGTGGTGGTTCGACCGGCTCCGGGACCTGGCCCCCAGCCACGTCATCGGCACCGTGCTGCCGAAGGGCGCCCCGGCCGACTGGGCGGGCCGCACCCTGGTCTGCAAGTCGCTGGACATGGTCCCGGTGGAGTGCGTGGCGCGCGGCTACCTGACCGGCTCGGGTCTGGCCGAGTACCAGGAGTCGCGCACGGTCTGCGGGCTCGCGCTGCCCGAGGGCCTTCAGGACGGCTCGGAGCTGCCGGGACCGATCTTCACCCCGGCCACCAAGGCCGAGGTCGGCGAGCACGACGAGAACGTGTCGTACGAGGAGGTGGCCCGCCGGGTCGGCGCGGAGACCGCCGCCCAGCTCCGCCGGCTCACCCTCTCCGTGTACGGCCGCGCCCGCGACATCGCCCGGGAGCGGGGGATCGTGCTGGCGGACACCAAGTTCGAGTTCGGCTTCGACGGCGACACCCTCGTCCTCGCCGACGAGGTGCTCACCCCGGACTCGTCCCGCTTCTGGCCGGCCGAGACCTGGGAGCCGGGGCGCGCCCAGCCGTCGTACGACAAGCAGTTCGTGCGGGACTGGCTGACCGGCCCCGAGTCCGGCTGGGACCGCGGGAGCGAGCAGCCCCCGCCCGCGCTGCCCGAGCAGGTGGTGGAGGCGACCCGCGCCAAGTACATCGAGGCGTACGAGCGCCTGACCGGCACCCGCTGGAGCTGAGCCGGCACGGCCCAGGACGGGAGAAGCCCCCCGGTGGGAACCGGGGGGCTTCTTCGTGGAGCGGACGACGAGGCTCGAACTCGCGACCTCAACCTTGGCAAGGTTGCGCTCTACCAACTGAGCTACGTCCGCAGTGCGCCGTGGCGCGGAGCCAACTATACCCAACCCCGGTCGCGTGCGAGACGCACCGCGGTGTGCCGGTTCTCCGCACCCAGCTTGGTGACGGCCGAGGAGAGGTAGTTCCGCACCGTCCCCGGTGACAGCGCGGCCCGCGCGGCGATCTCCGCGACCGGCGCCCCGTCGGCCGCCAGTTCCAGCACCTCGGCCTCCCGCGCGGTCAGCGGGGAGTCCCCGGCGGAGATCGCGTCGGCGGCCAACTCGGGGTCGACGTAGCGGTGTCCGGCGTGCACGGTGCGGATGATCTCGGCGAGCCGTCCGGCGCTGACCGTCTTCGGCACGAACCCCCGCACCCCTGCCGCGAGCGCCCGCTTCAGGTGGCCCGGCCGCCCGTGCCCGGTCACGATCAGCACCTGGCAGCCGGGCAGTTCGGCCCGCAGTGCTGTGGCGACCCTCACACCGTCGGCGCCCGGCATCTGCAGATCCAGCACCGCCACGTCGGGGGTGTGCGTCCGCGCCATCGCCAGCGCCTCGGGTCCGCTCGCCGCCTCCGCCACGACGGCCAGGTCGTCCTCCAGGGAGAGCAGGGCGGCCAGCGCGCCCCGGATCAGGTGCTCGTCGTCGGCGAGCAGCAGCCGTACCGGCCCGCTCACGCGGACACCCCGCCCATCGGCACCCGCGCCCGGAGCCGGAACCGGTCCCCGCCCACCGGTCCCGCCGTCAGCGTGCCCCCGACGGCGGCCAGCCGCTCCCGCAGCCCGGCCAGACCGGAGCCGCCGTCCCCCTCCGCCTCGCCGTCGCCGTCGTTCTCCACCGTCAGCACCACGTGATCCTTCCCCGCCACCAGTTCCACCGCGCAGTACCGCGCGTCCCCGTGCCGCAGCACATTGGTGGCCGCCTCGCGCACCACCCACGCCAGCGCGGACTGCACCGGTACCGGCAGCACCGCGTCCTCGGCCCGCACCGCGCACTCGATACCGGCGGCGCCCAGTACGCCCTTGGCGCCCGCCAGTTCGGCCGTCAGGTCGGCCTCCCGGTAGCCGCGCACCACCTCGCGCACCTCACGCTGCGACTCCTGGGCGATGCGCTGGACCTCGATCATCTGCTCCACCGCCTCCGGCCGGCCGCGCCGGGCCAACTGGACGGCGAGCTCGCTCTTCAGGGAGATCACCGACAGGTTCCGGCCGAGTACGTCGTGCAGGTCCCGCCCGAACCGCAGCCGTTCCTCGGCGACCGCGAGCCGCGCCTGGACCTCCCGCGCCCGCTCGGCCTCCCACAGCACCGACAGCGTCCACGCGCCGGTGCGCCCGGCGGCCAGCGCGAGCAGGACGACGAAGACCACGGTGAGCCCCACGCCCAGCACGCCGGCTCCGCCGTCCGGCAGGGCCGGCCCGAGCGCTGCGACCAGCACCACGGTGAGCGCCCCGGCCCGGCGCAGGTACACCGCCATCGGCACCAGCAGCGCGTAGGGCTGCCCGAACGCCATGAGCACCGCGCCCACGGCGAGCCGGGCCGTCCAGCTCTCGATGCCGTCCAGCGCGGTCAGCGCCACGATCAGGGCGAGAGCGGCACCGAGGAGGGCGACCGGTGTGCCCAGCGCGCGGCCGGGCAGCGGGGTCCGGCCGAGGTAGTGGTCCAGGGCGGGCCGGGTGAGCCGGTCGGCCGCCGCACACTGCGCGGCGCCCACCACGAGGAGCAGCGCGCCGAGTGCCAGCGGCACCGGGCGGTGGCGCACCCCGCCGGCCAGGGGCATCAGCAGCCAGCTCACCGTGAGCAGCCACGGCGACACGTGCCACATGCCGAGCGTGGTCAGCTCGACCCGCTCCGCCTTGCTCCGCGCCCGCCAGTGCCGCTCGCGCAGCGCGCGTACCCGGCCCAGCCCCCGCGATCCCACGCGGCTCGCGGTCTTCTCCAGCACCCGGCTCCCCCTCCGTGTCAGCGGCGCGGTTCCCAGCGGAACCAGTGCCTCGCGGCGAACACCGCCACGGCCGCCCAGGCCAGCGCGGCCGCCGCGGCGCCCCGAGCCTCGTACGCGCCCAGATGGCCGGTCCAGGCGCCGCGCACCAGGCGGATCGCCGGTGAGAGCGGGAGGAACTCGCAGAGGCGGGCGAGCCGGTCGGGCATGGCCTCGATCGGGAACATGATGCCGGAACCGAGCATGGAGACGAAGACCACCGGCAGCGCCGTCACCTGGGCGCTCTCGGCGCTGCGGGTGAAGGACGCGGTGAGCGCGGCCAGGGCGGCGCTGGTCACGAGCCCGGCGAGCAGCCCGAGGAGCGCCAGGTGCGGTGCCTTCGGAGCGCCGAGGTGCAGCAGGGCCGTGCAGGCCGCGCAGAGCAGCAGCGCCTGGGCGAGACCGAGGCCCAGGGCGGGCAGGGCGGTGCCGGTGAGGATCTCGGGGTCGGAGAGTTCACCGGTGCGCAGCCGCTTGAGGACGAGTTCCTCGCGGCGGGCGACGTAGGCGTTGACCAGGCAGGCGTAGACGGCGAAGAGGAAGGTGAAGCCGACGGCCGCCGGGAGCATGACCGTGCCCGCACTCAGGCCGAGCCCCTCCAGCTCCGGCCGGTCGAGGGCCTGCCGTGCGGTGAGCGGCAGCGTCAGCGGCACGAGCAGCGCCGTGAACACCACGCTCCTGTTCCGCCCCAGCAGCGTGAGTTCGGCACGGGCCAGCGCCCGCATCCGTCGCAGCGGTCGGCTCACCGCTCCGGCCGGCAGGGTCTCCGCGCTCATGCGGCCACCTCACGCTCTCCGGCGATCTGGAGGAACGCCTCCTCCAGTGACGCGGACCGCATGTCCAGGCCGTGCAGTTCGATCCCGGCCCGCTCCGCCCACGCCAGCACCCCGGTGGCCGACCGCTGGAGCCCGCACGTGCTGAGCCGGACCTTCCGCCCGGTGAACTCGTATGCGGACACGCCGAGTTCGGCCAGCGGAGGCAGGTCGCCGGGGAAGTACCCCTCGGGCAGCCGGAAGGAGATGCTCGCCGGGCGGTCCGCGGTCACCTCGGCAGGGGTGCCGGAGGCGGCGATGCGGCCCTCGTGCAGGATCGCCAGCCGGTCGGCCAGGTCCTCCGCCTCCTGCAGGTAGTGCGTGGTGAGCAGCACCGTGGTCCCGGCGTCGCGCAGCGAGCGCACCAACTCCCAGGTGTCCCGGCGTCCTTCGGCGTCCAGCCCGGTCGTCGGCTCGTCCAGGAACAGCACCTCCGGGTCACCGAGCAGGGCGAGCGCCAGGTCCAGCCGCCGCCGTTCACCGCCGGACAACTGCTTGACGCGTACGCCGCTGCGCCCGGTGAGGCCGACCCGCTCCAGCGCCTCCCCCTCGGGCCGGGCGCCGCTGGTGCAGCCCGCCCACATCCGGACGGTCTCGGTGACGGTGAGGTCGGCGGGGAAGCCGCCCTCCTGGAGCATCACGCCGGTGCGCGGCCGTACGGCGGCCCGCTCGGTGCGGGGGTCGTGGCCGAGGACCCGCACCCGGCCCCCGGAGGGTGCCGCGAGGCCCTCCAGCAGTTCGACGGTGGAGGTCTTGCCGGCGCCGTTGGTGCCGAGCAGGGCGAAGATCTCGGCGCGGGCCACGGAGAAGGTGATGCCGCGTACGGCCTCGAATCCGGAGCCGTAGACCCGGCGCAGTCCGGTGACCTCGATCACGGGATCGTGTGGGTTGGAGTCCATGACTTCAGCGTCCCGGCGTTCCGGGCGCCCCGGCAGTGCGCGGTGTCATCGGCCGGCATGACAGATGTCAGCCTGCCGACGGCATGAAGAAGGCCCCGGTCCGAAGACCGGGGCCTTTTCGCTGAGCGGACGACGAGGCTCGAACTCGCGACCTCAACCTTGGCAAGGTTGCGCTCTACCAACTGAGCTACGTCCGCACTGCTCCCGACCGGCTCCCACCGATCGGTGCGAGCACCAGCCTACCTGATCCAAAAGGATGGTCATGACCGGTGCCAGAGCGGGTGACAGGAATCGCACACTGCGCCTCCCCCCTGGAAGGGGGGTGTTCTACTACTGAACTACACCCGCACGGTCCGTGGGATTCGGCCTTTCGGCCTCGCCCCTCGGCGTGAGCCAGACATTAGCCGATCAGCAGGGGGGTTGCGCAAGTCGGGGCCCGCCGGGGGCGGGTGAACGAGTCTCAGGGCCCGCGGGTCCAGGCCCTGAGGGGTTCGCCCGTACGGGCTCAGCGGGCCTCGCTGAACGCCTCGTAGACCTTCTTGGGGATGCGGCCGCGTGCGGGCACGTCCATCTTGTTGGCCTGGGCCCAGGCGCGGATGGCGGACGGGTCGGGGGCGACCTCGGTCTGCCGGTACGCCTTGCCGGACCGGGCGCGCTTGCGGCCGGCCTCCACGTAGGGCGCGAGCGCCTTGCGCAGTTTCTTGGCGTTGGTTTCGTTCAGGTCGATCTCGTACGACTTGCCGTCGAGTCCGAAGGCGATCGTTTCCGCCGCTTCCGAGCCGTCGATGTCGTCGAAGAGCGTGACCACGACCTTTTGCGCCACGGATATCGGTCCCTTCGTGCGGCACGTCGGTCCACCGGTGTTGACCGGCAATGACGTGCCGAGTATCGGCTTTTGCCAATTCATTTGTACAGTGCGCGCCAATGAAATGGGAAGTCCTACTGAATACATCCGCGTGTCCGGACTCAATAGGCATCGCCAGTGGCCCGCAGAACTTTCCCAGAAATTTCCGCCGGGTTCGGTGCCCGACACCCGATCGTGATGCGGGTCACGTAGAAACCTCCAACTCTACCCGCGTAGAAATTTTGTACGGGTAGTCTGAAGGAACCTGCTCAGCACCACACACCGGGAGTGCCAGTGGCACGCGTCGTAGTCGACGTCATGCTCAAGCCGGAGATCCTCGACCCCCAGGGCCAGGCGGTCCAGCGTGCGCTGCCGCGCCTGGGTTTCACCGGGATCTCGGACGTCCGCCAGGGAAAGCGATTCGAGCTGGAAGTAGAGGGGCCGGTCGACGAGGCCGCGCTCGCCCGCATCCACGAGCTGGCGGAATCCTTCCTCGCCAACACCGTGATCGAGGACTTCACCGTGAAGGTGGAGGAAGTCGCGGGGGCCGCGGAGTGACCGCTCGTATTGGCGTCGTCACATTCCCGGGAAGTCTCGACGACCGTGACACCCGGCGCGCGATCACCCTCGCCGGCGCCGAACCCGTGGCCCTGTGGCACAAGGACAAGGACCTCAAGCAGGTCGACGCCGTGGTGCTGCCGGGCGGTTTCTCCTACGGCGACTATCTGCGCGCCGGGGCGATCTCCCGCTTCTCGCCGGTGATGGAGTCCGTCATCGACGAGGCCAGGGCCGGCCTTCCGGTCCTCGGTATCTGCAACGGCTTCCAGGTCCTCACCGAGGCGCACCTGCTGCCCGGCGGAATGCTCGGCAACGACCACCTCCACTTCATCTGCCGCGACCAGAAGCTGCGGGTGGAGAACGCGGGGACGGCCTGGACCGGCGACTACCGCCAGGGCCAGGAGATCCACATCCCGCTGAAGAACATGGACGGCCGGTACGTCGCCGACGAGTACACGCTCGACAAGCTGGAGGCGGAGGGCCGGGTGGTCTTCCGCTACCTGGACATGAACCCCAACGGCTCGCTGCGCGACATCGCCGGCATCACCAACGAGGCCGGGAACGTGGTCGGCCTCATGCCGCACCCCGAGCACGCCGTCGAGCCGCTGATCGGAACCGGCCGCACCGACGGCCTGCCGTTCTTCACCTCGATCCTGAAGAAGCTGGTCAACGCATGAGCCGGACGCCTCTGGACACGGTCGAGCACGCGGCCGCCACCCCCGACGTCGAGCTGCCCTGGGCCGAACTGGGCCTGAAGAAGGACGAGTACGAGCGGGTCGTCGAGATCCTCGGCCGCCGCCCGACCGGCGCCGAACTCGCCATGTACTCCGTCATGTGGTCCGAGCACTGCTCGTACAAGTCCTCCAAGGTCCACCTGCGCCAGTTCGGCGAGAAGGCGCCCCAGTCGGACGCCATGCTCGTCGGCATCGGCGAGAACGCCGGTGTGGTGGACGTCGGCCAGGGCTACGCGGTCACCTTCAAGGTCGAGTCGCACAACCACCCCTCCTACGTGGAGCCCTACCAGGGCGCGGCCACCGGCGTCGGCGGCATCGTCCGCGACATCATCGCCATGGGCGCCCGCCCGGTCGCCGTCGTGGACCCGCTGCGCTTCGGCGCCGCCGACCACCCCGACACCAAGCGCGTGCTGCCCGGCGTCGTCGCCGGCATCGGCGGCTACGGCAACTGCCTGGGCCTGCCCAACATCGGCGGCGAGGTCGTCTTCGACGCCTGCTACCAGGGCAACCCGCTGGTCAACGCCGGTGCCATCGGCGTCATGCGGCACGAGGACATCCACCTCGCCAAGGCGTCCGGCGCGGGCAACAAGGTCATCCTCTACGGCGCCCGCACCGGCGGCGACGGCATCGGCGGCGCGTCGATCCTGGCCTCGGAGACCTTCGACGACGCCAAGCCCTCCAAGCGCCCCGCGGTGCAGGTCGGCGACCCCTTCCAGGAGAAGCTCCTCATCGAGTGCACCCTGGAGGCGTTCCAGGAGAAGCTCGTCGTCGGCATCCAGGACCTCGGCGCGGCGGGCCTGTCCTGCGCGACGAGCGAGCTGGCCTCCAACGGCTCCGGCGGCATGCGCGTCACCCTGGACGACGTACCGCTGCGCGACTCCACGCTCTCGCCGGAGGAGATCCTCATGAGCGAGTCGCAGGAGCGCATGTGCGCGGTGGTCGAGCCGGAGAAGGTCGACCGCTTCCTGGAGATCTGCGAGAAGTGGGACGTCATCGCCACCGTCATCGGTGAGGTCACCGACGGCGACCGGCTGGAGATCTTCTGGCACGGGGAGAAGATCGTCGACGTCGACCCGCGCACCGTCGCGCACGACGGCCCGGTCTACGAGCGCCCCTACGCCCGCCCCGGCTGGCAGGACGCGCTCCAGGCCGACGACGCGAACAAGCTGCCCCGCCCGGCCATGCCCGAGGAGCTGCGCGAGCAGGTCCTGAAGCTGGTCGCGTCGCCGAACCAGGCGTCGAAGAAGTGGATCACCTCGCAGTACGACCACTTCGTGCAGGGCAACACGGTCCTCGCCCAGCCGGAGGACTCCGGCATGATCCGCGTGGACGAGGAGACGGGCCTCGGCGTCGCGATCGCCACCGACGGCAACGGCCGCTACGCCAAGCTCGACCCGTACACCGGCGCGCAGCTCGCGCTGGCGGAGGCTTACCGGAACGTGGCGACGACCGGCGCCAAGCCGCTCGCCGTCTCCGACTGCCTGAACTTCGGCTCGCCCGAGGACCCGGCCGTGATGTGGCAGTTCGCGGAGGCCGTGCGCGGTCTGGCGGACGGCTGCCTCCAGCTCGGCACCCCGGTGACCGGCGGCAACGTCTCGCTCTACAACCAGACCGGCGAGGCCGCCATCCACCCGACCCCGGTGGTCGCGGTCCTCGGCGTCATCGACGACGTGGCCCGGCGCACCCCGGTCGCCTTCCAGGAGGAGGGCCAGCTTCTCTACCTGCTGGGCGACACCTTGGAGGAGTTCGGCGGCTCGGCCTGGTCCCAGGTGGTCCACGACCACCTCGGCGGACTGCCCCCGAAGGTCGACCTGGAGCGGGAGCGGCTGCTGGCCGAGATCCTGATCTCCGCCTCCCGCGACGGCATGGTCGACTCCGCGCACGACCTCTCCGACGGCGGCCTGATCCAGGCCGTGGTCGAGTCGGCGCTGCTGGGGGAGAAGGGCGCGCGGCTGATCGTCCCGGACGGTCTGGACGCGTTCACCTTCCTCCTGTCGGAGTCGGCGGGCCGCGCGCTCGTGGCCGTGCCGCGCTCGGAGGAGCTGCGCTTCACCGACATGTGCGGCGCGCGGGGCCTTCCGGCCACGCGGATCGGTGTCGTCGACGGTGACTCGGTCGACGTCCAGGGCGAGTTCACCCTCTCCCTGGCCGAGCTGCGCGAGGCGCACGAGAACACGATTCCGGCGCTGCTGGCGTGACGACCGCGGACGGCCCCCGCCCATGCCGGGCGGGGGCCGTCCCGGCATAGGGTCGCTCCATGCCTCCGGCCAAGAAGCGCGCCCGTAAGTACGACCCCCTCCGGACCCGTGCCGCCGTGCTCGCGCAGCTCGGCGCGGTGCGTCAGGCCGTGGAGGGACTCGATCCCGGTCGGCTCGCCCTGCCCACGAGGCGGGACGGGACGACCGTGCGGGAGCTGGCGGCGCAGGTCGCCGCGTCCGTCGTCGCCGTACGGCAGGCGGTGGAACGGCCGGCCCGGTCCAAGCAGACGCTGCCGCTCGCGGAGTGGCCGCTGCGCGGGGACGCCGCCCTCCCTCCCGTGCCGGTCGGTCTGGCCGGCGCCGAGGCCGATCTGCGTGCCCTGCTGGACGACCACCCGGGCAGCCCGCTGGTGGACACCGGTGCCGGGGTGCTGCCGCTCGACGAGTACCTGGTCACCCGTGCCGTCGAACTGGTCCTCGCCGCCGACGACCTGTCCGACGCGGTACCGGGGCTGGAGGTGCCGCAGGACCGGCACGCCCTCGCCGCCGCGACCCGGCTGCTCGCCGACGCCCTCGCCGCGAAGGCACCCGGCGGCTCGACCGAGGTGCGGGTGCCGCCCTACGCCGTGGTGCAGTGCGTCGAGGGGCTCCGGCACACCCGGGGCACCCCGCCCAACGTGGTCGAGACCGATCCGCTCACCTGGGTACGCCTCGCCACCGGCCGTCTGAGCTGGGCGGACGCCGTCGCGCGGGCCCAGGTGAGCGCCAGCGGGGAGCGCGCGGACCTCTCCGGGCTGCTGCCGCTGGGCGGATAGCGGGGAACCCCGGCCGCGCCGCGCACGTCGGAGGGGTATGGACCGGCACAGGCAGCGCATGACACTGACCGTGGCCGCCGCGCTCGTACCGCTCGCGGTGGCCTGTGGGAACGACACCGTCGACACCGGCAGCGGCTCGGTGGCCCCACCGCCGAAGCTCACCGGCACCGACTGGCGGGTGGACAGCGTCACCGAGGGCGGCACGACGCTCAGCGCCCCCGCGGCCGCCCGCATCCGCATCGACGACGAGGGCCGCGCGAGCGGCAACCTCGGCTGCAACACCTTCTCCGCGCCCACCACCGTCGACGGCGGCCGGATCGACTTCGGCACCCTGCGCACGACCCGGATGGCCTGCGACGAAACCAGGACGACCTTCGAGCGCGCGCTCACCCGCGCCCTCGGCTCCGGCGCCCTGACCGCCCGTGGCGACGACGGGGCGCTCACGCTCACCACGGGCAAGGGCGGGCGCGTACAGCTCACGCAGAGCGCGGCCGGATGATGTGCGACAACTCACTCAGGACCGCCCCCAGAGGCCCCAGGAGCGCTCACCTGAGCCCGGGCCGCCCCTGCCCCGACTCGCGATCACCTCTCTGACCTGCATAAACGCAAAATCCACCAAAGTGATCGCGAGTCCGGGTTCGGCGGGGGCCACATATCCCTGATTCGGCCCAGTGGTCGGCCTCGCCTACACTCGGGGACGTGCCACGTGGTGACGGTCGACTCAATCACGATCTGCTTCCCGGCGAGAAGGGCCCCCAGGACGCTTGCGGCGTCTTCGGTGTCTGGGCGCCTGGCGAAGAGGTCGCAAAGCTCACGTACTTCGGGCTCTACGCCCTCCAGCACCGGGGTCAGGAATCCGCGGGAATCGCGGTCAGCAATGGCTCCCAGATCCTCGTCTTCAAGGACATGGGCCTGGTCTCCCAGGTCTTCGACGAAACCTCGCTCGGTTCGCTCCAGGGTCATATCGCGGTCGGTCACGCCCGCTACTCGACCACCGGCGCCTCCGTGTGGGAGAACGCCCAGCCGACGTTCCGCGCCACCGCGCACGGCTCGATCGCGCTCGGCCACAACGGCAACCTGGTCAACACCGCCCAGCTGGCGGAGATGGTCGCCGACCTGCCCAAGGACACCAACGGCCGCTCCACCCGGGTCGCGGCCACCAACGACACCGATCTGCTGACGGCGCTCCTCGCCGCGCAGACCGACGAGGACGGCAAGCCGCTGACCATCGAGGAGGGCGCCCACGCGGTGCTCCCCAAGGTGAAGGGCGCCTTCAGCCTCGTCTTCATGGACGAACACACCCTCTACGCCGCCCGTGACCCGCAGGGCATCCGCCCCCTGGTCCTCGGCCGGCTGGAGCGCGGCTGGGTGGTCGCCTCCGAGTCCGCCGCGCTCGACATCTGCGGCGCGTCCTACGTCCGGGAGATCGAGCCGGGCGAGTTCATCGCCATCGACGAGAACGGTCTGCGCAGCTCCCGATTCGCGGAAGCGAAGCCCAAGGGCTGTGTCTTCGAGTACGTGTACCTGGCCCGCCCGGACACCGACATCGCCGGCCGGAACGTCTATCTGTCCCGCGTCGAGATGGGCCGCCGCCTCGCCAAGGAGGCGCCCGCCGAGGCAGACCTGGTCATAGCGACCCCGGAGTCCGGCACCCCGGCCGCGATCGGATACGCCGAGGCGTCCGGCATCCCCTTCGGCAACGGCCTGGTGAAGAACGCCTACGTCGGCCGGACCTTCATCCAGCCCTCGCAGACGATCCGCCAGCTCGGCATCCGGCTGAAGCTGAACCCGCTCAAGGAAGTCATCAAGGGCAAGCGCCTGGTGGTCGTGGACGACTCCATCGTGCGCGGCAACACCCAGCGGGCCCTGGTCCGCATGCTGCGCGAGGCGGGCGCGGCCGAGGTCCACATCCGGATCTCCTCGCCCCCGGTGAAGTGGCCCTGCTTCTTCGGCATCGACTTCGCCACCCGTGCCGAGCTGATCGCCAACGGCATGACGATCGAGGAGATCGGCACCAGCCTGGGCGCCGACTCGCTCTCGTACATCTCCATCGACGGCATGATCGAGGCGACCACCATCGCCAAGCCGGACCTGTGCCGCGCCTGCTTCGACGGTGAGTACCCGATGGATCTGCCCGACCCCGAGCTGCTCGGCAAGCAGCTGCTGGAGACCGAGCTGGCGGCCGGGCCCGCCACCACCGCCGCGGCCGACGCCATCCGGCGTCCCTGAGCTGCGCCGTCCGAGCAGTACGACAGGAAAGTTCTCTCAAGCATGTCCTCTGAGACCACGGGCGCCAGCTACGCGAGCGCGGGCGTCGACATCGAGGCGGGCGACCGCGCCGTCGAGCTGATGAAGGAGTGGGTGAGGAAGACCCGCCGCCCCGAGGTCCTCGGCGGCATCGGCGGCTTCGCCGGCCTCTTCGACGCCTCCGCCCTCAAGCGCTACGAGCGCCCGCTGCTCGCCTCCGCCACGGACGGGGTGGGCACCAAGGTGGACATCGCGCGCCGCCTCGGCGTGTACGACACCATCGGGCACGACCTGGTCGCCATGGTCATGGACGACATCGTGGTGTGCGGCGCCGAGCCGCTCTTCATGACCGACTACATCTGTGTCGGCAAGGTCCACCCCGAGCGGGTCGCCGCGATCGTCAAGGGCATCGCGGAGGGCTGTGTGCTCGCCGGCTGCGCCCTGGTGGGCGGCGAGACCGCCGAGCACCCCGGACTGCTCGGTCCGGACGACTTCGACGTGGCCGGCGCCGGTACCGGCGTGGTGGAGGCCGACCGGCTGCTGGGCCCCGACCGCATCCGCTCCGGCGACGTGGTGATCGCCATGGCGTCCTCCGGGCTTCACTCCAACGGGTACTCCCTGGTTCGCCACGTCCTGCTGGAGCGGGCCGGGCTGGCGCTGGAGAGCGAGGTCGCGGAGCTGGGCCGGACGCTGGGCGAGGAGCTGCTGGAGCCCACGAAGATCTACTCGCTGGACTGCCTGGCGCTGACCCGCACCACCGAGGTGCGCGCCTTCTCGCACATCACCGGCGGCGGCCTCGCGGCCAACCTGGCCCGGGTGATCCCGGACGGCCTCCACGCCACCGTGGACCGCTCCACCTGGGCGCCGGGTCCGGTCTTCGACCTGGTCGGCCGGAGCGGCGACGTGGCCCGGCTGGAGCTGGAGAAGACGCTGAACATGGGCGTCGGCATGATGGCCGTCGTCCCGGCGGAGTCCGTGGAGGCGGCCCTGACCACGCTGGCCGACCGGGGCGTCGAGTCCTGGGTGGCCGGCACGATCGCCGAGCGCGGCGAGCAGGAGAGCGCCGCCGGGCTCGTCGGCGACTACGCGGTCTAGCGCCGCCGCCGGCCGGTGGCCGGACAGCACGGAAAGCCGGTCGGTGGCAGTGCCACCGACCGGCTTTCCGTTGCTCATCGCAACGTGCTCAGTGCATGGTCAAGCGCCGCGACGCTGCTGTGAGGGACCGTCGTCCTCGTCCTCGTCGTCCTCATAGAGGTCGGCGTAACGGGAGTAGAGGTCTTCCTCGTCGTCCTCATCTTCCTCGAACGGCTCGCTGTTCGGCGGCTGGTTCGAAGTCGATGCGCCCAGTTCACTGGCCAGACGCGACAGATCAGTCCCACCGCTGTTGTACTTCAGCTGGCGGGCGACCTTCGTCTGCTTGGCCTTGGCCCGGCCGCGCCCCATGGCTCGACCCCCTCGGTGACGGGGCTCAACGGCCCCAGAGTCTGACACGCGTTCATGATCCGAAACGGACTCCCCGCAGAGAGGCCGGTCCGTAGGGCTTCCACGGTACCTGAGCCCGCGCCCATACGGTACGTCGCCCGCAGCACGCGCGTGTGCACAGGACCCGCGAGGAGCCCTGTCCTCGCTGGTCAATGGCGATTTTAACCACTTATCCGGCTACGACCCGCCGACGGAAGTGACAGTTCTCTCCAAGTTGCCCCCGGCGGGTACCGCCGGGGGCCCTCGGGTGCCCACCCGCACGCGGGCCGGGCAAGATCACCGGGTCCGTGTCTCCCCGGCGTGTCGGTCAGCGCGGGGCGCGCGCGTCGGCCATCCGCTGCTCGGCGATCCGGTCGGCCGCCGCGGCGGGCGGAACCCCGTCCGTCTTCGCACGCGCGAAGATCGCCAGCGTGGTGTCGAAGATCTTCGCGGCCTTCGCCCGGCACCGCTCGAAGTCGAAGCCGTGCAGCTCGTCGGCGACCTGGATGACCCCGCCCGCGTTCACCACGTAGTCCGGCGCGTAGAGGATGCCCCGGTCCTGGAGGTCCTTCTCCACACCGGGGTGGGCGAGCTGGTTGTTGGCCGCGCCGCACACCACGGACGCGGTGAGCACCGGCACCGTGTGGTCGTCCAGCGCCCCGCCGAGCGCGCAGGGGGCGTAGATGTCGAGCCCCTCCAGCCGGATCAGCTCCTCGGTGTCCGCGACCCGGCGCACGGCCGGGTGGGCCTCGACGATGCCGTCCACGGCCTCGCCGCGCACGTCCGTCACCACGACCCGCGCGCCCTCCGCGAGCAGATGCCCGACCAGGTGGCGGCCGACCTTGCCGACGCCCGCGATGCCGACCACCCGGTCCCGCAGCGAGGGGTCGCCCCACAGGTGCTGGGCGGAGGCGCGCATGCCCTGGTAGACGCCGAACGCGGTGAGCACCGAGGAGTCGCCGGCGCCGCCCTGCTCGGGGGAGCGACCGGTGGTCCAGCGGCACTCGCGGGCCACCACGTCCATGTCGGCGACATAGGTGCCGACGTCGCACGCGGTGACGTAGCGGCCGCCGAGCGAGGCGACCATGCGGCCGTAGGCGAGCAGCAGCTCCTCCGTGCGGTCCCGTGCGGGGTCACCGATGATCACGGCCTTGCCGCCGCCGTGGTCGAGCCCGGCCATGGCGTTCTTGTACGACATTCCGCGCGCGAGCTGGAGCGCGTCGGCCACGGCCGCCGCCTCGTTCGGGTACGGGTGGAAGCGGGTGCCTCCGAGCGCGGGGCCCAGGGCGGTGGAGTGGATGGCGATGACGGCCTTCAGGCCGGTGGCGCGGTCCTGGCAGAGCACGACCTGCTCATGGCCGCCCTGGTCCGAGTGGAACAGGGTGTGCAGGACATCTGCGGTGGCGCCGGTTACCTCGGTCACTGTGGTGACTCCTGTGTAAGAAGCGGCGGGCGGGGCCGGGGCCCCTGGGGGTTCCCCCACACTTTTGGTGGCGGGGGAGGCGGCGGGGTGCTGCCACGCGGCGGTTGGGCCGCACGGCTGAGGGTAGAGCCTGCGCCCGGCCCGTGACCGGCCTCCGGCGAGGATCACCCACAGGTGCGACGCCCCGGCGGCGGCGTGGCACGATTCGCAGTGGTTTCGAGGTGACCCCGACGGGGAGGGAGCAGGCGTGGCCAAGGTGTCCTCGGTGATCGTCCCCTACGCCGCCTACCTGCGCGTGTACGAGCCGCTGGCCGCCTTCCCGGAGCCGGAGCGCGAGCACTGGGCCCGCTACGCCCGTCGCGCCGACCGCCCCACCTACCAGGACGAGTTGCGCCGTTCACTGGCCGACCTGCTGCCCACCCCGCCCGTCGCGGTCCCGGTGCACGAGAGCGCCGACGCGTTCGTGCTGGAGCGGGACGGTGTGGTCTTCGTCTGCCCCTGGCGCACCCGGCTGCGCGGCTGGCAGGCGCTGGCGGACCTGGGCGAGGAGCTGCCCGCCCCGGTGCTGGACGCGGTCCTCCCGCCCCTGGTGCGCGACCAGGCCGCCCAGGACTACGAGCGCTGGCTGGAGCGCAACCCCGGGGCGCGCCCCTGGATCCGCGGGGCGGCCTGGCAGATCCCGTTGAACTGGTTCGTGCTGGTCGCCGACGAGGAGCGCCGCTTCGAGCCGCGCAGCGGCGAGACCCCGGCCCTGCTGCGCTACCGCACGCCGATGGTGCAGGCCCGGCGCCGGGTGGCCCGGGCGCTGCGCACGCTCCGGGACACCGTGCAGGAGAGTCCGCTGATCGACGGTGTGCTGGACGTCGGCCGCTGGCTGGAGGAGTTCCACCCGCGTTCGGTGGTGGAGCTGGACTACGGCGGCCTGGTGCACGCGGTGCCGGGCGGGGTCCTGGAGGAGGACCACTCGGCGGCGGACGTGGCCGCCGGCATCGACGCGCTGCGCCGGGGCGACGAGAGCGCCGCGACCCGGGCCTACACCCGCCTCGCGACCCGCTGGCGCTCGGTCCGGGACCTGCGCTCGGCGAACTGAGCCGCCCCGGAGTGACGCACGTCACGGTCGAAATGGGCTCGAACAGCGTACGGTCTACGGAACTTGGACCGTTTGACGGGGCGTTGGCCTCGAACCGGGCTTTTGCCTCATTGGGTGATGGACGGCACTTACACGGCCCTTGCGTCTCTTGCCACTCCTCGTGCCAAAATAGGACAAGGAGTCCGGGGAGGGCTCTGTCTGCCCGTCTGTGCTCCACTATGGGTGGATTCTCTGCATTGCTAGCTTTGGGGGGTCTTGTGACTCCCGAGCGCCATGTGACTGATCGTCACATCGGCGTGACTGTCCGCTATGGCATGGTCCATCGGCTTCCGTCGTGGATGAACACCTGGGAGGGCAATTCCATCGGTTTGGCCGACGCGGCTGGACAGATGGTGTAGTTGTAGTGCCGAGGACAAGCCGTTCGTCCTATAACCGACTCGACTCGCGTCCGCCATTTCGGGCAACGCGGGTCAAGGTGCAGAATTTAGAGGAAAGAACCGAGAAGGTTCGGTTCTCCCGAGGAGGCCGCTCATGACCGCTCGCACCCCTGATGCCGAGCCGCTGCTGACCCCGGCTGAGGTCGCCACCATGTTCCGTGTCGACCCCAAGACGGTCACGCGGTGGGCGAAGGCCGGCAAGCTCACGTCGATCCGCACGCTCGGCGGGCATCGCCGCTACCGCGAGGCGGAGGTCCGCGCCCTGCTGGCGGGCATCCCGCAGCAGCGCAGCGAGGCATAACAACCGAACAACCGGGCAGAACGACCGGCCCCCCAACCGGCCGGGACGCCCGAACCCCAGCTCCACAACGACGCGGGCCTGCCCCAACAGGCCCCATGTCCACGCCGGACGAGTTCCGGAAGGCACGTGGCACCGAGAGCGTCATCGATCGCGCTGGACTCCGCCGGGTCCAGCGCGATCTTTTTTGTGCTCTCACGGGTGCCCGCGGGCCGCCGGGTGAGCGGCCCTGTCGGAGTCTGGGGAGGGCTGCGGGAAGTTCCCCTCGCCTGCCGCGGAAGCCCCGTGGGACACCCCGGGGGAGAGTGCAATTGCACATATTAAATCGACCCGTTGTAGGACAGCGGTAAAAACCCGGGTTTCAAAAACTCATGCCGTGACTCCCGTCACACGCCGAGATGCTTGTTGCCTCCTGCACGAGTGCGCTATTGATCCTCTCCGGCCTCACCGTCCCCTGTGGGAACAGGCGTTGGGGCAGCGGCCGGGAAAGGGCGCCGGCGGTGCCGAGCGGCCCTCAGGTGCCCGCCCAGGGGCGCCCGTGCCCCGTGCCGGGCCGAGGCCGACGTGCGCCGCCTCCGCAGGCCCCACGGGGTGCCCGTGGGCATCCGGAACGGCGGAAGGGCCCCCGGATTTCCGGGGGCCCTTCTCCTTGCTGCGGTCCTGACGGGATTTGAACCCGCGGCCTCCACCTTGACAGGGTGGCGAGCACTCCAAACTGCTCCACAGGACCATCTGGTGCGGCGCTTCGCTTCTGCGTTGCGCTGCGAGAAGGACTGTACAGGAGTCCGGGTGCCCGGGTCGAACTCACCCGGTGCGACCGCGCGGTTACGGCACGGCGGCGTCGATCGCCTTCACGATCCGCTTGTCGGAGATGGCGTACGCGGTGCCCAGCGCGTGGGCGAAGTAGCTGACCCGCAGTTCCTCCAGCATCCAGCGGATGTCCAGCACCTGCCGCGGCACCGGCCGCCCCTGGGGGAGCTGCTCCAGCAGCCACGCGTACTCGTCCCGCATCTCGTGGACCTTCTGCATGCGGGTGGTGTCCCGCTGGACGTTGCCCGGCATCTGCTGCAGGCGCCGGTCGGCGGCCACCAGATAGCGCATCAGGTCGGGCAGCCGCGCGATCCCCGCCCAGGTCACGAAGCCGGGCTTCACCAACGCGTCCAACTGCTGCCGCACGTCGGCCAGGTTGGCCGGCAGCGCGGGGCTGGAGACGGCCTTCAGGCGCCGTTCGCACGCCTGCCAGGCGGCCAGCACCTGCTGCACCTGGCCCACCGCACGCACGGTGGTGTCCACGATGTCGGCCCGCACCTTGTCGTAGAGCTTCCGGTACGACTCCTCGTCCCACACCGGGCCGCCGAAGTCCGCGATCAGCTTGTCGGCCGCCGCCATGGCACAGTCGTCGAACAGTGCCTGCACCGAACCGTGCGGGTTGGCGGAGAGCGCGAGCTTCTGCGCGTTGGTCAGCTTCTCGGACGCGAACTTGGCCGGGTTCACCGGGATGTTGCGCAGGATCAGCCGGCGTACGCCCTTCCACATCGCCTCGGCCTGCTCCTCCTCGGTGTCGAAGAGGCGGACGGAGACGGTGTCGCCGTCGTCCACCAGCGCCGGGTACGCCTTCACCGGCTGCCCGGCCCGGCGGGTCTCGAAGACCCGGCTGAGCGTGCCGATCGACCAGTCGGTCAGGCCCGAGCGCTCCAGCGAGGGACCACCCTGCCGGGACGCGGTGGCGGCGGCAGCCTGGGAGATGGCCTTGCGGGCCTTCGGACGCAGCTGGAGCTTGAGCGCCTCCAGGTCCTTGTCCTCGGCCAGCTTGCGGCGCCGCTCGTCGACGATGCGGAAGGTGACCTTCAGGTGGTCCGGCACCTTCGCCCAGTCGAAGTCCTCGGCCTCGAAGGGCACGCCCACCATGCGCTTCAGCTCGCGCGCCATGGTGGTCGCCAGCGGCTCCTGGAGGGGGACCGCCCGCTGGAGGAACTTCTTGGCGTAGTTCGGCGCCGGGACGTAGTTGCGGCGGATCGGCTTGGGCAGCGAGCGGATCAGCTCGGTGACCACCTCCTCGCGCAGACCCGGGATCTGCCAGTCGAAGCCCTCGCCGGTGACCTGGTTGAGGACCTGGAGCGGGATGTGCACGGTCACGCCGTCGGCGTCCGCGCCCGGCTCGAACTGGTAGGTCACCCGGAACTTCAGCTCGCCCTGGCGCCAACTGTCCGGGTAGTCGGCCTTGGTGACCGCCTCCGCCGACTCCCGGATGAGCATCTCCCGCTCGAAGTCCAGGTACTCGGGCTGCTCGTGCCGCTTGCGCTTCCACCAGGAGTCGAAGTGGGCCCCGGAGACGACGTGTTCGGGCACCCGCTGGTCGTAGAAGTCGAACAGCGTCTCGTCGTCCACGACGATGTCCCGGCGCCGCGCCCGGTGCTCCAGCTCCTCGACCTCGCTGAGCAGCCTGCGGTTGTCGGCGAAGAACTTGTGGTGGGTGCGCCAGTCGCCCTCGACTAGGGCGTTGCGGATGAACAGCTCGCGGGAGATCCCGGGGTCGATCCGCCCGTAGTTCACCTTGCGCTGGGCCACGATCGGCACGCCGTACAGCGTCACCTTCTCGTACGCCATCACGGCCGCCTGGTCCTTCTCCCAGTGCGGTTCGCTGTACGTGCGCTTCAGCAGGTGGCCGGCGAGCGGCTCGACCCACTCCGGCTCGATCCTGGCGTTGACGCGGGCCCAGAGCCGGGAGGTCTCCACCAGCTCGGCGGACATCAGGAACCTCGGCTGCTTCTTGAACAGCGAGGAGCCGGGGAAGACCGCGAACTTGGCGTTGCGGGCGCCCAGGTACTCGTTCTTGTTGCCGTCCTTCACGTCCTTCATCCCGACGTGGGAGAGCAGGCCCGCGAGGAGCGAGACATGGACGCGGTCGGCGGGGGCGTCGTCCTCGTTGAGATGGATGTCCATCTGCTTGGCGACCGTGCGGAGCTGGAGGTAGATGTCCTGCCACTCCCGCACCCGCAGGAAGTTCAGGTACTCCTGCTTGCACATCCGGCGGAACGAGGAGGAGCCGCGCTCCTTCTGCTGCTCGCGCAGGTACCGCCACAGGTTGAGGTACGCCAGGAAGTCGCTGGTCTCGTCACGGAAACGGGCGTGCTGCTGGTCGGCCTGGGCCTGCTTGTCGGCCGGACGCTCCCGCGGGTCCTGGATGGACAGGGCGGCGGCGATGACCATGACCTCGCGGACACAGCCGTTCCTGGCGGCCTCCAGCACCATCCGCGCCAGACGCGGGTCGACCGGCAACTGGGCGAGCTTGCGGCCGGTGTCGGTGAGCCGCTTGCGTGGGTCCTTCTGCGCCGGGTCGAGGGCGTGCAGCTCCTGGAGCAACTGGACGCCGTCGCGGATGTTGCGGTGGTCCGGCGGGTCGATGAAGGGGAACTTCTCGATGTCACCGAGGCCGGCCGCGGTCATCTGGAGGATGACGGAGGCGAGGTTGGTCCGCAGGATCTCGGCGTCCGTGAACTCCGGCCGGGCGAGGAAGTCGTCCTCGCTGTACAGCCGGACGCAGATGCCGTCGGAGGTACGGCCGCAGCGGCCCTTGCGCTGGTTGGCGCTGGCCTGCGAGACCGGCTCGATGGGCAGCCGCTGGACCTTGGTGCGGTGGCTGTACCGGCTGATCCGGGCGAAGCCGGGGTCGATCACGTACTTGATGCCCGGCACGGTCAGCGAGGTCTCGGCGACGTTGGTCGCGAGCACGATCCGGCGCCCGGTGTGCTGCTGGAAGACCCGGTGCTGCTCGGCGTGCGAGAGGCGCGCGTACAGCGGCAGCACCTCGGTCGTCCGGTACTTCTTCTTCTCCAGCGCGTCCGCGGTGTCCCGGATCTCCCGCTCACCGGAGAGGAAGACGAGGATGTCGCCGGGCCCCTCGGCCATCAGTTCCTCGACGGCGTCGGTGATCGCGGTGATCTGGTCCCGGTCGGCGTCGGAGGAGTCCTCCTCCAGCAGCGGCCGGTAACGCACCTCCACCGGGTACGTGCGCCCGCTGACCTCGATGATCGGGGCGTCCCCGAAGTGCCGGGAGAACCGCTCCGGGTCGATGGTGGCCGAGGTGATGACGACCTTCAGGTCCGGCCGCTTCGGCAGCAGCTGGGCGAGGTAGCCCAGCAGGAAGTCGATGTTGAGGGACCGCTCGTGGGCCTCGTCGATGATGATCGTGTCGTAGGCGCGCAGCTCGCGGTCGTTCTGGATCTCCGCGAGGAGGATGCCGTCGGTCATCAGCTTGATGAAGGTGGCGTCCGGGTTCACCTGGTCGGTGAAGCGGACCTTCCAGCCGACGGTCTCGCCGAGCGGGGTGCGCAGCTCTTCGGCCACGCGCTCGGCGACCGTCCGGGCGGCGATGCGGCGGGGCTGGGTGTGCCCGATCATCCCGCGCAGGCCCCGGCCCAGCTCCACGCAGATCTTCGGGATCTGCGTGGTCTTCCCGGAGCCGGTCTCGCCGGCCACGATGACGACCTGGTGATCGCGGATGGCGGCCGCGATCTCGTCCTTCTTCTGGCTGACCGGAAGCTGCTCGGGATAGCTGACCGAGGGCACGCGGGAGCGCCGCTCGGCCATCCGGGAGGCGGCCTTGTCGACCTCGCCCTCCAGCTCGGCCAGAACGGCGGCACGCGCCTCCGGCTTACGGATCTTGCGTGCGCCCTCGAGCCTGCGCCCCAGCCGGTGCGCGTCACGCAGCGACAGGTCGGTCAGACGGGAGGCGAGAGACCCCAAGGCGGGGGCGGGATGCGTAGACATACGCGATCCAGGATCTCACCTCGGGGAAATTCCACGCGAACGAATTGACGCCGGGCCGCCGGGCGGGCGGCCGGGTCAGCAGGAGTTCATGCCGAGCCGGAAGCCGGACTTGTAGCCGTTCTTGAATCCCTGCTGGTAGTCGCGGTCCACGTCCCTCAGCGACATCCCCATGCCGACGTGGTGGTCGCCGTCGTGATGGTGGCAGTGCCGGCCGTCGCGGAAGCCGGACCTGAACCCGTCCCGGAATCCGCGCTGGTAGTCCTCCTGGGACGTGGGCGCCTTGGTCGTCGTCGTCACGTGAGACGGGGCGGGCGCCGCCGACGCCTGCTGGAGTCCGATCGGAGCGAGGACGACGCCGGCGGCCATGAAGACCGAACACAGGGCAGCCGTCCGCTTTCTGTTCGTGGCGGGCATGGAGTGCCCCCTAAAGTAATTTTTCCCCACGAATGGACGCTTTTCACTCTAGTCCCGCTCCATCTGCCTGCAACCGAGCTTCCGATGGCCTGGAAACGCAAGAACCCCCTCCAGCGACTGGAGGGGGTTCGGCCCGGATCGGGCGGTTGTGGCTGGGGCCGGGGTCGAACCGGCGACCTATCGCTTTTCAGGCGATCGCTCGTACCAACTGAGCTACCCAGCCACGAGGTTTCACGTGAAACCTCAGCGGTCCTGACGGGATTTGAACCCGCGGCCTCCACCTTGACAGGGTGGCGAGCACTCCAAACTGCTCCACAGGACCAGGCGCTGTACGACAGTGTCGCACAAGGTTGCGGGCCTTCCCAACACGCCCCCCACCGGGGTGAGGTGCGCATCTGCTGGGCTGACGTCGCTGGAGAAGCGTATCAGAGCGGGGGCGGTGCTCCGTACCGCGCTTTTCCGGCCCGGCGGGGCCCGGACGTGGGCAAACACGAAGGCCCGCCCTGGATCAGGGCGGGCCTTCATGACAAGTCCGCTGTGGTGCCCCCAACGGGATTCGAACCCGTGCTACCGCCTTGAAAGGGCGGCGTCCTAGGCCGCTAGACGATGAGGGCTATCGGCCCGCCTGGGCGCCGCATCGCGGCGCGTCGGGGACGTGTGCAGCATAGGGGATCGCGAGCGGTATGGGCAAAACCCTTCGCCGCGACGAGGGTGCGGGACCGGGAGCTCACCGCTGCACCAGGTGCCGGCTGACCTCGGCGGTGGTCCGCCCGAGCCCGCCCAGCCTGATCGCGTCCCATGCCTGCAGCCGGCGGGTGTCGCGGTCCAGGTAGAGCACCGACGCCTCGATCGGCGCCGGGTACTGGCCCTCCACCGCGCGCAGTCCGCTGCCGCCGGTCGAGCCCTCGCGGCGCAGCCGGGTGCCCAGCGGAAGGACCTTCGTGCCCTGGGTGTGCAGATGCCCGCAGAGCACCAGCGGCACCGTGCCGTCGGTCTCGGCGGCGGCCACCGGTTCGTGGGCCACCGCGACGTCCACCGGGGTGCCCTTGGCCCTCTGGTCCCGCAGCGCCGAGGCGAGCCGGGCACCCGCGAGCCGCTGCGCCGCGTCGCCGCCGGTGGCCCGGGAGCGGTCAGGGGTGAACTGTGGGTCGCCGGTGCCCGCGAAGCGCACCCCCGCGACCGTCTCGGCCGCGCCCTCGTCCAGCACGTGGGCGTTCTCGATCCCCTCCAGGCGGCGCTGGGTGGAGCGCGAGTCGTGGTTGCCCCGGACCCAGACGTACGGCGCGCCCAGGTCCTTCACCGGATCGAGGAAGCCGTTCTCCGCCGAGGTGCCGTGGTCCATGGTGTCGCCGGAGTCGACGATCACGTCGACCTTGTACTGGTCCACCAGCGAGCCGATGATCTTCCACGCGGCCGGGTTGAGGTGGATGTCGGATACGTGCAGGACCCGGATCGTGGAGGGGTCGGGCTGGTAGGCGGGGAGCGTGGAGGCGACGTCGTACAGCTTGGTCACGTTGGTCACCAGACGGGCCAGCTCCTGCTGGTAGACGTCGAAGTCGGTGACGATGCTGCGGGCGTTGCCCACGACGGACGGTGCCGAGGAGAGCAGGCCGGAGAACTTCGGCTCCAGTACCGACTCGGGCTTCCAGGTGGCCCATGCCGACACCCCGGAGGCCGCGAGCAGCGCGAGGGCGAGACCGCCGGCCGCGAGCGCGGGGCGCGGGCGGCGGTAGACGGCGAGGCCGAGCGCGGTCGCGCCGGTGACGACGGCCACGCACGAGCGCACCGCGAGATCGAACGTGCCGCGCTCGACGTCACGGGCCACCTCGTCCTGGAGCCCGGACAGTCGCTCGGGGTGGTCGACCAGCGCCTGGGCGCGGCCCGGGTCCAGCCGGTCCACGTCGACGTCCAGCCGGACCGGCGCGACATGGCTGTCGAGGGTCAGCGCGCCGAGCGGGGAGACGTCGACCTCGGTGCCGCCGCTGAGCGAGGGCCGCAGGGCCATGGTGGTGTCCATCGGGCCGACCGGGGTTCGGACGTCGCCGACGACCAGCAGGCCCAGCCACGCCCCGGCGAGCACGACACCCGTCAGGCCGAACGCCCTCCGCCACCGGCCGTCGCCCGCCCGGTGCGGGGGACGCCACCACTTCCGGCCGTGGGGCGGTTCCGGGGCTGCGGCGACGGCGACTCGGGGCATTGGTGCCCTATGCCCGGACCGCCGCCCGGACATGCGGGACGGTCAGCCCCAGCCCAGTTCGTGCAGCCGGGCGTCCTCGATGCCGAAGTGGTGCGCGACCTCGTGGACCACGGTGACGGCCACCTCGTGGACCACCTCCTCGGTGGTCCCGCAGTACCGCAGGGTGGGGCCCATGTAGATGCTGATGCGGTCCGGGAGGACCCCGGCGTACCACTCGCCGCGCTCGGTCAGCGGGGTGCCCTCGTACAGGCCGAGCAGTTCGGGGTCGTCGGGGGAGGGTTCGTCCTCCACGAAGACGGCCACGTTGTCCATGACCCGCGTCAGTTCCTGCGGGATCCGGTCCAGGGCCTCGCTCACCAGTTCTTCGAACCTGTCGCGTGTCATCTCCAGCACAGGCCCATTGTCGGCCAAGCGCGCCCGGCGCGGGGCGTGCCCGCGCGGTCCGCCGTGCACCGGCGGGCCGGGACGGTGGCGTGTCCTTGCGCGGGCGGCGGGAGTTGGGCAGGGCGTTCCCGATCCCCCGCTGTCGGAGGTGGCCGTCGTGTGCCGCTTGAACGTACCCGTCCGTCTGGTCGTCGCGGTGCTCGCCGCGGCCGCCGCCTCCGGTTGTGTGCACGTCGGTGACGACGCGGGCCCCCGCCGTACCCCGCACTCCGCCGCCCAGCGGGAGGGCGCGGACCCGGGGGGCGGGCCGGTGCCCGGGGGCGGCGGGGCCGAGGCGGACGACGCGGGCCGGGGCGACGGCAAGCACGGGCACGGCGGCAAGAAGAAGAAGCACGGCGAGCAGGCCTCCGCCTCGGCGGACGAACGGGAGCCGGGCGAGAGGGACTCGGCGGCGCCGTCCGGGCCGGGGCAGACGGTGCGGCCCGGCGAGCCGGTGCCCACGGGGGCTGAACCGACACCGCCCTCGGTGACCTCCGCGCCGCCCGGGCCCACCGCGTCGACCCCGCCCCCGCCCGTCACCGAGCCGCCGTCCGCCGAGCCGTCGTCCTCGGCCCACGAGGACCCCGCCCCGCAGCTCGGCCGACGGGTTCCGGTGCCCACGGTCCGGGTCGCGGTGTGAGTCCTCCGAGGGCGCCGAACCGGGGTTGACGAGCCGGTTTGCCTTCGGGGGTGGGGGGTGCGTATGGTGGTAGATCGTTTGATCCCATTTGCCCGGCGCCATCGCAGAGCGCGCCGTGTGGCGCGTACTCTCCTTTGCCGTGACAGACCGCATTGAGGCGGTTGTGTTGTGCGAATCACGGAGTTGACGGGCGCGTGCCGAGAGACTCCGGAAGGTTTCGCATTCGCATGTCCGTTTCCAGTACTGACCAGTTCGTCGCGCCCGAGAACCCCGAGGACGTGACCGCCCTCGTGGACGAGGCGGACGAGGTCACCGGTGTCGTCGAGGCCGACGACACCACCGACACCACCCCCGAGATCACCTTCGCCGACCTCGGTCTCCCCGAGGGCGTCGTGCGCAAGCTCGCGCAGAACGGCGTCACCACCCCCTTCCCGATCCAGGCCGCGACCATCCCGGACGCCCTGGCCGGCAAGGACATCCTCGGCCGTGGCCGCACCGGCTCCGGCAAGACCCTCTCCTTCGGTCTGCCCACCCTGGCCACGCTGGCCGGCGGCCGCACCGAGAAGAAGCGCCCGCGCGCCGTCATCCTGACGCCGACCCGCGAGCTGGCGATGCAGGTCGCCGACGCCCTCCAGCCCTACGGCGACGTGCTCGGCCTGAAGATGAAGGTCGTCTGCGGCGGTACCTCGATGGGCAACCAGATCTACGCCCTGGAGCGCGGTGTCGACGTCCTCGTCGCCACTCCGGGCCGTCTGCGCGACATCATCAACCGCGGCGCCTGCTCGCTGGAGGACGTCCAGATCGCCGTCCTCGACGAGGCCGACCAGATGTCCGACCTGGGCTTCCTGCCCGAGGTCACCGAGCTGCTCGACCAGGTCCCGGCCGGCGGCCAGCGCATGCTGTTCTCCGCGACCATGGAGAACGAGATCTCCACGCTGGTCAAGCGCTACCTGACCGACCCGGTCACGCACGAGGTCGACAGCGCGCAGGGCAACGTCACGACCATGTCGCACCACATCCTCATCGTGAAGCCCAAGGACAAGGCGCCGGTCACCGCCGCGATCGCCTCCCGCAAGGGCCGCACGATCATCTTCGTGCGCACCCAGCTCGGCGCCGACCGCATCGCCGAGCAGCTCCGCGACTCCGGTGTGAAGGCCGACGCGCTGCACGGCGGCATGACCCAGGGCGCCCGCACCCGGACGCTGGCCGACTTCAAGGACGGCTACGTCAACGCGCTCGTCGCCACCGACGTCGCCGCGCGCGGCATCCACGTCGACGGCATCGACCTGGTCCTCAACGTGGACCCGGCGGGCGACCACAAGGACTACCTGCACCGCTCCGGCCGTACCGCCCGCGCGGGCCGCTCCGGCACGGTCGTCTCGCTGTCCCTGCCGCACCAGCGCCGCCAGATCTTCCGGCTGATGGAGGACGCGGGCGTCGACGCCGCGCGCCACATCATCCAGGGGGCCGGCGCCTTCGAGCCCGAGGTCGCCGAGATCACCGGCGCCCGGTCCATGACCGAGGTGCAGGCCGAGTCCGCGGGCAACGCCGCTCAGCAGGCCGAGCGCGAGGTCGCCGGCCTGGTCAAGGAGCTGGAGCGCGCCCAGCGCCGCGCCGGTGAGCTGCGCGAGGAGGCCGACCGCCTGGTGGCGCGCGTCGCCCGTGAGCGCGGAGAGGACCCGGAGGCCGCCGTGGCCGAGGCGCAGGCGTCGGCCGAGCAGGCCGTGGCCGAGGCGACTGCCGAGGCGGAGCGTCCGGCCGCCCGGGAGACCGAGCGCGACGAGCGCCCGGCGGGCCGCCGTCCCTTCGACCGCGACCGTGGCGAGCGCCGTGACGACCGCGGTGGCCGTTCCTTCGAGCGTCGTGACGACCGTGGCGGCCGTTCCTTCGAGCGTCGTGACGACCGTGGTGGCCGTGGCTTCGAGCGTCGTGACGACCGCGGTGGCGAGCGTCGTTCCTTCAACCAGGACCGTGGCGACCGGGGTTTCGAGCGTCGTGACGACCGTGGCGGCCGTTCCTTCGAGCGTCGTGACGACCGTGGCGGCCGTGGCTTCGAGCGTCGTGACGACCGCGGTGGCGAGCGTCGTTCCTTCAACCAGGACCGTGGCGACCGGGGTTTCGAGCGTCGTGACGACCGT
>NZ_JBSFFI010000030.1:0-29553 GCF_053596035.1 Streptomyces sp. NPDC001781 | reverse complement strand
GTGGCGGCCGTTCCTTCGAGCGCCGTGACGACCGCGGTGGCTTCCGCCGCGACGACCGTGGCGGTCACCGGGGCAGCGACCGTCCGTTCAACCGCGAGCGCCGCGACGACCGTCCGGGCTTCCGCTCCGGCGGCCACGAGCGCCCCTACGGCCGCCGTGACGACCACCGCGGCACCGGCGGCTCGTCCTCCTTCGGCCGGCGCGACGACAAGCCCCGCTGGAAGCGCAACGGCTGACGCCAGTTGAGCCGGCGAAGGGCCCGTACGGATCTCCGTACGGGCCCTTCGGGTTTCCCGGCGTCTTACGGCCGCCGCGTCGCGCATGTCACGTCGACGGCCAGGGAATTGCTGGGGTCATGACAGACGACACGCAAGCGAAAGCCGAGTCGGCCCTGTCCGACGAGGAGCGGCTCGCCCAGCTCGGCTACACCCAGGTCCTGGCCCGCCGGATGTCGGCGTTCTCCAACTACGCCGTCTCCTTCACGATCATCTCGGTGCTGTCCGGCTGCCTCACGCTGTATCTGTTCGGCATGGTGACCGGCGGCCCCGCCGTGATCACCTGGGGCTGGGTGGCCGTCGGCCTGATGACGCTGTTCGTCGGCCTGTCGATGGCCGAGATCTGCTCCGCCTACCCGACCTCGGCCGGCCTGTACTTCTGGGCGCACCGGCTCGCGCCCCCGCGCTCGGCGGCGGCCTGGGCGTGGTTCACGGGGTGGTTCAACGTCCTCGGCCAGGTGGCGGTGACGGCGGGCATCGACTTCGGCGCGGCGTCCTTCCTCGGTGCCTGGCTGAACCTCCAGTTCGGCTTCCGGGTGTCGCCCGGCCGCACCGTCCTGCTCTTCGCCGCGATCCTGCTGCTGCACGGGCTGCTGAACACCTTCGGGGTGCGGATCGTCGCCCTGCTCAACAGCGTGAGCGTGTGGTGGCACGTGGGCGGTGTCGTCGTCATCGTCGGTGCGCTGGCCTTCCTGCCGGACCAGCACCGTTCGGCGTCCTTCGTGTTCACCCACTTCGTCAACCGGACGGGCTGGGGCAGCGGCTTCTACGTCGTGCTGCTCGGCCTCCTCATGGCGCAGTACACCTTCACCGGCTACGACGCCTCCGCCCACATGACCGAGGAGACCCACGACGCGGCGACCGCCGGCCCGCGGGGCATCGTCCGCTCCATCTGGACCTCATGGATCGCGGGGTTCGTACTGCTGCTGGGCTTCACCTTCGCCATCCAGTCCTACGACGGCGCCCTGGACTCGCCGACCGGCGCGCCCCCGGCGCAGATCCTCCTGGACGCGCTCGGCGCCACGACGGGCAAGCTGCTCCTGCTGGTGGTGATCGGCGCCCAGCTCTTCTGCGGGATGGCCTCGGTGACGGCCAACAGCCGCATGATCTACGCCTTCTCGCGGGACGGCGCGCTCCCCCTCTCCCGTGTCTGGCACACGGTCAGCCCGCGCACCCGGACCCCGGTCGCCGCGGTCTGGCTGGCCGCCCTGGGCGCCCTCGCCCTCGGCCTGCCGTACCTCATCAACTCCACGGCCTACGCGGCCGTGACGTCCATCGCGGTGATCGGGCTCTACATCGCCTACGTCGTCCCGACGCTGCTGCGCGTCCGCAAGGGCGCCGCGTTCCAGCGGGGGCCGTGGCACCTGGGCCGCTGGTCGCTCCCCGTCGGCGTGGTCTCGGTGCTCTGGGTCGCCCTGATCACGGTGCTCTTCATGCTGCCCCAGGTCTCGCCGGTCACCTGGGAGACCTTCAACTACGCCCCGGTCGCCGTCCTCGTCGTCCTCGGCTTCGCTGCCGCCTGGTGGTTCGCCTCCGCCCGCAACTGGTTCCTCCGCGACTGACCGACGCGGCCGTGTCACCGATACCCGATCGGAGACACGGCCGTCGCCAGCTATGCTCGGACAGAGCAACACCGCCCCGGGCCCTTAGCTCAATTGGCAGAGCAGTGGACTTTTAATCCATTGGTTGTGGGTTCGAGTCCCACAGGGCCTACGCCAACGCCCCCGGCTCGACGATCCGTTGAGCCGGGGGCGTGTCCGTTTCGCCCGGTGCCGGACGGCGGCCCGCCCGTGCGGCGCCTCGGGGTGCGGGCGGCGTGGGCGAGGGGGCGTCGCACTCCCCGTGAATCAATAGCTGTTCTGGCGGACTGAGTTTTCAATGGAACGCGCCGACAGATTTATTCACCGTAATGGCCGAGGTGCGATTTTTGCCGAACGCGGGACGCTGTGGCGTGCTACTGTCGGTCCCGGTTGCAGTCGTGGTTCCCGAAGTTGCATTTCCGGTCTTTTCCGGTTGGGGTGATCATCGCGGCGACACGCGGTACGTACAGTGCGTATCGCTATGCACTGCCCCGAAGGAGAATTGACATGGCTACTGGCACCGTGAAGTGGTTCAACGCGGAAAAGGGCTTCGGCTTCATCGAGCAGGACGGCGGCGGCGCCGACGTCTTCGCCCACTACTCCAACATCGCCGCCCAGGGCTTCCGTGAGCTGCTCGAAGGCCAGAAGGTGTCCTTCGACATCGCCCAGGGCCAGAAGGGCCCGACGGCCGAGAACATCGTCGTCGCCTGACGCTCGCGCGCACTTCGTGGCCGGGGCCCGCATCCTTCGGGGTGCGGGCCCCGGCCGCTTGCATTTCCCGCAGTGTCCTCACGCTGCGCTCCACCGGCTCATTCTTGTCAATTACCCGTGCGGCTCAATGCTGCGGGAATTCCTTGAGATGTGCCGAATCAGGGAAGGTTCCGCATGAACCGCACACACACGAACGTCCCCTCCACCCGTACCCGGCGCGGGAATTCGGGCCGCCGGACCCCCGCGGTCCAGGGGGAGTTCGCACTCCCCAGGACGACGACTCCCGCGCTTCCCGCCGTGGCGGATTTCGCCGGTCTCGACATGCCGGGGGAGCTGCTGGCCGCGCTCGGCGCGCAGGGCGTGACCGTGCCGTTCCCGATCCAGGCCGCGACCCTGCCGAACTCCCTGGCGGGCCGGGACGTGTTGGGCCGGGGCCGCACCGGCTCAGGCAAGACGCTCGCCTTCGGACTCGCGCTGCTGGCCCGTACGGCCGGGCGGCGCGCCGAGGCCCGGCAGCCGCTCGGGCTGGTCCTCGTACCGACGCGGGAACTGGCGCAGCAGGTCACCGACGCGCTCGCGCCGTACGCCCGCTCGGTGAGGCTGCGGCTGGCCACGGTCGTGGGCGGGATGCCGATCGGGCGGCAGGCGAGCGCGCTCCGCGGGGGCGCCGAGATCGTCGTCGCCACACCGGGACGCCTGGGAGACCTCATCGACCGGGGCGACTGCCGGCTGGACCAGGTCGCCGTCACGGTTCTGGACGAGGCCGACCAGATGGCCGACATGGGGTTCATGCCCCAGGTCACGGCCCTTCTGGACCAGGTGCGCCCGGGAGGCCAGCGCATGCTGTTCTCGGCGACCCTCGACCGCAACGTCGACCTGCTGGTGCGCCGCTACCTCGACGACCCGGTGGTGCACTCCGTCGACCCCTCGGCCGGCGCGGTCACGACGATGGAGCACCACGTGCTGCACGTCCACGGTGCCGACAAGCACGCGGCGACCACCGAGATCGCCGCACGCGACGGCCGCGTGATCATGTTCCTCGACACCAAGCACGCCGTCGACCGCCTCACCGAGCACCTGCTGAACAGCGGAGTGCGGGCCGCGGCCCTGCACGGCGGAAAGTCGCAGCCGCAGCGCACCCGCACCCTGGCGCAGTTCAGGACGGGCCACGTCAACGTGCTGGTGGCGACCAACGTCGCGGCACGCGGCATCCACGTCGACAATCTCGACCTCGTCGTCAACGTCGATCCGCCGACCGACCACAAGGACTATCTGCACCGCGGCGGCAGGACCGCCCGTGCGGGGGAGTCCGGCAGCGTCGTCACCCTGGTGACCCCGGGCCAGCGTCGCGGCATGACCCGCCTCATGGCGGCGGCCGGCATCGTCCCGCGCACCACCCCGGTCCGTGCCGGTGAGCAGGCCCTGCACCGCATCACCGGTGCTCAGGCCCCCTCCGGCGTCCCGGTCGTCATCACCGCGCCGGGGGCCGATCGCCCCAAGAGGCGTTCAGCACCCGCCCGCGGCAGGCGCCGGCCCGCCCCGGCTGCCCGCCGGGAACCCGGACGGCGGGCAGCCGACGGTACGGCGGCATAGGACCCTGGTGTGGTGCCACGTCACCGAGACCGGCTCCGTCTTCCCATCTCCCTGTGAGGCATCATGCGCTGTGTCATCGCACGTTTCCCGTTCGAGCTGACCAAGAACGGCGTGCTGGAATCGATGAAGGGCGTCAAGCCCGAGCCGGTCACCGCCGAGTCGGTGATCATCGGTCGCCGCCACTACCCCGCCAAGCAGGTCGGCGAGGTCGTCACCCGTCAGGACCGCCGCGATTTCAGTGCCGGTGAGGTGCTGCGGGCCATGGCCCGGCTCGGCTTCACCTGCCGTACGGCTCCCGAGGCCGTCCCCGCGCCGGCCGAGACCCCGCTGGAGCGGGCGTCCGCGATGCTCGGCACCCCCCTGACCGGCTGACGGACGGGGCGGGCGCGAGCCCGGCGTAACGGCGAAGAGCACCGAGGGCCCGACCGGCACGCGCCGGTCGGGCCCTCTTCGTGTTCTCCGTGCCCGTTCCCGGCGCGGGAGCGGGTCGGTGGGTCACTGGTCGGAGTAGCTGAAGTCACCCATGGTCCAGGCGGTGACGTCCTCGATCGCGACGCGGTACATCCCGCCCGTCATCGGGATGCCCACGGTGCCCTGCAGGATGCGGGCGACGTGGAAGTGAAGGTGCGTGGGTGTCCCGTCCCGCTTCACGGGGGCGTCGAAGACGGCGCAGAACTCGCCCAGATGGGTGGAATCCCGCAGGACCTCGGACACCCTCCGCCGCCACATGGCTTCGGGGGCCAGGCGACCGGTGATGACGGCACCACTGGTGACCACGGTGAGGGACATCTGATTGCTCTGCCCGGACTCCACGAGGGCGGCGATGTCAACGATCAGCTCGTCAGGCTTCGGCATGACGTCGGATTCTATGCGCCGGTCCGTGCCGGGCTGCGGGGGCCTCCGCGAAGGCCGCCGGAAACGGATACCTTTCCGTCGGACACGCGAAAATCTATCGCGGCCAACGTAGACATTCGAGGTGCACTTGGCTACGGTTTCTCTCGTAGCCGAGATCGATCAGGGTCGGGCAGACACGAACTGCCCGGCAGCCGTACAGGTGTGACAAGCGATCGGTCCAGAGGGAAGAACGGAGGAGTCGAGCGCCATCAGGATCGCCCGGACCGGCAGGCCGGCCTCCGGGTACCGCAGGACATCGATAGGCAGGTGGTCTCCGGTCACGCATCCGCGATCCCCGCACCCCCGTCGGAGTATCGGGCGGCCGTGCGGACACAGAAGGCCGACGCGGTATTAGGGTCGGCAGATGGTTGCAGTTCCTTCGGGGCCTTGGTGCCGTACGGCACCAAGGCCCCTCCACGCGTGCCACTGAGAGGTGAGATGACAGCAGACGAGTCGCTGGGCCGTCTCGACGACGACGACTACCCCGCCTACACGATGGGCCGGGCCGCCGAACTGATCGGCACCACGCCCGGCTTCCTCCGTGCCCTCGGCGAAGCACGGCTTATCACGCCCCTGCGCTCCGGGGGCGGCCACCGCCGCTACTCCCGCTACCAGTTGCGGATCGCGGCCCGCGCGCGTGAACTCGTGGACCAGGGCACGCCGATCGAGGCCGCGTGCCGGATCATCATCCTCGAGGACCAGCTCGAGGAAGCCCAGCGACTCAACGCCGAGTACCGCCGTGCCGGCGTGTCGCCCGGTCCCGCCGCCGACGCCTGAGGCGAGCGGGCCCGCCGGATCCGGCGGGCCCTCGGGTGGCCGGGCTACTTCAGGTAGACGATCCCGTCGGTCGTGATGGCCGGGCGGCCCGTCGTGGCGCGGACCACGATCTTCAGGGTGTGCTTCGCGCTCGTCGGCCAGGTCCTGGTCCACAGCGCGTCGCGGTAGGCCGTGGTGGAGGACTTCAGGTCGGCGGTGGTGACCTTGGTGCCGTCCACGTAGATGTCCGCCTGCCCCGAGGTCGACGCCCGGGAGACCACCCACGCGACCGAGCGGCCGGTGAAGGTCCAGGTCAGTGAGGCGTTCTTGGTGCTGCTGCCGAGGGAGCGGCCGCCCAGGTAACTGGATGAGGACTTGGCGGTCCAGGTGCCGGACCTGGTCGCCGAGGTCTCCTGGAGGATCACCGGGGTGCCCGGGACGGAGGCGCTCGCTGAGTTGCCGAGGGTGTCGTACGCCCGCAGCGTCCATGCCGTCGCCGCACCGGACCTGGCGGTCTGGGCGGCGCTGGTGACCGTCGGACCGTAGGTCCGGGCGAGCGGGGCGGTGAGGCGGGTCTCCCTCAGCGAGACGTTGTCCGCGGCCTTCCAGCCGAGGGTGAGCGGGACGGCGGTAGTGTTGACCGTGCCGGTCCGCAGCGAGAGGTTCGGCCTGGTGGTGAAGGTGGGCGCGGTGGTGTCTGCGACGACCGCGCGTTCGGCGCTGGTCGCCGTACGGCCCGACTGGTGCACCGCCTTGACCTGCACCTTGTGGGTGCCGGCCGGCAGCGTCAGCTTGGCCGAGGTGGCCGAACCGGCGACCGTGGCGGCCGTCCTGCCGTCGACCAGGACCTGGAACGAGGAGATCAGCGAGGCCGGGGTCGTCGTGGACCAGCTCACCGTGAGCGGGCCGTTGGTGTACGGGGTGGTGCCGACCGTCTCGGTACCGGTGACCGTGCCGAGGGTGAGGCCCGTGACGGGGCCCGCGGCCAGCGTGCGGACGGTGCCGAGGGCTGCGTAGAACGCGTCACCGGGGCACACCGTGTTGTACCCGTCGCGGTGGCCGTGGATCGCGGGGAGGGTCAGCTCCTCGCCCGGCTCCCACGTCCGCCCCGCGAAGTTCTGCCCGCTGAGCGCCGTGGTGAGGGTGACCGTCGCGTCCGGCTGCACCCCGTACTGGCCCAGTTTCCACGCGGCCAGACGTGCCACGGAGGCCATCGCGGCCATCGGGGGCGGCGAGTCGACGTACGTGCCGAGGACCGCGATGCCGGTCGTCTGCGAGTTGAAGCCGTACGCGTGCGCGCCCACGACCGGGAGGTCCACCCCGCCCTTGCGGCCCTCGTAGATCGTCCCGCACTTGTCGACGACGAAGTTGTAGCCGAGGTCCTTCCAGCCGAGCCCGGTCACGTCGTACGTGTAGACCGCGTTGATGATCGACGGCGCCTCGGCGCAGGTGTAGTCGTTGGTCGAGGCGGTGTGGTGGACCACCACCGCCTTGATCCTGCCGTCGATGTACGCCGGTGCCTCGGGGCTGATGGATTCGTCCGCCTTCCACCCCGAGCGCGGGATGATCGGCGGGCTGGGGACGGTGGAGCTCGGCGCGGCCGGGACGGACACGGACGCGGAGGGAGAGGCGGTGTCCGAGGGCGGTGCCGACGCGCTCTGGGACGCCGGGGGCGACTCGGCGGGCGGCTCGGTCGGCTGGTCCGGCGAGGATTCGGCGGCCGAGGGTTCGGCGGTGGTCGCGTCCGGCGGGGCGGGCTCGGTGGTGGCGACGTCCGTGGGGTCCGGTGTCCCGGCCGGGCTGTCGGTGGCGGTGGGCTCTCCGGTGTCGTCGGGCCCGTCCACGACGTAGGCGGCGGGCTCGGTGTCACCCCCGGTGTTCTTCCCGCCCGCCGTGATCATGTCGAGGCGGAGCCCCGCCGGCAGCTTCGTGGTGGCCCTGCCGTCGATCCGCACCTCGACGCCGTCCGACAGTCCCACCCACGCGGGCTCGGTGCCGCCGCGCGAGGCGTGCTGCTCGCCCGCACCCCGGTCGCTGTCCAGCAGCAGCCAGCGCGACCACTTCCCGGACGCCACGGCCCGCGAGCGCACCTCCACCTTCCCGGCCAGCCTGGCGGAGGGTTTCTCCCAGCTCACCCCGAGCATGCTGAACGGCTCGGCGTCCCGGCGGGCGAGCACCGCGCCGGTGCCGTCCCCCCGGGCGTCCAGCGCGGCCGACCGTACCCGGTCCCGTACCGGGGCGACGGCGCTCGTCCCGTCGTGCCCGGGGTCCCCGCCGCTCACCCCCTGCACGACCAACGTCCCGCACACGGCCGCCGCGACGGCCGCCCCCGTCCCCCACCAACGTGCCCTCATACCGGTTCGGACGCCTTTCCCCGCAGTGACTGGTCCATGGAGCCTTCACGAATCCCCCCTCCCCAGGAGGTTCGGTGAAGGGCATGATCGGAGGCTGACCGTACCTGATGAGGTCATGCCATCAATTGGGTTATACATTTTTTCCGTGGTCCATACCTGACCGGGAGACTCAGCGCCGCAGCGCACGCGCGAGCCGTCCGAGCAGCACGGCGTTGCAGAGACCGGCCAGGGCGGTACCGGCGGCGAAGACCGCCAGGCTCAGCGCGCCGTTCCCCAGGGGCCCGGACACCGTGATGGCGACGATGCTGAGCGGAGCCGTGGCCATGAGCGGCCAGATCCCGGCGAAACCGGGGTCGGGTGACAGACACACGGCCCAGAGGAAGAACCCGATCGCCGCCGCGACCACGGCGAGGTACCCGCGCGAGAGCCAGTTGTCCACGGCTGATGCCAGCAGTACCCGCACCCGCTGCCGGGGACGTGCGCCGGCGGATCCGAACCCCGAGAGCCGGGTGCCGGTGGCGAGGACGAAGAGGCGGCGCGGGCGGATGGCGTGCGGCATCGAGGTCTCCTTGTGGTCGCTGGTCCCACAGTGGGGCCGCGCCGCCGGGCGGGGATGAGTAGCCGTACTCATCCCCGCCCGGGCAGGGCACACACCGGTACGGAGTACAAAGGGGGTGCCCGCCCGTGGAACCCCGAGTCCGCGGCCCAGAGTCCGGAAGAGCGCGCCGATGCCCTACCCCCATGTCCTGCTGTCCGCCGCCGTCTCGCTCGACGGGTACCTGGACGACACCGGCCCCGAGCGGCTGCTGCTCTCCGGCCCCGCCGACTTCGACCGCGTGGACGAGGTGCGGGCCTCGGTGGACGCGATCCTCGTGGGCGCCGGGACCATCCGCGCCGACAACCCCCGGCTCCTGGTCAACTCGCCCGCACGCCGGGCCGCGCGGGTGGCCGAGGGGCGGGCGGAGTACCCGCTGAAGGTGACCGTCTCCGGGTCCGGCGATCTGGACCCGGCCGCCCGCTTCTGGCACACCGGCGGCGAGAAGCTCCTCTACACGACCGACGCGGGCGCGCAACGGGCCGCGGGGCTCCTCGGGGACAGCGCCGACGTGGTCCCGCTCGGCACGGCCCTCGACTGGCGTGCGCTGCTCACGCACCTGCACGACGTGCGCGGGGTACGCCGGCTGATGGTGGAGGGCGGCGGCACCGTGCACACCCAGCTCCTCCGGCAGGGCCTCGCCGACGAACTCCAGCTCGTCCTCGCCCCGCTCCTCGTCGGCGACCCGGCAGCCCCCCGCCTCTTCGGCCCCGGCGCGTACCAGGGCGGCCGGCTGCGGCTGACCGGCACCCGCCGGATCGAGGACGTCGTCCTGATGCGCTACGAGCCCACCGCCCCCGGCGCCGGCCCGCTGGACACCGCCGCCGACCGGCACTGGCTGCGCACCGCCTGCGAGCTGGCGGCGCTCTGCCCGCCCTCGGACACGGCCTTCAGCGTCGGCGCGGTCGTCGTCGCGGCGGACGGCACCGAACTGGCGCGCGGCTTCTCCCGCGAGGGCGGCGACCCTGTGGTCCACGCCGAGGAGGCCGCGCTCGCCAAGCTGGACCCGGCCGACCCGCGCCTGCCCGGCGCCACCGTCTACAGCAGCCTGGAGCCCTGCGCCCACCGAGCCTCCCGGCCCGTCCCGTGCGCCGGGCTGATCCTGGCCGCGGGGGTACGCAGAGTGGTCACCGCCTGGCGTGAGCCGGACACCTTCGTCACCGCGGCCGACGGTGCGGGTCTGCTGGCCGCCGAGGGCGTGGAGGTGGTGACGGTGCCCGGGTACGCCGCTCTCGCACAGCGGCCGAACGCCCACCTTGCGCACTGAGGCCCACGTCACGGCCCCATGTGTGCGCCGGACCCCGCGGATGACGTATGCTTGAGACACAACGACGCGGGGTGGAGCAGCTCGGTAGCTCGCTGGGCTCATAACCCAGAGGTCGCAGGTTCAAATCCTGTCCCCGCTACTGAAAACTCAGGGCCGGAATCCATTCAATGGATTCCGGCCCTGAGTGCTTTCCGGGACGGCTGGTGTTTTTGAGTCACCAGCGAAACCCCTGTGACTCCTGAAGCGCGGTCAACTCGACCTGTTCGTGCCGTTCCTGGCCGTTTCACCCCCCGTCAGAAGGTGAAACGATCAAGCCGAACGGGCTTGGAATCCGGTGCGCGTGTCTATTAACGTTCGATAACGCAGCGCGGTCGTTACAGCCGTCAGCAGAGACGGCGCCGTGCGCACACGCCGAATCCCGCGAGGGAACCGGGGACCCACCACTTTGGGGTGAATCGCGCCCTGTCCGCCGTGCACCACCCCTGGTGCACGCCGGGTTTACGCGCGTAGGAGACCTTCCTTCTCCGAACCCGTCAGCTAACCCGGTAGGCGGAGGAGGGAAAGGAGTGCGCCCGCGTGGCGTCCAACCGGCCTGCCCCACAAGTCCCGTTCGCGCCGGACGCGAGTGAGCCCTTTGCCTACGGCGCCCCCCGTGCCGATGGCGGCGCGTGGGAGGAGTGGAACCCCACCGAGGAGTCCGTTTCCCTCGGTGCCGCCGCACGCGGCCGCCACCGGGTGGCCAAGCAGCGCGGCGGCGGACTCGCCCGCAGTTCCACCGTGCTCGGTGTCGGTGTCGTCGCCGCCGTCGGCGCGGGTGGCATGGCGAGCGCCCACACCGGCAAGCCGCCCGTGTCCATCGCGATGCCCGACCTGCCCTCCGTGGACTCCCTGATCGACGGGCACCACCACACGCAGACGCCCGCCGCCTCCCTGGCCGGTGTCGCCACCGCCACGGCCACCGCCGCCGGCGAGGACTCCACCGCCGACGCGGGCGAGGCGCTGCGCAACCGGATCATGGCCCAGGCGGAGCGGCAGCAGAGCAAGGCCGACAGCCGGGCCACCGCGGCGGCCGTCGCCAGGGCCGACCAGCAGGCCGCGGAGGCCGCCGCCAAGGCGGTCGAGGAAGCCTCCGTGAAGGCCGCCGCGGCCAAGGAGAAGGCGGAGGCCGACGCCGAGAAGAAGGCGGAAGCGGCCCGGCTCGCCACGCTGGCCAAGCAGTACACGCTGCCGACCTCCTCGTACACGATCACCTCGACCTTCGGGCAGGCCGGCTCGATGTGGTCCTCCGGGTACCACACCGGGCTCGACTTCGCCGCGCCCACCGGCACGCTGATCAAGGCGATCCACAGCGGCACGATCACCGAGGCCGGCTGGGCCGGGTCGTACGGCTACCGCACGGTCCTCACCTTGGACGACGGCACCGAGCTGTGGTTCTGCCACCAGTCCTCGATCAGCGTGAGCGCCGGGCAGAAGGTGTCCACCGGCGAGGTCATCGGCCGTGTCGGCGCCACCGGCAACGTCACCGGTCCGCACCTGCACCTCGAGGTCCATCCCGGCGGTCAGCCCACCGGTACCGACCCGGGCGCGTGGCTGCGGAGCAAGGGGCTCACCCCCTGAGGCGGACGCGGCCCGGGGGTCCTGGCGTGGCGTGACCGGGTCCCGGCCCCTAACCGGAATGGACGGTACCGGGGTGGTCGTTGAGCAGGCATGACCGCTTCTCCGCGCAAACTCGGCTCCTCCTCCCTCGAGGTCTTCCCGCTGGCCCTCGGTGGCAACGTCTTCGGCTGGACCGCCGACCGGGACACGTCCTTCGCCGTCCTGGACGCCTATCGCGGCGCGGGCGGCAACTTCATCGACACCGCGGACGTCTACTCGGCCTGGGCCGAGGGCAACGAGGGCGGGGAGTCCGAGACGATCATCGGTGAGTGGGTGCGGGCCAGGGGGGTCCGCGACCAGGTCGTCATCGCCACCAAGGTCAGCCAGCATCCCGAGTTCCAGGGCCTCGGCGCCGCCAACATCAAGGCCGCCGCCGACGCTTCCCTGCGGCGTCTCGGTACCGATCACATCGACCTCTACTACACCCACTTCGACCAGCCCGAGGTGCCCGTCGAGGAGATCATCGGTGCGCTGGACGAGCTGGTGCGGGCGGGGAAGGTGCGGTACATCGGGGCGTCCAACATCAGCGCCGAGCGGCTGAAGGAGTCGCTGGAGTTCTCCGAGCGCTCGGGCCTGGCGCGGTACGTCGCGCTCCAGCCGCACCACAACCTCGTCTCGCGGGACACGTACGAGGGTCCGCTGCAGGACGTCGCCGCTCGCGAGGGGCTCTCGGCCGTGCCGTACTTCGCGCTCGCGTCGGGCTTCCTCACCGGTAAGTACCGGCCGGGGGCGGCGGTGGACAGCGCGCGGGCGGGTTCCGCGGCCAGGCATCTCGGCTCCGAGCGGGGGCAGCGGGTGCTGGCAGCGCTGGACGAGGTCGCCTCGGCCCATGACACCGCGGTGGCCACGGTCGCGCTGGCCTGGCTCGCCGCCCAGCCGACGGTCGCCGCGCCCATCGCCTCGGCCCGCACCGTGGACCAGCTCCCGGCGCTCCTGGACGTGGCTGAGCTTCGGCTGACGGCCGCGGAGCTGGAGTCGCTGACGGAGGCGTCCGCCTGAGATGAGCGGCCCCGGCCTCGCGGGTACGGGCTGGTCGCCGCCCCCTGCGATGCCGTGCCGGCCCCGCGTCCCTGAGGCACCGCCGTCGCCCCCCAGGGCGCACGAAGGACCCTAGGTGCGGTACGGGTTGTAGCCCGCGTACGGGGGTGCCGGGTGGCCGTAGCGCTGCCAGTAGGTGACGGGAGCGGGGGGCGGCGCCGTCAGGTGGGCCGCGTACTCCAGGGCCGGGCGGGAGAGGGACCGGGTTCGCCAGAGGGCCGTGAGGAGTTCGTGCTCCCGGGCGGCGAAGTCGGGGCCCACGCGGCCCGCGCGGGCGCGGTGGCGCAGCAGGGCCAGTTCCGTGGCGGCGGTCTCGTAGCGGACCACCGCGCGGGCGGCCGGGCGCCCACCCAGGAAGCGGCGGGCGTGGTCGCGGGCCAGGCGCCGGGCGCGCAGCGAACCGAGGGCGAAGGGCTCGGCGGGGGCGAGCCAGCCGGCGTAGACGTAGACGGGGAGTTCCTCGCGGGCCACGCGGAGTTCGCGCTGCCGGGAGCGGATCAGCAGCCAGGCCAGCAGGCCGAACGCGGGGGCCATGAAGCCGCCGTAGACGACGAGGAAGCCGAACTGGCCGAAGGCGGCCGAGCCGTTCCACAGGGCGTGCATGCTCATGGCCAGCAGGAGACCGCCCACCGGGAAGAGCCAGCGCAGCCGGCGCCCGCGGGGCAGCGCGGCCAGACCGAAGCCGATGCCGGTGAACACGGTGAACAGGGGATGGGCGAACGGCGACATCACCCCGCGCACGAAGAACGTCGCGGCGGTCACCGAGACGATGCCCGTGGTGCCGATGGACTGGTCGGTGCCGAAGGCGTTGCCCAGGTACAGGATGTTCTCGGTGAACGCGAACCCGGTCGCGGTCACCCCGGCTATCGCCGCGCCCCCGACCGGCCCCGTGAAGTCGCGTCTGCGGAAGACGAACACGAGCAGCACGGCGGCGGCCTTCGCGGACTCCTCCACCACCGGGGCGACCACCGTCGCGCCGAGCGTGTCCGCGCCTGACGGGTCGGCGGTCGCGGTGGCGATCCAGTGGGTGGCGAAGCTGTTGGCGACGATGGCGATCAGCGCCGCCGCGCAGGCCCCCCACGCGAAGGCGAACAGCAGATTCCGCCAGGGGCCGGGCCGTACCCGGTCCAGCCAGCGGAACGCGGCTGTCAGCCAGGGCACAGGCACCACGGCCAGACCCAGCCCGACGAGGAACCCCTCCGTACCGGTCTGCCGCCGCACCAGCGCCAGGATCACCAGACCGGACAGCGCCAGCAGCCCGGCCAGCGCCCCGTGCCGCACCCACTCCCGCCGCCACCAGGCCGGCCGGGGACCGTCGGGGTGGGGCGGGTACGGCTGAGAACTGATGGCCACGGCATCGACCCTAACGCCGACCGGGCCGTACGGCCCGGGGCTTCACGGCCCGCCGGGCTACGGGTTCGTGTGCGGTACGCGGCGGAAGAGGAGGTCGTTCACCACGTGGCCCTTGTCGAGGCCCTGGCCCTCGAAGCGGGTCAGCGGGCGGAACGCGGGACGCGGGGCGTAGCCGCCCTCGGCGCGGGTGTTCTCGAAGCCGGGGTGCGCGTCGAGCACCTCCAGCATCTGCTCGGCGTACGGCTCCCAGTCCGTCGCGCAGTGCACGGTCGCGCCGGGCGCCAGCCGGCTGGCGGCCAGGGTGAGGAACTCGGGCTGGATCAGCCGCCGCTTGTGGTGGCGCTTCTTGGGCCAGGGGTCGGGGAAGTAGACGCGGAGCCCGTCGAGGGAGTCGGGGGTGAGCATCTCCCGCAGCAGGATGATCGCGTCGCCGTTGCCGACCCGGACGTTGGTCAGGCCGCCCTGCTCGGCGAGGTTCAGCAGATTGCCCTGGCCGGGGGTGTGCACGTCGACGGCGAGGACGTTGGTGTCCGGGGCGGCCGCCGCCATCTGCGCGGTGGCCTCGCCCATGCCGAAGCCGATCTCCAGCACGACGGGACGGGAGTTGCCGAACAGTTCCGCGAGGTCGATGACCCGCTGCCCGTCGATGTCCAGCCCCCACTGCGGCCACAGCCGGGTCAGCGCGTCGGCCTGTCCGGTGGTGACCCTGCTGCGCCGGGGCTGGAAGCTGCGGATGCGCCGCTCGAAGTGCGATCCGGCGGGATCGGGCTGCGGGCCGTCGGGAAACCGGGGCTCGCCCTTGCTCCGCGAGGTCCGCGCGGAGGGCCCGGCCTCGGCGGGGCGGATGGCTTCGGGGGTGTTCACGGAGTCAGACACAGTGACTCCGATTTTAGGCGCTCCGAGGACAGGACCCGCGGCGTCGGCGCGGGTGTGGTCGGTCACGGCAGGCGGACCCGGTGGTCCGCTCACAGCGCCCGCAGCATCGTGAGCGTCCGCCGGCTCACCTCCCGGCCGATCGGGAGGGACGCCGTGGCCGCCGGGGACGGGGCGTTCAGGACGTGTACCGCGCGGGCGCCCTCGCGGATGAGGAAGTCGTCGACCAGCGTCCCGTCGCGGGTGACCGCCTGGGCGCGGACGCCGGCCGGGGCGCGGACCAGATCGCGTGCCTCCACACCGGGCACCAGGCGGCGGACCGCGTCCAGGAAGGCCGGCCTGGAGAGTGAGCGGTGCATCTCGCCCGCGCCGTAGCGCCAGTGTCTGCGGGCCAGGGCCCAGGCGCCGGGCCAGGCCGCGGTGGCCGCCAGCTCGCGCGGGCGGACGACACCCCAGCCGTACCCCTCGCGGGCGAGCGCCGGGACGGCGTTGGGGCCGACGTGGACCCCGCCGTCGAGGCCCTTGGTCAGGTGGACGCCGAGGAAGGGGAACGCGGGGTCGGGCACCGGATAGACCAAGCCGCGCACCAGCTCCGGCCGGGCCAGCTCGTAGTACTCGCCCCGGAACGGCACGATCCGCACGCCCGGCTCGTCCCCGGTGAGGCGGGCCAGCTCGTCGCAGTACAGGCCCGCGCAGTTGACCAGGACGCGGGCGCGGACCACCTGGCCGGCCGAGGTCAGCACCGCCACGCCCCGGTCGGGACGCCGGTCCACCCGGACGACCCGCGAGCCGTACCGGATCTCGGCACCTGAGGCGCGGGCCAGCTGCCGGGCGACGGCGGTGAAGTCGCAGACGCCGGTCGTGCCGACGTGGATCGCGGCCAGACCGCGCACCTCGGGTTCGTACTCGGCGATCTGGGCGGCGCCCAGCTCGCGCACCGGGATGCCGTTCTCCCGGCCGCGCTGCACCAGGGCGTGCAGCCGGGGCAGCTCGGCGCGGTCGGTGGCGACGATCAGCTTGCCGGTGACGGAGTGGTCGATGCCGTACTCCGCGCAGAACTTGATCATCTCGGCGGCGCCGCGCACCGCGTACCGCGCCTTGAGCGAGCCCGGGCGGTAGTAGATGCCGCTGTGCACGACCCCGCTGTTGCGGCCGGTCTGGTGGCGTGCCGGGCCGGGCTCCTTCTCCAGCACGGTCACCCGCGTGCCGGGCGCGGCGCGCGTCAGGGCGTACGCCGTCGACAGCCCGACGATGCCGCCACCGACCACCAGCACGTCGCAGTCGTACGCGTCCGCCCGCACCTGCACCACCTCCCGGCCTCGATAGTGCACTGCGCCACTGACAACGCCTTCAAACCGCGCCGCAGCAGCCTTGTGCCGCTTACGCGGGAGCCATCAGCAGCGGGCGGGCCCGTTCGCGGAGTTCCACCACCCGGGGTTCGTCGCCGTAGGGCTCCAGGCGGTGGAGGAGGTCCTTGACGTACTCGGTGGTGCGGGCGGAGGAGATGCGGCCGGCCACCTCGACCGCGCGTACGCCCTGCTCGCAGGCCGCGTCCAGGTTGCCCGACTCCAGTTCGGCCACCGCGGAGACCACCAGGCGCAGCCCGTGCGAGCGGACGAACTCCTCGGTGGGTTTGGACAGTGCCTGTTCGGTGAAGCGGCGCACCTGGCGGGGTGCCTTGAGGTCGCGGTAGCACTCGGCGGCGTCGGCGGCGAAGCGGTCGTAGCCGTAGAAGCCGAGCCAGGACGGGTCGCTGTCGCCCTCGCGGGACCGCTCCAGCCAGCCCTCGGAGGACTTCAGGGCCGCACCGGCCGCGTGCGCGTCACCCGCGCGCGCGTGGGCCCGCGCCTCGACCAGCCGGAAGAAGCTCATCGTGCGCGCGGTGGCCAGCCCCCGGTTCCGCTCCAGCGCGGCCTGGGCGAGGTCGACGCCCTCGTCCCCGAAGCCCCGGTAGGTCGCCTGGAGGGACATGGAGGCGAGCACGTACCCGCCGAGCGGGACGTCGGCCGCCGCGCGGGCCAGCCGGAGCGCCTGGATGTAGTACCGCTGGGCCGCCTCCTGCTGGCCGGTGTCGAAGGCCATCCACCCCGCCAGCCGGGTCAGTTCGGCCCCCGCGCCGAACAGCGCACGGCCGACTTCGTCGGAGTAGGAGCCGAGCAGCAGCGGGGCCGCCTCCACCCTCAGGCACTCCGGCACCATCGAGGAACGCCAGTCACCGCCGCCGTACTTGGAGTCCCAGCGGCGGGCGTCCTCGGCGGCCTCCCGGAGCTTCTGCACATCACTGTGGCCGACTTTGATCGGTGCGGCGGCGCCTCCCTCGGGATGCGCCTCCCGCTCCACCGAGCTGTCGGCGGGGGTTATCAGCCATCGCGAAGCGGGCGTCGCGTAGGCGCTCACGGCGAACGACCCCGCGAGCGACTGCCAGATCCCGCCCGACCCGGCGCGGCGTCCGGCCAGGTCCAGGCGGTACAGGTCGGTCGCCGAGCGCACCGCCTGCCCCACGTCGCGCGGGAAGGCGAGACCCACCTCGGGCGCGGGGTCGGCGTCGGCGAGGCCGATCTCGTGCAGCGGCACCGGCCGGCCGAGCTTCTGCCCGATCGCGGCCGCGATCAGATGCGGTGCCGCACCCTGCGGCACCATGCCCTTCGACACCCAGCGCGCGACCGAGGTCTTGTCGTACCGGAGCGTCAGACCCCGTTGCGCGCCCAGGTCGTTGACCCGGCGCGCCAGTCCCGCGTTGCTGATTCCCGCGAGGGCGAGAACGGTGCCGAGTTTCTCGTTCGGCCCGCGTTGCTCCCTGGACATGCGCCACCCCTCGACACAGACGGCTGCCCCGCTGGCATAACCACGCGGCATTCGTAAACACAGCGTAGTTCGCCGCATCCCAAGCGTTAAGGGGCATTGTTCCGGATGGCGTGATTGCGGTCCGTACGGGAGTACGGCCCTGTACGCACCGTGCACGGAACGTCGCGGCGTGCCCCGGCGTGTGTGGCCGTGCGCCTGTACGTGCGCTCTGGTCCGGCCATCGGGGGAGCGGTTCCATGGCCGTGCGTGGGTCGGCCCGCTGTACACGCGTCCAGTGGGCTGGGGGACGCCGCCGCCTACATCCCCGCGGGCGGCGGACCGGTCCGGGAGGCGACGCCCGCCTCCCGGGCCGTGCTCGCCCGCCGGGCCGCCGTGCGCTCCGCAGGGCCTGTACGGAGCGTGCTCAAATCCCTTGCCCTGCGGCCAATTTGGCCGAAAACAGCCGCCGTTGCGCCGTCCGCATTTCCGTTCCCACCACGGTACTTGAGGGCGCGAAGGGCGTTCCGGGGGAGTGAACCAGGGCGCATTCGCATCGTTGTCCCCGTGTCCTCCACCCGCCGACCCGCGCAGGCGGGAGCCGGGTCCATCCTGCCCGCCGCGCCCCGCCGTGTCCCGGCCGCACGCCTAACCCCGCCGTGTTTCCCGGTGATTTCCCTCGATCGAAGGCGGCGCCACCACCCTTCCCCGGCGCGTTCTTCATGGCAGCATGGGGTCCGGTTCGTGCGGTGCTCTGGTGGTCCGCAGCCTGTGGAGGCGTCGATGCGGTGGTTGGTGGGTTGGAGCAGCACCGCCGCGCGCGCTCTCGGCGCCGAGACCGCGGGAGCCACCGGGTACGACGGCGAGACCCTCCGCCCCGTCGGCTCCCACCTGCTGTGGGGCGACCCCGATCCGCTGTGGGCGGTGGGCGACTGGCGCCCCGACGAGGTCCGCGTGGTGCACGCCGACGCCCAGAACCGCATCGCCGTCCTCGGTATCTGCGGCGCCTCCGACGAGGAGTTGCGGCGCGGGCTGTTCACCGCGCGCGGCGGCGCCCTGCGCCATCTCACCGCCTGGCCGGGCAGCTACACCGCCGTGGTCCAGGCGGGCCGGCGCATCACGGTCTGCGGTGACCTCGCGGGCGCCCGCCCGGTCTTCCACGCCCCCTGGGAGGGCGGCACCGCCTACGCCACGGCCGCCCTTCCGCTCGCCGACCTCACCGAGGCCAACCTCGACTTCGGCCACCTCGCCGCCCTCCTCGCCGCCCCCGAGGTACCGGCCGCCCTGCGCGACACCACTCCCTATGAGGGCGTACGGCGCGTCGCTCCCGGACACGCGCTGGTGCTGCGCGCCGGAGCGCGCGAGATCGTCGGCTACGAGCCGGTCGCCTCCCTCGCGGTCGCCGCGCCTCCCGCCGACCCCGACCGCGCGGTGGACGCCGTGCGCGACGCCCTGGTGGAAGCCGTACGGGTCCGGCTCGCCGCGCCCCGGCACGTCCCCGGACTCGACCCCGGCCCGGTGCCCGGCATGGGCCCGGCCGAACGGCGGGCGGCCCGCGGCATGCCGGTGCCCGGCATCGGCGCCGACCTCTCCGGCGGTCCCGCCTCCGGCACCCTTGCCCTGCTCGCCGCCGGGCTCCCCGGCAGGCCCGGCACCCTCCTCGGACACGGCACCGGCGCGGGCGAGCGCCTCCTCGCCGTCACCTTCAACGACCTGGCAGTCGGCGGCCGCGAGGCCGAACTCGAGCGCGCCGGTGCCCTCGCCGCCAACCCCCGCCTGCACCACGTGGTGGTCACCGGCGCCGAGGACTCGCTCCCCTACGCCGACCTCGACGGCCCCCTCACCGACGAGCCCGGTCCTTCCCTGGTCACCGCCGCCCGGCACCGCGCCCGGCTCGCGTCGGGCAGCGCCGACCACTTCACCGGCCACGGCGCCCGCCAGGTGCTGGACGCCCACCCGGCCCGCCTGGCCGACCTGCTGCTCGACCGACGGCGGCGCCACCTGGTCCGCCCGGTCGCCGCCCTCACCCGCGCCGACGGCTCGGTCCTGGTGCCCGCCCGGGTGTACGGCGCCGCCCGGCGACTGTCCCGCACCCCGTACCGCTCCGGCCTGGAAGCGCTGGCCGAGCGGCTGATGCGGCGGCGGTTCGACGAGCCCAAGGGCGCGGTCGGTGCCTCGCTCGCCGCGCTGACCTGGGCGAGACCCGGTCCGGCCGCCCGGTGGCTCACCGGGGAGGCACTGGCCGAAGTATCGGTTCTCCTGCAGACCGGGGCCGACCGGGCGGCCGGCGGGCCCGGACAGAGACCCGGCGAGTTCCGGGCCCGTGCCGTCCTCGCCCGGTACGCGGCCGATCTCCGCGTTCTCGAACAGGCCGCCGAGGTCCGCTCGCAGCGGCTGCACGCGCCCTTCCTCGACAACCAGGTCGTCCGCGCCTGCCGTGACCTCCCCGAGGCCCTGCGCGTCCAGCCCGGCGCCCGCGCCGCGGTACTGCGCACGGTGCTGGAGGGCGCCGGGGTCACCGACCTGCCGCCCGGCTGGGGCACCCCGTCCCACGCCACCTCGGCCGCCGCCGCGCGCACCGGACTGCGGCTGGCCGCCGACTCCCTGGTCGGCCTCTTCGACACCCCCCTGCTCGCGGACGCCGGCCTGGTCGAGGCCCGCGTGGTCCGCAAGGCCGTCCGGGAGGCCGCCGCCGGCGAACCCCTCCCGCTGGACGGCCTCGCCGACCTCGTCTCCCTGGAACTCTGGCTCGGCCGCCTCCTGGCCCGCCGGGGCACCTGCTGGACCGGTACGCCCGCCCGCGCCCGCGCCGTCCCGGCCGGCATCGCCCCGCAGCGCAGCGCCCTGCGGGCGGGAGCCCGGCCCAGCTGAGGGCTGATCCGCCGGGCATTACGGGACAGCCCTCAGTGCCTCTCGTTCGGGTCGTGCCGGGCTGATCCACACGAAGGTCCCTACCCGCAGCTGAACCGGGACGTGGCCCAGTCCGCGACGGCCGCCTGGCCGAAGGCGGTGCCGCGGGGCTCCACCACCAGCCGTACCGTCTTCCGTCCAGCCAGGTCCACGTGGACCGGCACCGCCGGGTCGCCGCCGGAGACCGTGCCGGACCGCCACAGGCGGGCGCCGTCCGCGTACACCGCGAAGGCCACCCTGCCCAGGCCGAGGGTCATGTCGTCCACCCCGACCACCGCGTCGTAGGCGTCGCACTCGCGGTTGAGATCGACGGTCACCGAGGAGTCGCCGCGCACCGTGACACCGGGGGCGTAGCGCCGGCCCCCGATCGACATGCCGTACCGCCGCCACACCCAGCTGCTGTCGCCGAGCCGCACTTCCGGCTCCGTGCCGTCGCCGGTGAGGTCGTAGCGGAGTTCACTCAGCTCGTAGGACCGGGACGGGGGCGGCGGAGGGGTGGGCGCCGGGGGCGGCGTGGGGCTCGGCCTCGGCTTCGGCGGTGCCGGGGTGGGCGTCGGAGTCGGCCGGGGGGCCGGCTTCGGGGCCGGGGTGGGCTCGGGCGCCGGCTTCGGGGCGTCGGCCACCGGGACGACGGCTGCGGGGGCGGGCGGAGCGGGCGGCCTCGAAGCGGGCTCCTTCCTGTTCACCGGCGGGGGCGGCGCGGGCGGCGGGGTCTGCCGGACCACCGGCGCGGACGGCGACGGCTCGGCGATCTCCTTGGCCGGCCGGCTGTCGTTCACCAGCGCCAGCGCGACGGCTGCGGCGGCCACCGCGACCACACCGGCGGCGATGCCCGCCTTCACCGGCGCGCCCAGCCCCTCCGAGGCCGCGCCACCGCCCGCCGCGCCGCCACCGGCGGACCCGGTCGCGGCGGCAGCGGCCCCCGCGGCCCCCACGCCCGCGCCACCGGCGACCACACCGAGCGCCTTGGCGTACCCGGCGGCACCGAACCAGCCGATGACCGCGACCGGGACGACGGCCGGGATGCCCGCGGCCACCTCCTCGATCTGCGCGGCCGCCAGACGGCACCTGGCGCACTCCTCCAGGTGCTTGCGCAGCCCGCGCTCGGCCCGGATGCGCAGCTTTCGCCGCGCGTACCCACCGAGCTGGTCGGCGTAGCGCGCGCACTCCTCGTCGTTCACCAGGGTCGCGCTGACGTGCGCCTGGAGGTACGCCTGCTTCAGGCCCTCGCGGGCCCGGCTGGCCAGCACCCGCGTGCCGTTGGCGTCCAGCCCGAACAGCACGGCCACCTCGCTGGGCGACTCGTCCTCCACCTCGGTGTGCCAGAGCACCGCCTGCCAGCGCTCGGGCAGCGAGCGGAACGCCTGCATGGCCAGGGTCTGCTCGGCCTCGCGCATCGCGCGTACGTCGGCACCGAGATCGGCGCCGAAGGACCCCGGGGACCCCGTGCCGTCGGCCACCTCGGCCGCCCTGGATGCCTGCTGGGCGAACACCGCGAAGTCGTCCACGAGCTGCTCGCGCCTGGCGGACCGCGTCCAGTGCGCGGCGACCCGGCGCACCGAGGTGAGCAGATAGGCGCGCACCGCGTACCCGGGACCAGAACCGCCGCGCACCGCCTGGAGCATGCGGGCGAACACCTCGGCGGTGAGGTCGTCGGCGGTGTGCCCGTCCCGGCAGCAGGTGCGCGCGTAGCGGCGTACCGCGTCCGCGTGCCGGCGGTACAGCTCCTCGTACGCCGAGTCGTCCCCGGCGCGCATCCGCTCGATCAGCTCGCCGTCGCCTGGCGGTGCCTCGGGCGGGAGCGGCGGTGGGCCGGCCTGGCGCCGGGCCGGCAGGCTCGCCCGCTCACCGCCGCCACGGGCGGCCCGGCCGCCCTGGCTCGGCACCTGCGGCGACGTCAACCCCCCGGCCGCCGCGTCACCACGGCCGTCGGCGCGCGCACCGTCCCACCCGTCAACGCCCATCGCGTGAAGCCCCCGACAACGGCACAGCCCGACCCGAACAGGCTCAGCGTGCCACAGCCGTGTTCACCGCCGGCCCACTCGCCGGACCCGTCACTCATCCGAGCGGAAGTTTCACCAACCACCCGCAATCAGTTCCGAACAAGCAGTCCTGGTAAGGGGGTTCGGGGCGAGGCGGCTCCGCTACGCGGGCCGGGACCGCAGTCCCTCCAGCAGGATGTCCAGCAGCCGTGCGGAGGCGGCCGCCTGCTGCGCGGCGTCCGGCAGCGAGGGCGCCGCCGTGGCGATCACCAGGAGCACGTCCGACACGGAAACGTCCGCCCGCAGCTCCCCGGCCGCCCGCGCCCGCTCCACCAGCCGGCCGACCACGTCCAGCAGCGCCGCCGTACCCGGCTCACCGCCGCCGTCCACCAGCCGCAGCTCACCGGCACCGGCCTGGGACCGCTGCTGCGGGACCCGCGCCTCGTCGGCCGACGGAGCGCCACCCTCCTCGGCGACACCCACCCGCAGCACCTGCGGCGGCAGCAGCCGGCCCGCGCCGGACGCCACCGAGGTGCGCAGGAAGCGGGAGAGCGCCGACCACGGCTCGTCCTCCTGGCCCAGCGCGGTCCGCGCCTGCTCGGTCAGCCGCGCGGTCTCCTCCTCGGCGATCCGCCGCACCAGTACGTCCTTGCTGGGGAACCGCCGGTACACCGTGCCCACACCGACCCGCGCCCGCCGCGCCACGTCCTCCATCGGCGCGCCGTAGCCCAGCTCGCCGAACACCTCACGCGCCGCCCTCAGCACGTGCTCCAGATTGCGCTGCGCGTCCACCCTCAACGGCGCCGCGCGCCCGCCGCCGGTCCGTCCGGCCGACGCGAGGGGCGCCGCTGACCAGTGCGTGTCCTGAACATGCATGTCTTCCCCCGGTAATGACGTCTCCCCCCGGAGACTCCCCGCCACTGATGCCGAAAGCGCGGAAAACTGGCGCCGGTCCCGAAGCGGGCCCGCACCCGGCGACCCCCTCGACGACCCTCCCGTACCTCGTCGAAACAGCAACATAGTTGAGCGGGGGTCAATTCAGAAGGGGTAGGTTCCGCACAGTGCGCCCCTCGATCGGAGTACGAGCCATTTATGTCCGGATTCCGTGCCCCCGCACATCCGGCCGCCTGGCACGCACATTGCCGAGGCTGTGGACAAACAACAGCGCCGGGTGCGTCATGGGATGGTGAAGGAACGCGCGCGCATTCTGGTCGTCGGCGGTGGCTACGTCGGCATGTACACCGCCCTGCGTCTCCAGCGGAAACTGAAACGGCAGCTCAGACGTGGTGACGTCGAGATCACCGTGGTCAGCCCCGACCCCTACATGACCTACCAGCCCTTCCTCCCCGAGGCGGCCGCCGGCTCGATCTCCCCGCGTCACGTCGTCGTACCCCTGCGCCGGGTGCTGCCCGAGTGCCGTGTGGTCATCGGCGAGGTCACCTCCGTGGACCACGCCGTACGCACCGCCGCCGTCACCACCCTCGCCGCCGAGCGGCACGGCCGCGCCGCCGAACTCCTCGGCTACGACGAACTCGTCCTCGCCCCCGGCTCCGTCTCCCGCACCCTGCCCGTCCCCGGCCTGGCGGAGCACGCCATCGGCTTCAAGACCGTCGAGGAGGCCATCGGGCTCCGCAACCACGTCATCGAGCAGATGGACATCGCCTCCTCCACCCGCGATCCCGCCCTGCGCGACGCCGCGCTCACCTTCGTCTTCGTCGGCGGCGGCTACGCCGGGGTGGAGGCCCTCGGCGAACTCGAGGACATGGCCCGCTACGCCGCCCGGTACTACCCCAACCTCCGCCCCGAGGACATGAAGTGGGTGCTGGTGGAGGCCACCGGCCGGGTGCTGCCCGAGGTCGGCCCCGAACTGGGCCGCCACACCGTCACCCAGCTCCGCCGCCGCAACATCCAGGTACTGCTGAACACCCGCCTCGAATCCTGCGCCGACCGGGTCGCCGTCCTCAGCGACGGCCGCCGCCTCCCCACCCGCACCGTCGTCTGGACCGCCGGCGTCAGACCCCACCCGATGCTCGCCGCCACCGACCTGCCCCTCGACCCGCGCGGAAGGCTGCGCTGCACCGCCGAGCTCGCCGTCGAGGGCACCGAGCACGCCTGGGCCGCGGGCGACGCCGCCGCCGTACCCGACGTCACCGCCACCGAGCCCGGCGCCACCACCGCACCCAACGCCCAGCACGCGCTGCGCCAGGCCAGGGTCCTCGGCGACAACATCGTGCACACCCTGCGCGGCGAGCCCCTGCGCACCTACAACCACCGTCAGCTCGGCTCCGTCGCCTCTCTCGGCCTGCACAAGGGCGTCGCCCAGGTGTACGGCCGCGGGCTCACCGGCCGCCCCGCCTGGCTCCTGCACCGGGCGTACCACCTCAGCCGTGTGCCCACCTTCAACCGCAAGGCCCGCGTGCTCGCCGAGTGGACCCTCGCGGGCCTGTTCAAACGCGAGATCGTCTCCCTCGGCTCCCTCGAACACCCGCGGGCGGAGTTCGAACGCGCGGCCGGTGGAGAACCCCCCTGGCGGCACCCGGACCCCCCGAAGGGGTCGTCCTGACCGGGGCCGGGAACTACCCGGCCCCCCACGGCCGTCTGACGGATGTCGCCGCGAACCGCCACCTGCCAGACTGCTCCACATCCTCGGACGGGCAACAGCCCGCCCTCTGCACACGCGAGGCATTCCCCACTGTGAACTTCACGCGCTGGAGCGCCCGGCTCCCCGGAACGCAGCGCCGCGCGACAGCGCGGACCGAGCAGACGGTCTCCCCGGACCGGCGCGGCGAGAGCCCGGTACCCGCCGCCCGCGCCGGACACCCCGCCTCCGCCGTCGACGGACTGCCCACCCGCGAGGTCCTCGACCGCGTGCCGGCCCTCGTCGCCCTGGTCCACGGCCCCGACCACCGCCTCGCCCACGTCAACGCCGCCTACGCCGCCGCCTTCGGCCCCCGCGCCCCCGGCACGCCGGCCCGCGACACCCTCCCCGAACTCGCCGAACTGGGCCTCTTCCCCCTCCTCGACCAGGTGCTGCGCAGCGGCAGACCCCGCACGCTGAAGTCCCGCAAGGCGGTCGACGGCCGGTCCTACACGTTCACGTGCACTCCCGTCACCGGGCACGGCGACCGGGACGCCGGCGTACTCGTCTTCGCCACCGACGTCACCGACCACGCCGAGGCCGCCGAACGCCTGCGCGCCAGCGAACGCAGCCAGCGCCAGACCGCGGTCACCCTCCAGCGCTCCCTGCTCCCGCAGGACCTCGAGGAACCCGACGACCTGCGCGTGGCCGCCACCTACCAGCCCGGCGGCACCGAGGCCGCGGTCGGCGGCGACTGGTACGACGTCATCACCCTCGGTGGCGGCCGCACCGCCCTCGTCATCGGCGACGTCATGGGCCGGGGCGTGCGAGCCGCCGCCGTCATGGGCCAGCTCCGCACCGCCGTCCGCGCCTACGCCCGCCTCGACCTCCCCCCGCACGAGGTCCTCCAGCTCCTCGACGGCCTGGCCGTGGAGATCGACCCCAACCAGATCGCCACCTGCGTCTACGCCGTCCACGACCCCAACGAGGGCCGCCTGGTCTACGCGTCCGCCGGACACCTGCCGATCCTGGTCCGTGACGAGAACGGCGAGGTCCTGCGCGCCGACGAGCCCACCGGCCCTCCGCTGGGCACCGGCGGCTGGGTCCACTCCTCCGGCTCCGTTCCCCTCGGTCCCGGCGCCACCGCGGTCCTCTACACCGACGGCCTGGTCGAACGGCGCGATCAGGACCTGGACGAGGGCATCACCGCCCTGGCCCGCGCCCTCTCCGGTGCCACCGGCACACCTCAGGTCGTCTGCGACCGCCTGGTCCGGTCGGCCGGCGTCACCGCCGACCACGACGACGACGTGGCCGTCCTCGTCCTCCAGCATCCCCACCGCACCGGGCCCGCCGCCGACCTCTTCCGCAACGCGGCCCTGGACCTCCTCGGCGGCGTCGAGGCCGCCCCGCGCGCCCGCGCCTTCGCCTCCGGGGTGCTCACGAGCTGGCGCTTCCCCACCGAACTCCACGACCTCGGCGTCCTCGCCACCAGCGAACTGGTCGCCAACTCCCTCCAGCACGGCACCCCACCCATGCGGCTCAGACTGCGCCGCACCGACCGCCGCCTGATCATCGAGGTCACCGACGGAGACGACCACCTCCCGCGCCGCCGCCGGGCCGAACCCGCCGACGAGTCCGGGCGCGGCATCGACATCGTCGCCACCATCGCCACGAGCTGGGGCTCCCGCCGCACCCCGGGCGGCGGCAAGGCGGTCTGGTGCGAGTTCCTCCTCCCGAAGGGCTGAGGGCTGTCCCGTGATCCCCGGTGGATCAGCGCGCGGCGTCGGATGCGGTGCGTCGCGAGGCGGAGGGCCGTCCTGATACCTGGCGTAGGCAGGCGATCCGGCAACGCGGCGAGGTGCCGCGGCTGTCGTCGCGCGCCTGCCGGGGATTGCGGGACAGCCCTTGGGGTCTTCCGTCTGGATCATGCCGGGCTCGCGGTGTCCCGCCCGACCGGCGACGCCCGGGCCGGGACCTCGTCACCCGGCGGTCGTTCGAACACCCCCACGCGGAAGGGCCGGAAGCACGCGATGTGCTCCCGGCCCTTCCTCCGTGTACGGACTTCCTAGGCGCTGACCGACTCCGCCGGAGCACCGCCCCGGGCCACGACCCGGCTCTTGCCCGCCGCGGCCCACGGGTGGTCCTGCGCGGGCGTGAGCCGACGGCCCAGCCGTATGGCCAGCACGCTGATCGCCACCGAGAACAGCGCGAACGTCACGATGTACGGCGCGTGCAGCGAGGCACCCAGCGGTCCGCCGATGGCCGGTCCGACCGCCAGCGCCAACTGCTTGACCAGCGCGAACGCGGAGTTGTACTGCCCCGCCATGCCCTCCGGCGCCAGATCGGCGACCAGCGGCGCGACGGTCGGCGACAGCATCGCCTCACCGAGCCCGAACAGCGCGTACGTCGAGACGAACGCTGCCGTGGCCATCTCCTGGCTGCCGTGCCCGAGACCGGCGTAGCCCGCCGCCAGCCAGGCGACGGTCCAGATGAGCCCGACCACCGCGATCACCCGGGACCGGCGGCGCCGCTCGACCAGCTTCAGCACGGCGAACTGCGCCACGACGATCATCAGCGTGTTGGCGGCGAGCGCGGTGCCCAGCGTGGACGTGGAGATCCCGGCGGCCTCGACGCCATAGGCGCTCAGGCCGGACTCGAACTGCCCGTAGCAGGCGAAGAACAGCACGAAGCCCAGCACGCAGAGCTGCACCATCGCCCGGTTCCCCACGAGCTGCCGCCAGCCGCCCTTGGCCGAGCCGGAGGGCAGGTCGGTGATGCGCGGGGCCCGCGGCATCCGCACCGTCGCCATCAGCACGGTGAGCAGCAGGAAGATCGTGGCCTCGATGGAGAACAGCACGGTGAAGGAGGACGCGCGGCTCGTGTCCACCAGGTGGCCGCCTATGAGCCCGCCGACGCCCAGACCGAGGTTCTGCAGGAAGAACTGCATGGCGAACGCCCGCGACCGGGTCTCGGTGGTCGAGCAGTCCACGATCATCGTCGCCAGCGCCGGCTGCATCACCGCCTGTCCGGCACCGAGCGCGGCCGCGGTCAGCAGTACGGAGACCGCACCGCCCGCAAGCCCCAGGCCCAGAGCGCCGAGCGCGGACAGGACCAGGGCAGCGAGCAGGACGGGCAACGGACCGCGCCGGACGATCGCGCGCCCGGCGAACGGCAACGCGATGAGCGCCGCCACGGCGAAGACGGCGAGCACCAGCCCGGCCGTCATGGCTCCCAGTCCTCGCACCTGCGCCACATAGACGTACAGATACGGGACCGTGAAGCCGAGTCCGAATGCGCTGAGCGCGTTGCCCACGTGGATGCGGGGCATCGCCGCCCCCATCGCCCTGGTCACGTTCACCTCTTCCACAAGTTAGGAGTGAAGACTTCGAAGCTAAAGTTCGAAGCTAAAGAGTACATGCCGAAGGACTTCAAAGCAAAGAGCTGCCGTGCCATACTCCTTGCCATGGCCGACACCGCCGGCGTCCCGGAGCCGACACTCGAAGAACAGATCGCCGCCTACCAGCGCGAGTTCCAGGACCTCGACCCCCAGGTCGAGGAGATCGTGTCGGCGCTCTCCCGGCTGAACCGCCGGATGAACGTGGCGTACGGCCGCCAGACCGCCGAGCTGGGCATCAGCAACGCGGAGTGGGAAGTACTGAAGGCCCTCGTCCTGTCCGGCGCCCCGTACCGGCTGGGGCCCGGGGAGCTGGCCAAGCGGCTCGGGCTCACCCCGGCCGCCATGACCCACCGGATCGACCGCATGGTCACCGAGGGCCTGGTCACCCGCGAGCGCGACGAGTCCAACCGCGTCCGCGTCATCGTGGAGCTGACGACAGAGGGCCGCGAGAAGTGGCTCGAGGCGATGCGCCTGGCGACGGTCTTCGAGGAGGACCTGCTCCAGGACCTCAGCTCCGGGGAGCGCTCCGTGCTGGGAGAGGTGCTCACCCGGCTCCTCCGCCGCGTGGAGCACGCCCAGCCCGACGCCGAGGGCCGGCTCTCCGACCTGGACTGACCGCTTGACCACGGGTCGGCGGAAAAAATCTTGACAGGAGGGTTTGACCCGCCCCCTACGAGTCCGTACAGTTCTCCGGGTTGCACGGAGCCGTAACGGTTCTCGTCAGCGCCTCGCCGCCTCGAGCGGCAACCTCAAACCACCAGTACGACCATCCCCTGGGATTGATTTCGGCGCGTCCGAATTCGATTCGAATGGGAACCGGCGGCCCGATTAGGAACTGCCGGGGATGATCCGCTAAGGTTTGAGACGTCGGAACGGCCCAGCGGGCCGGGAAGACAACCCCCTCTGACTGGGAATCAGACGCCGAAAGGATCTGATAGAGTCGGAACCGCCGGAAAGGGA
>NZ_JBSFFI010000029.1:0-78989 GCF_053596035.1 Streptomyces sp. NPDC001781 | reverse complement strand
TCACGGGGCCCGGCATCGGGCCCCTCGATTGCGCGGCCCCGCTGGGGGGCGCCCCCCCCCGCCCCGGGTCCCGGCGGAGGCCGCTCTCCGTCTCTCCGCGCGCCCCGCCCCTCAGGGCACCTCGCCTCTGCTGCGGGCATTCGCATACGCCGTCGCCGCACTGATCCGCTCCGCGGGCGTCGCCGCCCGCACCCGGCCCGGCGCCACGTCCCACTCCCGGCCGCCGCCCAGCGGTCTGAGCTGCACGTACGGTCCCTGGTGTCCCATGACCACTCCCACTCTGTTCGTCTCCGTGTCCAAGGCGTACGAGCCCAGTGGCGGTCGCACCGCATTCATCGCAGCGCCGCTACGAGCTGCGCGGCCGTCTGCACCGAGCACCGCCCCAGCTCCACCAGGGGGATCGGGGCCTCGCAGGCCAGTGAGATGGGATCGAGCCGGAGCGAAGGCAACTTGATCCCGGCCTTTTCCAGTGCGGTCCGCAATTCCTCGAGGGTTCGCTCCGCTTCCTCGACCCGGTCCGCTGAATCCTGTGTGTTCACTGTCCGCATCACTTCCCTTCCGCAACGCCCTTCACGCTTCGTGTCCTCACGGTGACGCTCCACACCTAGACTCGGAAGGGGCCTGAGCCCTACAAGCGCGTGGCAGCGCAAGGGGGTTGGCCGTGGCCAACGGTTCACGTCAGGCGGTCTGGGAGTTCTTCGGCACCGAGCTGAAGCGTCGCCGCGAGGAGGCGGGGCTCACTCAGACGGAGTTGGGAGCAAAGGTCTTCGTCTCCGGCGGGTACATCGGCCAGTTCGAGCAGGCGATCAGAAAGCCCCAGTTGGATGTGGCCCAGCGGATCGACCAAGTACTGCAAACCGGCGGTATTTTCGAGCGGCTGTGCAGGAAGCTGATCGATGATCCGAGGTATGCGGACTACTTCGCGCGCGTGGTCGACCTGGAACGACTGGCGACCACGATCTGTGAGTTCGAGCCGACCGTCGTGCCGGGGCTGCTCCAGACGCCCGGCTACGCGCGCGCCCTGATCCTGGCGACGCATCCCTTTGCCGCCGAGGAGTTCGTGGCCGGCAGAGTGGCCGCCCGGGTGGAGCGCTCAGCCGTCCTCAAGGAGGCTGCCCACCCGAGGTATTGGGCGATCCTCCATGAGGCTGCGCTCCGCACAGCCGTCGGTGGAGCGGCGGTCGCGGCAGAGGCGCTGGATCACTTGGCGGAGCTGTCCCGGCAGCGGAGTGCGCTGGTGCAGGTATTGCCGTTCGGGGCAGGCGCCCCTGCCAACAACGGCTCGCTGCGGCTCATGGAGTTCAACGACGCCCCGCCCGTGGCCTATACAGAGACCTCGTTCTCGGGGACCTTGCTCGACGACCCGGCCATGGTGAAGAGGGCACAGGGCGCATACGATCTGCTCAGGGGTGCCGCGCTGTCGCCGGAGGCGTCCCTGGCCCTGATCGAATCGGCGGCTGAGGACTTCAGACGATGCGCCAGTACGACCTGACCGACGCCCACTGGCACAAGAGCAGCTACAGCAACGGCGACGGCGGCAACTGCGTCGAGGTCGCCGGCGGAGTCCCCGGCGTCGTCCCCGTACGGGACAGCAAGGTCGAGGACAGCCCCGTACTCCTCCTCGGCGCCTCCGCCTGGGGCGACTTCCTTGATGCCGTCCGGCACTGAGATCCGCACCCCGCGGCTCGATCTGCTCCCCCTGCGGGTCGGGCACGCCACGGAGATGGCCGGGGTACTGGCCGACCCTGCCCTGCACCGCTTCATCGGCGGGACCCCGTACCCACCGGACGCGCTCACCACCCGGTACCGCCGGCTCGTCGCCGGCTCCCCCGACCCCGAGATCACCTGGCTGAACTGGGTCATCCTGCTGCGCGAGGACTCCCGCCTGACCGGCACCGTCCAGGCGACGCTCAGCACGGCGCGCCGCACCGCCGAGATCGCGTGGGTGGTGGGCACCCCCTGGCAGGGGCGGGGCATCGCCAAGGAGGCGGCCGTGGCCCTGGTCGCGTGGCTGACCGCGTGTCCGGTGCGGAGCATCACCGCGCACATCCACCCCGACCACCACGCCTCGGCGGCCGTGGCGAGGGCGGCGGGCCTCGCCCCCACTCCGGAGCGCCAGGACGGGGAGATCCGCTGGGCGTGTGGCGGCCGTGCCGGGGGCACTGGGGACTGAGGGAGGGAACATGACATCTCGACGCGCGTCCCGTGAGGCACCTGCCTGGACGAAGCCCGGATCTCAGGGGGCCTTCTGGGTGTTCCTGTCGCTGCTGGCACTGAACTTCACCGTACTGGTCATGCGGGTCCTGGGTGGTGCCGGAGCAGGCCGCGTCGGCTCCTCCCTCGGCCTCTGCCTCCTGTTCGCCCTGCTCGGCGTGGCGAACCGGGCGGCGCGGCGCAGACGGTCGACGCCCACGCACTAGACCAGTGGATCACTCGACTCGACCGCCCACCGTGCCAACAGCAGTTCGCGAGGTGGTGACCGGTTCCCGAGGTGCCGGGGTGCTCGGCGCCCCGGAGGCGACATCACCGACAGCGCCCTCGGCGAGGGCAGCGAGCGGTGGGCCCGCCCTTACGGGGCAATCCTCCCCCGAAGGTCGAGCCGGGTGCCGGCCCAGCTCACCGCCACGTCCAGGGGGGTCCGGCTGAGCCCGGCCGCCGTGGCGCTCTCCGCGATCTCGGCGGCCTCCACGTGGCCGTCGCGGCCCGGGCGGGGCGTCAGGAGCCAGATGGGGCCGCCGAAGGTGAGGCCGGTCACGGCATCGGTGAGCGCGTCGAAGAGGTCGCCGTCCTTCTCGCGCCACCACAGGAGCACCGCGTCGGCGAGGTCCTCACCGCCCGCGTCGGCGAGCGCGTCACCGGTCCACTCCTCGACGGCCGCGCGCAGGCGGTCGTCGCAGTCCTCGTCCCAGCCGATCTCCCGCACGACCTGTCCCGCCGTGATCTCCAGCCGATCCGCGAGAATCCGCTCCGCAGTGCTCATCGCCGTCCTCCACACGTAAGACCACGATGCTCAACGCCCGAGGGCTCCCGCGCGTCACGCTCCCCTGTTCAGGACGGCATGCGGGCCGCCGTCAGGACCCGTTCGACCACCTCGACCGGGAGCAGGAGTGCTTCGCCGGCCGAGGTGAGGGCGGTGTGCTCCGCGGGGGTGTAGGGGCCGTCGGCGAGGGCGATGAGGGCGGCGTCCAGGAGGAGGGACTCGCGGCCCGGTGCGGCGAGGTGGGGGGCGAGGGCGGTCAGGGGCGTGCGGGGGTCGCCGCCGTCGACGGTCATGGCGAGGCGTTCCGCCACGTCCTCCTCGCAGCCCGCCGCGCGGACGGTCTCGGCCGCCGTCTCCAGCGCGGCCCGCGCCCCGGTGCCCCCGGCGACCAGCACCGAGACCGCCACCGCGTGGACGGCGTCGCGGAGCAGGACGGAGAGACGGCGGGTGGTGGGGTGGTCGAGCGTGTCCACACCGAAGTGGTGCAGGCAGGACGCGCACTCCACGACCGGCCCGGTCGTCCCGCGCGTCAGCACGGGTACCCCGAGCACGGTGAGGCGGGTGCGGCCGGTGAGGCGCTGGTAGTTGCGGTCGCCGCCGCAGCCGGGGCAGAAGAACTCGCCGTCGCCCTGGGGCGTCCAGGCGGTGCGGGAGCCCAGGATGTGCCGGACGAACCCGGTGGCTCGGCCGTCTCGTCCCCGTACTGGCAGCACGTCGCACCTCCGCACGTCACCACGCGGCCCCATCGCCGCGCTGGCGTGATGTTAGCCACATCACGTGGCCGTAGTCAGCCCTCCGGGCGAGACCGGCCCGTGACCTGCGGCGTTTCCTGGCCGGAAGACGACGCCGCCCCGGCCGCCGTGTGCGGCGGCCGGGGCGGCGAAGCGCCGGGTGGGGCGGGGTCAGCGGGTCGCGCGGTTCACCGCGGAGACGACCGCCTTCAACGACGCACGTGTCGTGTTCGCGTCGATGCCGATGCCCCACAGCACCTTGTCGCCGACCGCGCACTCGATGTAGGAGGCGGCCTGCGCGGACGCGCCCTCGCTCATCGTGTGCTCCTGGTAGTCCAGCAGTCGTACGTCCACGCCCACCGACTGCAGGGCGTCGAAGAACGCAGAGATCGGACCGTTGCCGCTACCGGTCAGCACGGTGTCCACGCCGTCCACCGTCGCCTCCACGGTCAGCGTGTCCACGCCGTCCGTGTCGGTGGTCGACTGCCCGGTGCGGACCTGGATGCGGCCCCAGGGGTTCCCCGGGTTCGGCAGGTACTCGTCCTGGAAGGCGGCCCAGATCTCGCGCGGGGTGATCTCGCCGCCCTCGGCGTCCGTCCTGGCCTGGATGATCTTCGAGAACTCGATCTGCATCCGGCGCGGCAGATCCAGCTTGTGGTCGTTCTTCAGGACGTACGACACACCGCCCTTGCCGGACTGCGAGTTGACCCGGATGACGGCCTCGTAGGAGCGGCCGACGTCCTTGGGGTCGATGGGCAGGTACGGCACCGCCCACTCCAGCTCGCCCACGCCGGCACCGCGCGCGGCCGCGTCGGCATCCATCGCGTCGAAGCCCTTCTTGATGGCGTCCTGGTGGGAGCCGGAGAAGGACGTGTAGACCAGGTCGCCCACGTAGGGGTGGCGCGGGTGGACCTCCATCTGGTTGCAGTACTCCCACGTGCGACGGATCTCGTCGATGTCGGAGAAGTCGATCTGCGGGTCGACGCCCTGCGAGAACAGGTTCATGCCCAGGGTGACCAGGTCGACGTTGCCGGTGCGCTCGCCCTGTCCGAACAGGCAGCCCTCGACGCGGTCGGCGCCGGCCATCAGCGCCAGCTCGGCGGCGGCCACGGCGGTGCCCCGGTCGTTGTGCGGGTGCACGGACAGGACGACGTGCTCGCGGCGGGAGAGGTTGCGGTGCATCCACTCGAACCGGTCGGCGTGCGTGGACGGGGTCGACCGCTCCACCGTGGCGGGCAGGTTGAGGATGATCTCGCGGCCCGGACCGGGCTGGTAGACGTCCATCACCGCCTCGCAGACCTCCAGCGCGAAGTCCAGTTCGGTGTCGGTGAAGATCTCCGGCGAGTACTGGTAGCCGAACTCGGTCTCGGGGCCCAGCAGCTTCTCCGCGTACTCCACCACCAGACGGGTGCCGTCCACGGCGATCTGCTTGATGTCCTCCTTGGAGCCCCGGAAGACCACCCGGCGGAACACGGGCGCGGTGGCGTTGTACAAGTGGACCGTGGCGCGGTGCGCGCCCTTCAGGGACTCCACGGTGCGCTCGATCAGGTCCTCGCGGGCCTGGGTGAGGACGGAGATCGTCACGTCCTCGGGGATCGCGCCCTCCTCCTCGATGATGGAGCGCACGAAGTCGAAGTCGGTCTGGCCGGAGGCGGGGAAGCCGACCTCGATCTCCTTGTAGCCCATCTTGACCAGCTGGTCGAACATCCGGCGCTTGCGCTCGGGCGACATCGGGTCGATCAGGGCCTGGTTGCCGTCGCGCAGGTCGGTGGAGAGCCAGCGGGGGGCGGCGGTGACGCGCTTGCCGGGCCAGGTGCGGTCGGGAATGTCGACCTGCTCGTAGCGTCCGTAGCGCTGGAACGGCATGGGGCTGGGCTGCTGGCGGTTCGCCATGATCGCGTGGGCTCCTCGGAAAGTCCTTGGGACGGCCGACGACGCAACGCCAGACAGCACCGCGGGGAGGGGGTCGGCCTTGCTTACAGGCCCTCGCCGCGGCAGCTAAGGAGAAGCAGCCCGAAACGCATGATGCCGTGCAGCCTAGCCGAGGCCCGCCGGGCGCGCGGGGGCGTATCAGCATGCGGAACCGGGACGGGTGACACGGGCCTCTGACGAGGGCCTCTACCACCCGGTGACGCGGAGTGACGAGAGATATCACCGCATTTCATCAATCACGGTTACAGCTAGTGACTTTCACCTCGCTCGGTGCGACCATTTATCGGCATGACGACCAACGGGGGCCATGAGCCCGTCTTCTGCACGATCGTGCCGCCGCACCTCCTCGACAGGCTCGCGCGCGACTCCGACCCGGCGTTGTCCGGCCCGGCCCGCCGCTCCCTGGAGCGGGACGCGCTGGAGCGCACCCGCCGCCGGCTGACCACCGTGATCGGCTCCCCGTCGCCGGCTGCCGCCGCTCCGGCCGGCGGGGACCAGCCCGACCGCACGATCTTCGACGCCGGGCACGAACAGGACCTTCCCGGCAGGAGGGTCCGCGCCGAGGGCTCCGAGCCGGGCTCCGACGCGACGGTCAACCGGGCCTACGCGGGCCTGGGCGCCACCTTCGAGCTGTACCTGAAGGCGTACGGCCGCCGCTCCATCGACGGCCGGGGCCTCCCGCTCAACGCCACGGTCCACTTCGACAAGGACTACGACAACGCGTTCTGGAACGGCGAGCAGATGGTGTTCGGCGACGGGGACGGCGAGATCTTCCTCGACTTCACCATCCCGGTCGACGTCATCGGCCACGAACTCACCCACGGCGTCACGCAGTACACCGCCAACCTCGCCTACTTCGGCCAGTCCGGCGCGCTCAACGAGTCGCTGTCCGACGTGTTCGGCTCGCTGATCAAGCAGTACACGCTCCGCCAGACCGCCGCCGACGCGGACTGGCTGATCGGCGCCGGCCTGCTCGCCCCGCGCGTCCAGGGCGTGGCCCTGCGCTCGATGAAGGCACCGGGCACCGCGTACGACGACGACGTGCTCGGCAAGGACCCCCAGCCCGCCGACATGCAGCACTACGTGCACACGGGCCGGGACAACGGCGGCGTCCACATCAACTCCGGCATCCCCAACCACGCCTTCTACATCGCGGCCACCGCGATCGGCGGCTACGCGTGGGAGAAGACCGGCCAGATCTGGTACGACGTGCTGACCGGCGGCGAACTCAAGGAGGACGCCCAGTTCGCCGACTTCGCCACGCTCACCGTCAAGGCCGCCCGTGAGCGGTTCGGCGCGGGCGGCGAACTCCAGGCGGTGGAGAAGGCGTGGGAGGAAGTGGGGGTGGAGACGCTGTAGGCGGTGCCGGACACTGGGGCCATGCGTATCCGAGTACGACGTACGGGCGGCTTCGCCGGCATCGAGCGGCTGGCCGAGGTGGACACCTCCGGGTGTGCCGACGCCCACGAGTGGCACACCCTGGCCGACCAGGTCCTGGACGGCGCGCAGGGCACCCCGGTACCGGGTGTCCCGGACGGCTTCCACTACGAGATCACGGTGGACGGCCGCACCGTCCACGCGGCCGACCCCCGGCTGACCGATGTACAGCGGGAGTTGGTGTCGCGGGTGCTGAAGGAGGGGGCTTAGGGTCTTTCGTTCGGATCAGGCCGGATCGGGGAGCGGGATCCGGACCGACGTGACCGTTGACGCGGCGGGGGCCGGGTGCGGATGATCCCGCCCATGGTGACGGACGCGCACGGCCCTCTCCCTCGCTTCCCCGACGGCTTCCTGTGGGGGGTGTCGACCTCCGCGCACCAGATCGAGGGCGCCGCCGACCTGCGCGAACCCTCCGTGTGGGACGTGTTCGCCGCCGAGCCAGGCCGGGTGAAGGACGGCTCCACCGCGGCCGTGGCCTGCGACCACTACCACCGCTATCCGGAGGACGTGGCCCTGCTGGCCGGCCTCGGCGTGGACGCGTACCGCTTCTCCGTCTCCTGGCCGCGCGTCAACTCCCCCGGTGGGCTCGACTTCTACGACCGGCTGGTGGACGCGCTGTGCGAAGCGGGCGTCCAGCCGGTGCCGACGCTGTTCCACTGGGATCTGCCGGCCGGGCTCGACTGGCTGGACCGGGACACCACGTACCGGTTCGCGGACCACGTCTCCGGCGTCGCGGACCGGATCGGAGACCGCGTACCGCGCTGGATCACCCTCAACGAGCCCGCCGAGCACACCCTGCTGGGCCATGCCCTCGGCACTCACGCCCCGGGCCGCGCGCTGCTCTTCGACGCGCTCCCGGCCGCCCACCACCAGCTCCTCGCGCACGGCCTGGCGGTACGGGCGCTGCGCGCGGCCGGGATGAGCGAGATCGGCATCGCCAACAGCCACTCCCCCGTGGAGCCCGCCTCCACCGACCTGGCGGACGTGGAGGCGGCCGCCTTCTACGACCTGCTCCTCAACCGCCTCTTCGCCGAACCCGTCCTGCTGGGCCAGTACCCCGACGGTACGGCCGCGTTGATGCCCGAGGGCACCGAGGACGACCTGCGGATCATCGCGGAGCCACTGGACTGGTACGGGATCAACTACTACGCCCCGGCGCGCGTGGGCGCCCCTCAGGAGGAGCCCGGCGAGTTCGCCGGGGTGGCGCTCCCCGCCGGACTGCCCTTCTCGCTCGGGCAGTTCGAGGGCGTCCCGGTGACCGACTTCGGCTGGCCGGTCGTTCCCGAGGCGCTGACCCGCCTGCTGACCGGGCTCCGGGACCACTACGGCGACCGGCTCCCGCCCCTCGTCATCACCGAGAACGGATGCTCGTACGAGGGGCTGGACGACCGGGACCGCATCACCTACCTGGACGGTCACGTCCGCGCGGTCCACGCCGCGCTCGCCGAGGGGGCCGACGTGCGCGGCTACTTCGTGTGGTCGCTGCTGGACAACTTCGAGTGGGCCGAGGGCTACGCCCGCCGTTTCGGCCTGGTGGACGTGGACTTCGCCACGCTGCGGCGGACACCGAAGGCGTCGTACCGCTGGTACCGGGACCTGCTGCGGGCGCAGCGGCGCTGAGGGCTCAGAAGCCGAGCTTGCGGAGCTGCTTGGGGTCGCGCTGCCAGTCCTTGGCGACCTTCACGTGCAGGTCGAGGAAGACGGGCGTGCCGAGCAGGGCCTCGATCTGCTTGCGGGACTTGATGCCCACGTCCTTCAGGCGCTTGCCCTTGGGGCCGATGATGATCCCCTTCTGGCTCGGGCGCTCGATGTAGACGTTGGCGTGGATGTCGAGCAGGGGCTTGTCGGCCGGGCGGTCCTCGCGCGGCAGCATCTCCTCGACGACGACGGCGATGGAGTGCGGCAGCTCGTCGCGCACGCCCTCCAGCGCGGCCTCGCGGATCAGCTCCGCGATCATGACCTGCTCGGGCTCGTCGGTGAGGTCGCCCTCGGGGTACAGCGCCGGGCCCTCGGGAAGCAGCGGCACGATCAGGTCGGCCAGCAGGCCGATCTGCTTGTCGCCCACCGCGGAGACCGGCACGATCTCGGCCCATTCGAAGCCCAGCTCCTTGCCGAGCTGGTCGATGGCGATGAGCTGCTCGGCGAGGGTCTTGGAGTCGACCAGGTCGGTCTTGGTGACGATGGCGACCTTGGGGGTCTTCTTGATCCCGGCCAGTTCCTTGGCGATGAAGCGGTCGCCGGGGCCGATCTTCTCGTTCGCCGGGAGGCAGAAGCCGATCACGTCGACCTCGGCCCAGGTGGTGCGCACCACGTCGTTGAGCCGCTCGCCGAGCAGGGTGCGCGGCTTGTGGAGACCGGGGGTGTCGACCAGGATCAGCTGGGCGTCGTCCCGGTGCACGATGCCGCGCACGGTGTGCCGGGTGGTCTGCGGCTGGTCGGCGGTGATGGCCACCTTCTGCCCGACCAGAGCGTTCGTGAGGGTGGACTTGCCCGCGTTGGGACGGCCCACGAAGCACGCGAAGCCTGCGCGGTGGGCGTTCTCGCCCGACCGCTCGGATGACTGGGTACGAACGCTCATGCCGACCATTCTCCCTGATCCGCGAGCCCGTGCCGCACAGGCGTCCGCCACACCCGCGCGACCGGCGGCACAGAGCGCCGACGTGTGCCGAAACCTGCTGGAAACGCCCCTGTAGGCGACCGGAAACGCGCACCCGTGACCCTCTGACGAGCCCGCTCCCCGGATCACTGGAGACGCCCGTGACCCTCGCCGCCGCACACGCGGACACCGGTGACACCGCCTGGCTGCTCGCCGCCACCGCCCTGGTCCTGTTGATGACACCGGGCCTGGCCCTGTTCTACGGCGGCATGGTCCGCGCGAAGAGCGTCCTCAACATGCTGATGATGAGCTTCGTGTCCATAGCCCTGGTCACCGTGGTCTGGCTGGCGGCCGGCTACTCCCTCGCCTTCACCGACGACATCGGCGGCGGCCTGCTCGGCGGGCTGGCGGACGCCGGGATGGCCGGGGTGGACCCGGCCGGTCTGCACGGCACGGTGCCCACGCTGCTCTTCGCCACCTTCCAGCTCACCTTCGCGATCATCACGGCCGCCCTGATCAGCGGCGCGGTCGCGGACCGCACCCGGTTCGGGGCGTGGCTGGTGCTGGTGCCGGTGTGGACGCTGCTCGTATACGTCCCGGTCACCCACTGGGTGTGGGGGCCGGGCGGGTGGATCGGCGCGAGGCTGGGTGCGCTGGACTTCGCGGGCGGTCTGCCGGTCGAGATCACGTCCGGGGCCTCGGGGCTCGCGTTGTGTCTGGTGCTCGGACCCCGGCTGGGCTTCAAGAAGGAGGCCATGCGGCCGCACAGTCTGCCGATGGTGATGCTCGGTGCCGGGCTGCTGTGGTTCGGCTGGTTCGGCTTCAACGCGGGCTCCGCGCTCGGCGCGAACGGCCTCGCCGCGGCTGCCTTCCTCAACACCATGGCCGCCGGCTGCACCGGTCTGCTGGGCTGGCTCCTGGTCGAGCAGAAGCGGGACGGCCACCCCACGACCCTGGGCGCCGCCTCCGGCGCGGTCGCGGGCCTGGTCGCCATCACCCCGTCCTGCGGCACCGTCCCGCTGCTGGGAGCACTGGCCGTCGGGCTGGCCGCCGGGATCGTCTGCTCGTACGCGGTGGGCTGGAAGTTCAGGCTGAACTACGACGACTCCCTCGACGTCGTCGGCGTCCACCTGGTCGGCGGGGTGATCGGCACGCTGCTGATCGGCCTGTTCGCGGACAAGGCCCTGACCGGCGGCCCGGAGGGTCTGCTGTACGGCGGCGGGCCCGGGCTGCTGGGCCGCCAGCTCCTCGCGGTCCTCGCGGTCGCCGGGTACGCCTTCGGGGTGACGTACGGGCTGGGCAGGGTGCTGGACCGCACGCTGGGGCTGCGCGCAGGCGAGGACGAGGAGCGCGCCGGGCTCGACCTCACGGTGCACGCCGAGACGGCCTACGATCACGGGGTCCTGGGCCATGGCGCCCCCGTCAGGAAGGCCGAGACCCCCGCATGAAGCTCATCACCGCCGTCGTGAAGCCCTACCGTCTGGACGAGGTGAAGTCCGCCCTGCGCGACCTCGGCATCGACGGCCTCACCGTCACCGAGGCCAGCGGCTACGGCCGCCAGCGCGGCCACACCGAGGTCTACCGGGGCGCGGAGTACGTGGTGGACCTCGTCCCCAAGGTCCGCCTGGAGCTGCTCGTCGAGGACGCGGTGGCCGAGGAGGCGATCGACGCCATCGTGAAGGCGGCGAGGACGGGCAGGATCGGGGACGGCAAGGTGTGGTCGGTACCGGTGGAGACGGTGGTGCGGGTGCGGACCGGAGAGCGGGGACCGGACGCGCTGTGACCGGTCCCCGGACGCCCGCTTCAGCCGGTCGTGGCGGTCGACCTGACCACGCCGTCGGCCCCGGCGAGCAGCACGGGCGTGCCCGCACCCCCGAGGTCGGCGACCGCGGCCAGGTCCTCCGCCGGGAGGCCCTCCGCCTCGCTGACCACGGCCGCCGCCTCCAGGGACTCCGCTCCCGAGGCCACCGCCATGGCGACAGCCGTACGCAGCGCGCTCAGCGGGAGCGAGGGGAGGGACACCGTCCCGGCCGCGTAGGTCCGCCCGGTGGAGTCCCGCACGGCGGCCCCCTCCGGCACCCCGTTCCGCGCCCGCACCGACCGGGCCAGGGTCACGATCTTCCGGTCCTCAGGATCAAGCTCGTTCTCGCTCATGCCCCGAGCATACGAACCCCGGCGTCCCTGTCCGCCGGCCGCTCCGGCTTCGCCGCGGTGTCCGCTGACACGGGGTCACCGCGCACCCGAAGGGGATTTCAGGGGCGGTCGAGCTTCAGCCGCTCGGCCCTCGGCAGGCCCGCGACGACGAGGTCGTAGGAGTCCTCGACCAGTTCCTCGACCAGGGCGTCGGGCAGGCCCGAGTCGGAGCCGGAGTCCACGGTGACGGTGTTCCAGTGCCGCTTGTTCATGTGGTAGCCCGGCACGATCAGGCCCTCGTGGTCGGCCCGGAGCCGCTGGGCGTCCTCCGGGTCGCATTTGAGGTTGACCGTCAGGGGCCGCGCGTCCAGTGCCGACAGGGCGAACATCTTGCCCAGCACCTTGAAGACCGAGGTGTCCGGGTTGAAGGGGAACTCCTCCTCCACCGCGTTGAAGGACAGGCAGAGGGCGCGCAGCTCCTGGGGCCTCATTCCGTGCTCTCCTCCCGCGCCGGGTCCCCGGCGGGCTCGACCAGTACCGTCACGATCTTGTTCCGGCGGCCGGCGGCGGCCTCGGCGGTCAGCTTCAGCCGTCGCTCGTCGGGCAGTTCGACCTCGGCGCTCGCGCCGGCGATGGGCACGCGGCCCAGCGCCTTCGCGAGCAGTCCGCCCACGGTTTCCACGTCCTCGTCGTCGTACTCCTCCAGCCCGTACAACTCGCCGAGGTCGGTGATGTCCAGGCGGGCGGTGACCCGGTGGCGGCCCTCGCCGAGGTCCTCCACGGGCGGGAGTTCACGGTCGTACTCGTCGGTGATCTCGCCGACGATCTCCTCCAGGATGTCCTCGATGGTGACGATCCCGGCCGTGCCGCCGTACTCGTCGATGACGACGGCGACGTGGTTGCGTTCCTTCTGCATCTCGCGCAGCAGGTCGCCCGCGTTCTTGGTGTCGGGGACGAAGACGGCGGGGCGCATCGCGGTGGAGACCAGGTCGTTCTCGGCGTCGCGGTTGATGTGCGTCTTGCGGACCAGGTCCTTCAGATACACGACGCCGACGATGTCGTCCTCGCTCTCCCCGGTGACCGGGATGCGGGAGAACCCGGAGCGCAGGGCGAGGGTGAGGGCCTGGCGGATGGTCTTGTACCGCTCGATGACGACGAGGTCGGTGCGCGGCACCATCACCTCGCGGACCAGGGTGTCGCCCAGTTCGAAGACGGAGTGCACCATGCGGCGCTCCTCGTCGGCGATCAGCGACTCCTGCTCGGCGAGGTCGACCATGGCGCGCAGCTCCGCCTCGGAGGCGAAGGGGCCGCGCCGGAAGCCCTTGCCGGGGGTGAGCGCGTTGCCGATGAGGATCAGCAGCGAGGGCACCGGGCCCATGACGCGGGCCAGCGGCAGCAGTACGTAGGCGGCGGCGGTGGCCGTGCTCAGCGGGTGCTGGCGGCCGATGGTGCGGGGCGAGACGCCGACGGCGACGTACGAGACCAGCACCATCACCGCGATGGCGACGAGGAGGGCCTGCCAGGTCGCGTCGAAGGCTCGCAGGCAGGCGTAGGTGACGAGGGCGGCGGCGGCCATCTCGCAGGCCACGCGGACCAGCAGGGCCACGTTGAGGTAGCGGGTGGGGTCGGCGGCGACCTGCGCCAGCCTGGCGCTGCCCCGGCGGCCGGACTTGACGGCCTCCTCGGCGCGGAAGCTGGAGACGCGGGCGATGCCCGCCTCGGCGCAGGCGGCGAGCCAGGCCACGACGATCAGCGCGACCGCGCCGATCACGATCTGCGGACTCATTCGGGAACCGGCCGCCCTACGAGACGGTCGGGGCCGGGGACGGCCCGGTCAGGCCGCGCTCGGCCCGCCAGCCGTCGACGATGGCGGCCTGGAGGCCGAACATCTCGGCCTTCTCGTCGGGCTCCTCGTGGTCGTAGCCGAGGAGGTGCAGGACACCGTGCACGGTGAGGAGCTGGAGCTCCTCGTCCATGGAGTGCTGGGTGGGCGCGTCCTTGCCCTGCTGGGCCGCGACCTCCGGGCACAGGACGATGTCGCCGAGCAGACCCTGCGGGGGCTCCTCGTCGTCCTTGCCCGGCGGACGCAGCTCGTCCATCGGGAACGACATGACGTCCGTCGGTCCCGGCAGGTCCATCCACTGGATGTGGAGCTGCTCCATGGCGTCGGCGTCCACGACGATCACCGACAGTTCGGAGAGCGGGTGGATGCGCATCCGGGCGAGCGCGTACCGGGCGATGTCCAGCACCGCCTGCTCGTCCACCTCGGTGCCGGATTCGTTGTTGACGTCGATCGACATGGTCGTGCTGGTCTACTTCCCCTTGGAGCCCTTGGCGCCGGTCCTGCCCGTGCCCTCGTGGCTGTCGTACTTCTCGTACGCGTCGACGATACGGCCCACCAGCTTGTGCCGGACGACGTCCTGGGAGGAGAGGCGGGAGAAGTGGACGTCCTCGACGCCCTCCAGGATGTCCTGCACCTGACGCAGGCCGCTCTTGGTGCCGCCCGGGAGGTCGACCTGGGTGACGTCACCGGTGATGACGATCTTCGAGTCGAAGCCGAGGCGGGTGAGGAACATCTTCATCTGCTCGGGGCTGGTGTTCTGGGCCTCGTCCAGGATGATGAAGGCGTCGTTCAGGGTCCGGCCGCGCATGTACGCGAGCGGGGCGACCTCGATGGTGCCCGCCGCCATCAGGCGCGGGATCGAGTCGGGGTCGAGCATGTCGTGCAGCGCGTCGTAGAGCGGGCGCAGGTACGGGTCGATCTTCTCGTACAGGGTGCCGGGGAGGAAGCCGAGGCGTTCGCCGGCCTCGACCGCCGGGCGGGTCAGGATGATGCGGTTGACCTGCTTGGACTGGAGCGCCTGTACCGCCTTGGCCATGGCGAGGTAGGTCTTGCCGGTACCGGCGGGGCCGATGCCGAAGACGATGGTGTGCTTGTCGATGGCGTCGACGTAGCGCTTCTGGTTCAGGGTCTTGGGACGGATCGTGCGGCCGCGCGAGGACAGGATGTTCTGCGTCAGCACCTCGGCCGGGGTCTCGGGGCCGTCGCTCGTGCCGTTGTCGCTCGCCTTGAGCATCGCGATCGAGCGTTCCACCGCATCCTCCGTCATCGGCTGCCCGGTGCGGAGCACCAGCATCATCTCGTCGAACACACGCTGGATCAGGGCGACTTCCGCCGGGTCGCCGACCGCGCTGATCTCGTTGCCCCGGACGTGGATGTCGGCTGCCGGGAAGGCCTTCTCGATCACGCGCAGGAGGGAGTCGCCGGAGCCCAGCACGGTCACCATCGGGTGCTGTGCGGGGACGCTGATCCGTGCTCTCGCCCGGTCCTGCGCGGAGGTGTGAGCTGTCGGTGTCTGAGTCATGGGCCGGCTCTGATGGCCTGCGATTCCTCCTCATCCCGGCCACCCCCGTCGGCGGCCTCGGCCTCTCCAGCGTACGCCGCTCCGCCGTCAACCCCGCAGTGGTTTTCACCCACAGGGGTGGGTGTGCCCGCGGCGCCCCGGCGGGCACAGGAGGTGACCGGCCCGAACCGGCAGGCGCCGGTGCCCGCGCCCGCGCCTACGCGTTGCGGCCGAATCCGATGGTCGGGACCGCTCGGCGCAGGGGCCAGGGGCGGTCCAGGTGGGCGGGGATCAGGGGGTCGAGGAAGGCGTAGCGGCGCAGGGCAGCGGGGTTCTGGGTGTCGAGGGACTGGACCCGGCGCCACCAGGCGCCGATCTCCGACCAGCCGGGGGCGGACAGGGAGCCGCCGAACTCCTGGACGGAGAGTGCGGCGGTGAGGCCGGCGAGGGCGAGGCGGTCGGCGAGCGGCCAGCCGGCGAGGGTGCCGGTGACGAAGCCGGCCACGAAGACGTCGCCGGCGCCGGTGGGGTCGAGGGCCTCCACCGCGATGGCGGGCACCTCGGCGGTCTCGCCGGTGCGCCGGTCCACCGCGTAGGCCCCCTCGGCGCCGAGGGTGACGACCGCGAGGGGTACGTGCTCGGTGAGGGCGTGCGCTGCCGCCTTGGGGCAGGTGGAGCCGGTGTAGCGCATCGCCTCCTCCGCGTTGGGCAGGAACGCCTCGCAGTGCTCCAGGTCGGCCAGCCCGGCCAGGTCCCAGGCGCCGGTGTCGTCCCAGCCGACGTCGGCGAAGATCCGGGTGCCCTGGCGGGCGGCCTGGGCGATCCAGGGCGCCCGGCGCCCCGGTGTGAGCGAGGCGACGGCGGCCCGCGCGGGCGGCGGGCAGTCGGGCGCGGGCTCCTCCGGGGGCGGCTCGTGGCCGTGGGAGATCATCGTGCGCTCCCCCTCGTACGCCATGGAGACGGTCACCGGCGAGTGCCAGCCGGGCACCGTGCGCGAGGGGGTGAGGTCGATGCCCTCGCCCCGTGCGAGCGCGTCCCAGCAGTACTCCCCGTAGTGGTCGTCCCCGAAGGCCGCCGCCAGTGAGGTGCGCAGGCCGAGGCGGGCCAGGGCGGCGGCCATGTTGGCGACGCCGCCGGGGCTGGAGCCCATCCCGCGCGCCCATGACTCGGTACCGCGCACGGGGGCGGTGTCGAGCCCGGTGAAGACGATGTCGAGGAAGACGGTGCCGGTGAGGTAGACGTCCCAGGGCGGATCGCCGGGGGCGCGCAGGGCGGCCAGCGGGTCGACCTGGGCCTGGTGGCGCGCTGTCCGGGTGAGGTGCTCCGGGTCGCCTCCGGTTTCCTCTCCGGCGGTCGCGTGGGACGGCATCAGTGCGGGCTCCCTGACGTGGTGCGGATCTGGCCAGTGTGCACCACCGACCGGCCGTTGGCCGAGGGCCGGTCGGGGACGAGGCGCGGCGGCGGCACCAGCGGTGCGTCCGCCCCGGCCGGCTCCTCGACGGTGACGCGGACGACCTGGCGCCAGTCGCCCTCGTCCGGGGAGAGGAACTCCCCGGTGCCGGGGCGGGGCAGAGGGAGGGCGTCAATGGCGCGGCGTCCGGACGGAGTTCGCACGGACGGAGGGAGCGGCGGGGGGCGAGCGGAAGCAGGCGGGCGCGGAACGGGGGCGCACAGCGAAGAGCCCCACCCCGCTCGGGAGCGGGACGGGGCTCTGTTCGGAGCGCCGGGCAGGCCTTGCACCTGCATTTCCCCGCAGGAAGCGGGGCGTCTTTCCTTGGACCACCAACGCACTGTCCGGCACCGGGAGTTACGGCGACCGCGACGTGAACAACCATAGCGCATCCCGGATTTCCGTGCGATCACCGTCAGGAGGTTCGGGAGCGAAATCGGTCGTGTCTACCCGCCACGGTGCGAACCAAACGTGATAGTGGTCTGAATCACATCGGCCGAGCTTCTTCTCGAAACCGCGTGCTTGATACAACTTGCTCGCGCGCTCCCGTCGAACCGACGGCCGTCGCTCTTCCCCCCTTCTTTCACTCCCCCGTCGAGCTGTCGCTCACGCCTGCCCTGGGAACGCCCGTGCTCGCCCCCCGCTCCATGCCCTGGCCCCTCGTCGCCCTTTTCACGGCCGGGTATCTCGCCTCTTACCTGCTGCCGACCACGGTCGGCCGTCTCGACAGCGCGCTGCCGCTGTCCGCCACCCAGGCCGGCGCCATCGGCAGCGCGCTGCTGCTGAGTTCGGCCTCGGCCGGGTTCACGCTGGCCGCTCGCGTGGACCGCTTCGGTGTCCGCGCGCTCGCCCGGCTGGGGATCGCCCTGGCCGCCCTCGGCTACGGCTCGGCCGCCCTCACCGGCTCCGTCCCCGCCGTGGTGCTGGGCGCGGTCGTCGGCGGGTTCGGCTCCGGCACGATGACGGCGGTCGCCGCGAGCGGCATCGCCGCCGGACGTGACCCGCACCGGGTCACGACGTCCGGGCTCCTCGCGGTCTCGGCCCTGGCGGGCGCGCTCTATCTGACGATCCCTCGCCTGGGTACGGGCCACGGGCTGCCGCTCGGCGCGGTCGCGCTGACCGCGCTCGCGGTGTGGCCGTTCACCGGCCGCCTGCCCGTCCGTAGCGCCTCGGCGGCCGGCTCCGAGGGCATACGCCGGCCGCTCCCCCACCGCCGGGCCGGGCTGCTGCTGGCCGCGACGATGCCCTGCTGGTCGCTGGCGCAGAACGCGCTGTGGGGCGTCAGCGGGCGCATCGGGCTCGGGCAGGCGCACCTCACCGAGATCACGGTCGGAGGGGTGTTCGCCATAGCGCTCGGCGCCGGTCTGCTGGGCGTGGTCGGCGCGGGCGCCCTCGGCCCCCGGCTGGGCCGCGCCCTGCCGATCGGGATGGGCACGGCGCTGATCGCGGGCTGCATCGCGCTCAGCGCCTCGGCCACCGACCTGCCGTCCTTCGCGCTGGGCGAGATCGCGTGGAACCTCTGCTACCCGGTGGTGCTCTCCTACGTGATCAGCCTGGCCGCCGCACTCGACGCCCGCGGCCGCTGGGCGGTCCTGGTCGGCTCCGCCGCGTCGCTGGGCACGGCGGCCGGTCCGCTGACCGGCAGCCTGCTGTCCGCACGCGCCGGCTTCCCGGCGATGGGCGAGGTCCTGGCGGCGGTGCTGCTGCTGGCGGCGGTCCCGATGACCGCGGTCGCCCTGCGCACGGCTCCCCGCCGTCCGCGGGTGGTGGAGATCTCCCTGCGCCGGGCGACGGTGCCGGCCGTCGCGGACCCGGTCGCCGGCGTCACGCCGGTCACGGTCGGGGGTGTCACCGTCCGGGACCTTGCCGCCAAGGGCATCCCGGCCGTGCACATCCCGCTCACCGACACCCCGGCCGCGCCCGTCTCCGCGTGACTACGCCTGGGCTCCGGGGAATTCGTACGCGTCGACCTCCGCCAGGTACCGCGCCCGGCGGGGTTCGTCGTCCTCCAGGAAGGAGGCGAGGAAGGAGTTGCGGGCCAGCTCGCGCAGCCGGTCCTCGCCGAGGCCGAGGGCCTGCTGGACGGCGGTGAAGTTGTCGCCCGCGTAACCGCCGAAGTAGGCCGGGTCGTCGGAGTTCACCGTGCACATCAGCCCGGCCTCCAGCATCGCCGGGAGCGGGTGGTCGGCCAGCGTGTCGACGGTGCGCAGGCGGACGTTGGACAGCGGGCACAGGGTCAGCGGGACGCGGTCCCGGACCAGCCGCTCGACCAGCGCCGGGTCCTCCACGGAGCGCAGCCCGTGGTCGATCCGCTCCACCCCGAGCAGGTCGAGGGCCTGGACGACGTACTCCGGCGGCCCCTCCTCACCGGCGTGCGCCACGCGTCGCAGGCCGAGCGCGGCGGCGGCTTCGTAGACCTCGCGGAACTTCTCCGGCGGGTTGCCCACCTCGGCGGAGTCCAGGCCGACGCCGGTGATCCGGTCCAGGTACGGCCTCGCCGCGTCCAGCGTGGCGAGCGCCGACCCGGCGGACTCGTCGCGCAGGAAGCACATGATCAGCCTCGTGGAGACGCCGTGGGATTCCTCGCTGCGGCCCAGCGCCCGCCACAGCCCCTCGACCACGGTCCCCATCTCCACCCCGCGCGCGAGGTGGGCCTGCGGGTCGAAGAAGATCTCCGCGTGCCGCACACCCTGCGCGGCGGCGCGGGCCAGGTAGGCGTCGGCCAGCTCCTCGAAGTCCCGCTCGGTGCGCAGGACGGCCATCAGCTCGTAGTACAGGTTCAGGAAGGACTGGAGGTCCTCGAACCGGTAGGCGTGACGCAGGGCCTCGGTGTCGGCATGGGAAAGCTCGACACCATTGCGCTCCGCCAGACGGAACGCAAGCTCCGGCTCCAGTGTGCCTTCGATGTGCAGGTGCAGCTCAGCTTTGGGGAGAGGCATCGGGATATCGTACGCCCGCCTGGCGGACGCTCAGCCGCGCTTGGGCAGCGGCACCCGGTCCAGGTCGCGGGCCACGGTCAGCTCGCCCTCGAAGCCGGCCGCGCGGGCCTGCCGCTCGAACTCGGCGGGGGCCGAGGGACCGGAGTAGCGCTGGCTGAAGTGGGTGAGGACGAGGTGCCGCACCCCGGCGTCCCGGGCCACGGTCCCGGCCTGCCCGGCCGTCAGGTGGCCGTGCTCCTCGGCGAGACGCACGTCCTCGTCCAGGAAGGTGGACTCGATGACCAGCAGGTCGCAGCCGTCGGCGAGGGCGTGCACACCGGGGCAGAGCCGGGTGTCCATGACGAAGGCGAACCGCTGCCCGCGCCGCGTCTCGCTGACCTCCTCCAGCGCGACCCCGCCGAGCGAACCCTCCCGCTGGATGCGGCCGACGTCGGGGCCGCGGATGCCGTGCGCGGCGAGCCGGCCGGGCAGCATACGGAGCCGGTCGGGCTCGACCAGCCGGTAGCCGTAGGACTCCACCGGGTGGGAGAGGCCGTACGCCTCCAGCGTGTACGAGGGGGTGGTGGCGAGGGGGCCGTCGGTGTCGACCGGTGCCTCGGTGAGGTCGACCGTCTCCCGGTAGGCGGTGGCGTACCGGAGGCGGTCGAAGAAGCGCCGGCCGGAACGGGGGTAGTGCGCGGTGACCTCGTGCGGCACGCGGTCCAGGTTGATGCGCTGGATCACGCCGGCCAGGCCCAGGCTGTGGTCGCCGTGGAAGTGGGTGACGCAGATCCGGTTCACGTCGTGCGCGGCGACCCCGGCGCGCAGCATCTGCCGCTGGGTTCCCTCGCCGGGATCGAAGAGGATGCCCTCGCCGTCCCAGCGCAGCAGGTAGCCGTTGTGGTTGCGGTGCCGGGTCGGGACCTGGCTGGCGGTGCCGAGGACGACCAACTCGCGTACGGACATGGAGGGTTATCCGGGGGGCCAGTTCAGGCCGCGACCGCCGAGGACGTGCGCGTGGGCGTGAAAGACGGTCTGCCCGGCGCCGCTGCCGGTGTTGAAGACGGTGCGGTAGCTCTCCAGGGACTCGCCTTCGGCGACTCCACGGGTCTCGGCGAGGACGTCGGCGGCCAGCTGCGGTGCTTCGGCGGCGAGTTCCGCGGCGTTCCCGTAGTGGGCCTTGGGGATCACCAGAATGTGCGTGGGGGCCTGGGGGTTGATGTCCCTGAAGGCGAGGGTGGTGTCGGTTTCCCGGACCACGTCCGCGGGGATCCTGCCCGCGATGATGTTGCAGAAGAGGCAGTCCTCTTGAGGTTCGCCCGCCATTTCGGTGCGCTCCCTTTCGCCGTCCGGGGTTGGCTCCGGCATCCTAGTTGTTCTTGTGCGGGTGCGTCGTGGCCACCCGCGCCCCCTCGGCCGAGCCGCGGACCGGGTGAGCCCCGCACCTCTCAGGTCGGCAGGCCGGGCGGGGTCCTCGCGGGCTCCCGCTCCAGTGCCTCCAGGGCCAGCCTCGTCGCCTCGTCCAGCTGGGGGTCCTTCCCCGCCGCCCAGTCCTGGGGGCGCATCAGGATCTCCACGTCGGGGTCCACCCCGTGGTTCTCCACGTCCCAGCCCGCGCCCTCGAGCCAGAAGGCGTACTTGGGCTGGGTGACGATCGTGCCGTCCACGAGGGTGTAGCGGCTGTCGATGCCGATCACCCCGCCCCAGGTGCGGGTGCCGACGACCGGGCCGATGCCCAGGGCACGGATCGCGGCGTTGACGATGTCCCCGTCGGAGCCGGAGAACTCGTCGGCCACGGCCACCACCGGACCCCGGGGGGCGTCCTGGGGGTAGCTCTCGGCGCGCATGCCCCGGGGGAGGTCCCAGCCGACGATGCGGCGGGCCAGCTTCTCGACGACGAGCTGGGAGGTGTTGCCGCCCCGGTTCTCGCGGACGTCGACGACCAGACCCTCGCGGGTGACCTCGACACGGAGATCGCGGTGGATCTGGGCCCAGCCGGGGGCCTGCATGTCGGGGACGTGCAGATAGCCGAGGCGGCCGCCGGAGCGTTCGTGGACGTGGGCGCGGCGGGCCGCGACCCAGGCGTGGTAGCGCAGCGGTTCCTCGTCGGCGAGCGGGACGACGACCGCGTGCCGGGGTTCGCCGCCGCCGGCCGGGCCGATGGTCAGCTCGACGGGCTTCCCGGCCGTGCCGAGCAGCAGCGGGCCGGGGCCGGTGACCGGGTCCACGGGGTGTCCGCCGATGGCGAGGAGGGCGTCGCCGGGGCGTGCGGCGACGCCGGGCGCGGCGAGCGGGGAGCGGGCCTCGGGGTCGGAGGTCTCCGAGGGCAGGACCCGGTCGACGCGCCAGCTTCCGTCCTCGTGGCGGGAGATGTCGGCGCCGAGCAGTCCCTGGCGGGCGCCTTCGCCCCAGCTCCCCCGCGGCATCACGTAGGCGTGGGAGGCACCGAGTTCGCCGTGCACCTCCCACAGGAGGTCCACCAGGTCGTCGTGGGTGGCGACGCGTTCGAGGACGGGACGGTAGCGGTCCAGGACGCCGTCCCAGTCGACGCCCCCCATGTCGGGGCGCCAGAAGTTGTCCCGCATGAGCCGGCCCGTCTCGTCGTACATCTGCCGCCATTCGGCGACGGGGTCGACGGTGTGCCGGACGCGGCCGAGGTCGACGGTGACACGGGCGTCGCCGTCCTCGTCGTCGGGGGCGCGGCGGTCGGCGGGGACGACGCGGAGCCTGCCGTCGCTCCACAGCAGCACGCGGCGGCCGTCACCGCTGACCTCGAACTCGTCGGCGTCGGCGGCCAGGTGTTCCAGCCGGTGCTGGACGAGGTCGTAGCGCTCCAGCTCGGTCTTGGGGTCGGGGGCGTCCGGCGTGGCGCGGGACGCGCCGAGGACGCCGCGTACCGGGTGGCGCAGCCAGAGCACGCCGTCCCTGGCGGCCCGCAGGCTGCCGTACCGGGCGGCCTCGACGGGGAAGGGCACGATCCGGTCGGCGAGCCCGTCCAGGTCGACACGGGTCGTCGGGGTGCCCTCCGCGCCGGGGGTCTCGTCCCGGTCGGGGGTGCCGGAGGGGCGGCCGTGGCGCTGCGGGCCGAAGGGGGACGGTGTCGTCGCCGCGAGGGTGATGAGGTGCGGGCGGGCGCCCTCCACGAAGGCCAGGTCGAAGACGTGGGTGTCGAAGACGGGGTCGAAGGCACGGTTGGAGAGGAAGGCGAGGTGGCGGCCGTCGAGGGTGAAGACCGGCTCGTAGTCGGCGAAGCGCAGCGGGGTGGCCTCGGTGACCGTGAGGTCGGTGGTGGCGGCGAGCCGGATCTGGGAGAGCGGGCGCGGGCCGGGATGGGCCCAGGCGAGCCAGCCGGAGTCGGGTGAGAAGGCCAGGCCGTGCGGGTCTCCGTGCTCGCTGCGGTCGACCTCGCGGATCTCACCGGTCTCCCGCTCGACCAGCAGCAGCCTGCCGTCGTGGGAGGCGACGGCGGCACGGGTGCCGTCCGGGGACATGGCGAGTTCGAGGACGCGGCCGAGACGGCCGGCGGCGAGCCTGCGCGGGGCGGTGCCGGGCGCGAGGCCGGTGGCGGGGGCGAACTCCAGCGCGTCGTCGCCCTCGGCGTCGGTCACCCACACCACCCACTCCTCGCCGCCCGCGCGGAAGGCGCGCGGCAGCCGGGCGCGCACGCCGGGCTCCGCCGCGAGGGCGCGGGCCGGGCCGGCGCGGTGGGTGACCCAGTGGACGGTGCCGCGCACGGCGACCGCGCTGCCGCGGCCGGTGTGGTCGGGGGTGGCGGAGTCCAGCCAGCGGGCGGCGTCCAGGACGAAGGGCTGGAGGTCGGTGCGGGGGCCGCCGAGCCGGATGCCGGGGCGGCGCGGTTCGGCGCCGTCGAGGTCGTCCAGCACCCAGAGCCGCCCGGCGGCGACGTAGACGACACGCGTGCCGTCGCTCGCCGCGTGCCGGGCGTAGAACCCGCCGAGCGGGGTGTGACGGCGCAGGTCGGAGCCGTCGGCGAGGGAGGAGTACAGCGCGCCGGTGCCCTCGTGGTCGGAGAGGAAGGCGATGCGGTCGCCGACCCAGGAGGGGTACTCGAGGTTGCCGTCCAGGTCCTCGTGCAGCCGGACGAACTCGCCGCCGCCGTCCCGGTCGATCCACAGCTTGCCCGCGGTGCCGCCCCGGTAGCGCTTCCACGCGGAGGCGTCCCGGTTCATGGTGGCGGACAGCAGCACGGTGTGCGGGCCGTGGGCGACGGCGCCGACGGGACCGTACGGGAGGGTGGCGGCCGGGCCGCCGTCGAGCGGGACGGCACGGGCCCAGCTGTGGCGGCTGCTGTGGCGTCCGGCGGCGCTGACCGCCAGTACCTCGCCGTCGGGGGTCCAGCCGCGCACCTGGGTGCGGGCGTTGCCCCAGTGGGTGAGGCGCCGGGAGGGTCCGCCGTCGACGGGGGCGGTGTGCACCTCGGGGGCGCCGTCGCGGTGGGAGGTCCAGGCGAGGGTGGTGCCGTCGGGCGAGATGCGGGGGTGGTTCACGGGGACGCCGTCGGCGCTGACCCGCCAGGCCCGGCCGCCGTCCAGCGGGGCCACCCAGACGTCGTCCTCGGCGGTAAAGGTGACCAAGTCGCCCCGCACATGGGGGAATCGGAGGTACGAGGCGGCGTTTTCCGTGGCAGCACCGTGAGTCACGCGATCACCCTACGCGCGAACGTCCCGACCGGGACCCGGAATTGATCACTCCCCTGCCCCCCGCCCGGCTACTTGCCCTGGACGGGCCGGCACGAGGGGTCGTTCTCGCACCACAGGGTGCGGGTGACGGTGACGGTCACCCCGGGCCCGGGCTGTCCGGGCGGCCGGTAGGTGGCGGGCGGGGTGTAGGCGGGGGTGGCGTCGCAGTCGCCGAGTCCGCTCACCCGGAAGACCTGGCGTCCGCCGACCTCGGCGACGAGGTTTCCGCGCACACAGGCCCCGTTCACCGCGCGGGTGACCTTGCCGGTGACGGTGATGTCCCGCCCGTCCCTGGTTCTGCCCCGGCAGTCGACGGTGACCACGGTGGACTCGCCCGGCGACCCGCCGGCCGACGACGGACCGCCGTCCTGCCGCCCGGTACAGGTCAGCCAGCTCACGTCCACGTCGCGCTTCTTCAGCGCGTCGGTGGCCGTCGAGTCGGTGGTGTACGCGACCGAGGCCGCCCCCAGGTCACCCGGCTGACACGCCGTCACCGTGCCGACGGCGAGCGCCGCGAGCCCGCCGGCGGCCAGCACCCGGATCCCACGCGAAGAAGCCCCCATGCGCCCCAGCGTCCCACCGCCGTACCCGCTGCGGAAGGCCGCATACGGCCAGTCACCCGAATGTGCGGCGCGGGCCGGTCAGCCCCGCATCAGCGGCCACTCCTGCGACTCCACCGGGTTCCCCTCCGGGTCCCGCAGATGGGCCACCCGCATGCGGTCGGTGAAGTCCGCCGGGCCGTGGACCAGTTCGGCGCCCCGGTCCGTGATCCCGGCGGCAGTAGGCGTCGAGGTCGTCCACACGGAGGACGACCAGGGAGCGGTGGCCGCCGGCGGGACCGGTCAGCTCGGGGAGGACGTCCGCCGTCGAGGCGCGGTCCTGGAGGGCGATGCCCGCCGACCCGGCGCGGGGGCTGAACTTCTCGTACGGGCCCCGGGCCGCGCCCGACTGGGGCCGCAGGCCGAGGACTTCGGCGTAGAAGCGGTAGCGGGCGGCGAAGTCCGTGACGAGCAGGCGCACCCGCGCCGGTTCCGCGTCAGGACCAGCGTCCGGTGCGGCCCAGCAGGAGGGCGGTGGCGGCGGTGCCGGCCGTGGAGGTGCGCAGGACGGTCGGGCCGAGGACGCAGGCGCGGGCGCCGGCCCCCTCGAAGAGGGCCAGCTCGTCGCGGGAGACCCCGCCTTCGGGGCCGACGACGAGCACGATCTCGCCCTCGGCGGGGAGTTCGGCGGTGGCCAGCGGGACCGACTCGTGGTCGAAGTCGGAGTGCAGCACGGCGGCGAAGTCGGCCTGCGCGAGCAGCGCGGCGACCTGCTTGGTGGAGGCGGTGTCCGCGACCTCGGGGAAGCGGACCCGGCGCGACTGCTTGCCGGCCTCGCGGGCGGTGGAGCGCCACTTGCCCAGCGCCTTGAGCCCCCGCTCGCCCTTCCACTGGGTGATGCAGCGCGACGCCTGCCAGGGCACGATCCGGTCGACCCCGGTCTCGGTCATGGTCTCGACGGCGAGTTCGCCCCGGTCGCCCTTGGGCAGCGCCTGCACGACGGTGACGCGCGGCCGGGGCTCGGGCTCCTCGCGCACCTCAGTCAGGTCGACGATCAGCCGGTCCCTGCCCTCGGTGCCGGTGACCCGGCAGAGCGCGTGACGTCCGGCGCCGTCGGTGAGGACGACCTCCTCGCCGGGCTCCAGCCGCTTCACCGACACGGCGTGCCGTCCCTCGGGTCCGTCGAGCACGTACCGGGTGCCGTCCGTGCGGAAGTGGTCGACGACGAAGACGGGCGCGGTCATCGCGCGTCCCCTCCCTGGACTCGGACTGGTCGGTACAGACGCCCCGACTCGCCCCGTACGAGGTTGAGTTCGGCGGCGAGGGTGCGGACGAGCTCGCCGGCGGGCAGCGGCCGGGCCAGCCGGTGGCCCTGGCCCGCCCAGAGCGACATGCCCTGGGCGTCCCCGGCGGCGGTGGCGGCCTTGCGCAGCGGCGAGGTCAGGTGGTGCACGTCGGGATAGGCGGCCGGGGCGTACGGCCCGTGCTCGCGCAGGAAGCGGTTGGTCAGGGCGCGCGCCGGGCGTCCGGAGAAGGCGCGGGTCAGCTCGGTGCGCGGGAACACCGGGTCGGTCAGCGCCCGCTTGTGGACGTCGGGGGCGCCGGACTCGGGGGTGGCGAGGAAGGCGGTGCCGAGCTGGGCGGCGGTGGCCCCGGCGTCGAGGACGGCGGCGATCTGGGCGCCGAGCATGACGCCTCCGGCGGCGACGACCGGGATCCGGACGGCCTGCGCGACCTGGGTGACCAGGGACAGCAGGCCGAGCCCGGTGCCGTCGTTCTCCGCGAGGTCGCGGTGGGTGCCCTGGTGGCCGCCCGCCTCGATGCCCTGCGCGATCACCGCGTCCGCGCCGGCCCGCTCGACCGCGCGGGCCTCCTCGACCGTGGTGGCGGTGACCAGGGTGACGGTCCCGGCCCGGCGCAGCGCGGTCAGCGCCTCCGGGTCGGGCACGCCGAAGTGGAAGGAGACGGCGGCGACGGGATCGTCCAGCAGGACGGCGAGCTTGGCGTCGTAGCCGTCGTCGCGGCCGCCGTCGGGGTCGCCTGCCTCGGTCTCGTACCAGGCGGCCTCACCGGCCAGTTGCTGCGCGTACAGCTCGACGGCGCCGGGCTCGGCGAGGGCGGGCTGGGGCAGGAAGAGGTTGACGCCGAAGGGGCGGCTGGTCAGCCCGCGCAGCCTTTTGATCTCCCGGTACATGCCGTCGGCGGTCTTGTAGCCGGCGGCGAGGAAGCCCAGCCCTCCGGCCTCGGAGACGGCGGCGGCCAGTTCCGGCACGGCGACACCGCCCGCCATCGGGGCCTGCACGATCGGATGCACGACGAGATCGGCCAGTGCGGAGGACATGCCCGCATGGTGTCATGTCCGCAGGGACAAGTCCGAATCCGGCCCGGGCGTGGGGGCGCGCGTGGCGCCCCCCGCCGTCAGCGTCCGTTGAACGCGTCCTTCAGCCGGGAGAACAGGCCCTGCTGCCCGGGCTGGAACTGCCCCGTGGGCCGCTCCTCGCCGCGCAGCTTGGACAGCTCCCGCAGCACCCGCTCCTGCTCGGCGTCGAGCTTGGTCGGGGTGGTGACCTCGACGTGCACGATCAGGTCGCCCCGGCCGCCGCCGCGCAGGTGCGTGACGCCCCGGTTGTGCAGCGGGATCGACTGGCCGGACTGGGTGCCGGGCCGGATGTCGACCTCCTCCATGCCGTCCAGCGTCTCCAGCGGCACCTTGGTGCCGAGGGCCGCGGCCGTCATGGGGATGGTGACCGTGCAGTGCAGGTCGTCGCCGCGCCGCTGGAAGGTGGAGTGCGGCAGCTCGTGGATCTCGACGTAGAGGTCGCCGGCGGGGCCGCCGCCGGGGCCGACCTCGCCCTCGCCCGCGAGCTGGATGCGGGTGCCGTTGTCGACACCGGCGGGGATCTTCACGGTCAGGGTGCGCCGGGAGCGGACCCGGCCGTCGCCCGCGCACTCGGGGCACGGGGTCGGGACCACGGTGCCGAAGCCCTGGCACTGCGGGCAGGGGCGGGAGGTCATGACCTGGCCCAGGAAGGACCGGGTGACCTGGGAGACCTCGCCGCGGCCGCGGCACATGTCACAGGTCTGCGCGGAGGTGCCGGGGGCGGCGCCCTCGCCGCTGCACGTGTTACAGACGACCGCGGTGTCGACCTGGATGTCCTTGGTCGTGCCGAAGGCCGCCTCGTCCAGCTCGACCTCGATCCGGATCATCGCGTCCTGGCCGCGCCGGGTGCGCGAGCGCGGGCCGCGCTGCGACGCCGTTCCGAAGAACGCGTCCATGATGTCGGAGAAGTTGCCGAAGCCGCCGGCTCCGAATCCGCCCGCGCCACCGGCGCCGCCGGCCTGTGAGAGGGGGTCGCCGCCGAGGTCGTAGACCTGCTTCTTCTGCGGGTCCGACAGCACCTCGTAGGCGGCGTTGATCTCCTTGAACCGCTCCTGGGTCTTCGGATCGGGATTGACGTCCGGATGCAGCTCGCGCGCGAGCCTGCGGAACGCCTTCTTGATCTCATCCTGCGACGCGTCGCGGCGCACGCCGAGAACGGCGTAGTAATCCGTGGCCACTTACGACTCCGCCAGGATCTGTCCGACGTACCGTGCCACTGCGCGTACCGCTCCCATCGTTCCCGGATAGTCCATGCGGGTCGGTCCGACCACGCCGAGCTTGGCAACCGCCTCGCCGCCCGAACCGTAGCCGACCGACACGACGGACGTGGAGTTGAGTCCCTCGTGGGCGTTCTCGTGCCCGATACGCACGGTCACGCCCGGATCTTTGGCTTCGCCGAGGAGTTTGAGGAGCACGACCTGCTCCTCCAGGGCTTCCAGCACGGGCCGGATCACCAGGGGGAAGTCATGTCCGAAACGGGTGAGATTGGCGGTGCCGCCGATCATCAGCCGTTCCTCGTTCTCCTCGACCAGTGTCTCCAGCAGAGTGGAGAGCACTGTGGAGACCGTACCGCGATCCTCCGCCTCGAAGGCATCGGGGAGGTCCTCGACCAGTCGCGGTACGTCGCTGAACCGGCGCCCGGCCACCTTGCTGTTGAGCCGCGCGCGCAGGTCCGCGAGCGACGCGTCGCCGAACGGGGCGGGGCAGTCGACCATCCGCTGCTCCACCCGGCCGGTGTCGGTGATCAGCACGAGCATCACGCGGGCGGGCGCGAGTGAGAGCAGTTCCACATGCCGCACGGTGGACCGGGTCAGCGAGGGGTACTGCACCACGGCGACCTGCCGGGTGAGCTGCGCGAGCAGCCGGACGGTGCGGGCCACGACGTCGTCCAGGTCGACCGCGCCCTCCAGGAAGTTCTGGATCGCGCGCCGCTCGGGCGCCGTCATCGGCTTCACGCCGGCGAGCTTGTCGACGAAGAGCCGGTAGCCCTTGTCGGTGGGGATGCGCCCGGCGCTGGTGTGCGGCTGGGCGATGAACCCCTCCTCCTCCAGCGCGGCCATGTCGTTGCGCACGGTGGCCGGGGAGACGCCGAGACTGTGCCGCTCGGTGAGGGCCTTGGAGCCGACGGGCTCCTCGGTGCCGACGTAGTCCTGCACGATGGCGCGCAGTACCTGCAGCCTGCGTTCGCTCAGCATGCGCACCTCCGTCACGTCGCCCCACGGCCCTCGCGGTGTCCCGCCTGGCACTCTGCGCGTGCGAGTGCCAGACGTCCCCGGCCAGTGTACGGCCGTGGGGTACTCACCGGGCAAGGTCGGTGCCGTCCACCCGGCTCGTCCCCGGCTAGCGTCCTGGTATGACCGTGACTTGGGAAGACCTCGGATGGGAGCGCCTGGCCGAAGGGGTGGGCCGGTGCCGGCTGCCGGGCTGGGACTGCACGGTGGGGCTGGTCGTGGGCGCGGGCACGGCACTGGTGGTGGACGCCGGGTCGGGCCTCGCCGAGGGGGCCGCGCTGCGCGCGGCGGCACGGACGCTGGCCGGGCGGGATGTGACCCATCTCGCGCTGACCCACCCCCATTTCGATCACGTCCTGGGTGCCCCCGCCTTCGCCGGGGCGGAGGTCTACGGGGCGGTGGGGCTGGACGTGGTGTCCCGCCACGAGCGGGAGGCGCTGCTCCGGGACGCGGTCGGGCACGGCGTCCCGGCCGAAGAGGCCGAGGCCGCCGTAAGCGCCCTGGTGGCGCCCGCGCACGCCGTGTCCGGCGAGTGGACGCTGGACCTCGGCGGCGGCCGTCAGGTGCTGCTGGCCAACGTCGGGCCGGGGCACACCGCCCACGACCTCGCGGTGCTGGTACCCGGCTCCCCCGAGGTCGTCTTCTGCGGCGACCTGGTGGAGGAGTCCGGCGAGCCGCAGGCGGGCCCGGACGCGGTGCCGTCCCGCTGGCCGGACGCTCTGGACCGGCTGCTGGCCCTGGGCGGCGAGGACGCGCTGTACGTGCCCGGTCACGGAGCGGCGGTCGGCGCGGCCTTCGTGCGACGCCAACGCGACGCCCTGGCGGCCCGTTTCGGCGTGTCCTGAGTACCTGGCCGGGACTTCTCCTATCGTCTGCTGAATGCGCCCACCCGTCTCCCGTCACCGCCCTTCCCACGAGGGCCCTTCGGGCCCGCACCCTCGTTTCTACTCCCCCGACCTGACCGCCCCCTGGAAGAAGCCGCAGCCGGTGCCCGAGGTGGCGGCGGAGGCGGGACTGGTGGTGGAGGAGCCCGGTACCGGGTTCTGCGGGGCGGTGATCCGCTGCGAGGCGGGCACGGTGACGCTGGAGGACCGCTTCGGCAAGCACCGGGTGTTCCCCCTGGAGCCGCGCGGCTTCCTGCTGGAGGGCCGGCCGGTCACCCTGGTCCGCCCGGCCGCCGCCGCCCCGGTGCGGCCCGCCCGCACCGCCTCCGGCTCGCTCGCCGTCCCCGGCGCCCGCGCCCGCGTGGCCCGCGCCGGGCGGATCTACGTCGAGGGCAGGCACGACGCCGAGCTGGTCGAGAAGGTCTGGGGCGACGACCTGCGCGTCGAGGGCGTGGTCGTGGAGTACCTGGAGGGCGTGGACGACCTTCCCGCCATCGTGGCCGAATTCGGCCCCGGCCCCGACGCCCGTCTCGGTGTCCTGGTGGACCACCTCCTGCCCGGCACCAAGGAGTGGCGCATCGCGCAGTCGGTCACCAGTGAGCACGCCCTGGTGGTCGGCCACCCGTACATCGACATCTGGGAGGCCGTGAAGCCGTCGGCTCTGGGCATCCCCGCGTGGCCCCGGGTCCCCCGCGGCCAGGACTGGAAGAAGGGCGTCTGCACGGCGCTGGGGTGGCCGGAGAACACCGGCGCGGTGTGGCAGGCGGTCCTGGCGAAGGTGACGTCCTACCGGGAGCTCGAGCCGGAGCTGCTCGGGCGGGTGGAGGAGCTGATCGACTTCGTAACGGCCCCGGGCGGCGGCGAGGCCTGACGCCGGGGAGGCTTCCGGGGCCGCTGGGCCGGCCGGGATCAGTCCACCAGGTCCCGCACCACGGCGTCCGCCAGCAGCCGACCGCGCAGGGTGAGGGCCGCGTGGCCCTCGGCGTGGCGTTCGGGGCGGAGGAGGCCGTCGGCCAGGGCACGGCCGGCGGCGGCGAGGCCGGCCGGTTTCAGGAGGGTCAGCGGGACGCCGTCGCGCAGCCGGAGCTCCAGAAGGACGCGTTCGACGCGGCGGTCCTCGTCGGAGAGGACCTCGCGGCCCGCGCCGGGGGTGCGGCCGGCGGCGAGGGCGGCGGCGTAGGCGCCGGGGTGCTTGGCGTTCCACCAGCGCACTCCGCCGACGTGGCTGTGGGCGCCGGGGCCTGCGCCCCACCAGTCGGCGCCGCGCCAGTAGAGCTCGTTGTGCAGGCAGCGGGCCGCGTCGGAGGTGGCCCAGTTGGAGACCTCGTACCAGTCGAGGCCCGCCGCGGTGAGCAGTTCCTCGGCGATGAGGTACCGGTCGGCGTGCACGTCGTCGTCGGTCATCGGGACCTCGCCGCGCCGGATGCGCCGGGCGAGCTGGGTGCCCTCCTCGACGATCAGGGCGTAGGCGCTGACGTGGTCGGGGCCCGCTCCGAGCGCCGCCTCAAGGGAGGCGCGCCAGTCGTCGTCGGACTCGCCGGGGGTGCCGTAGATCAGGTCGAGGTTGACGTGCTCGAATCCGGCCGCGCGCGCCTCGGCCACGCACGCCTCGGGGCGGCCGGGGGTGTGGGTGCGGTCGAGGATCTGGAGCACGTGCGGCTTGGCGCTCTGCATGCCGAAGGAGAGCCGGTTGAAGCCGCCCTCGCGCAGGGTGGCCAGGTAGGCCGGGTCGACGGAGTCCGGGTTGGCCTCGGTGGTGATCTCGGCGTCGGGCGCCAGGCCGAACTCGTCGCGGATCGCGCCCAGCATCCGCACCAGGTCCCCGGCGGCCAGCAGGGTGGGCGTACCGCCGCCGACGAAGACCGTACGGACCTCGCGGGGGTCGTCGCCGAGCACCTTGCGGGCGAGCCGGATCTCCTCCACGACGGTGTCCGCGTAGTTGTCCCGCGAGGCGAGCACCCCGCCCGTGCCGCGCAGCTCGGTGGCGGTGTAGGTGTTGAAGTCGCAGTAGCCGCAGCGGGTCGCGCAGTACGGGACGTGCAGATAGAACCCGAGGGGCCGCTCGGCGGCACCGGCGAGCGCGGCGGCGGGCAGCGCGCCGTCGTCGGGGACGGACTCGCCGTCGGGGAGTGCGGAAGGCATGTCCTCCATTGTCCCGCACCGCGCGGGACCCGGTCACCGCTCCTTCACTGGGCCTGGAGCACCAGCAGGGCGAGGTCGTCCTCGGGCGCGTCCTCGCCGAAGCCGTGCACGAGGTCGCGGATGCGGTCCGCGATGTCCTCGGCGCTCAGGCCCGTGCAGCCGGAGAGGGCGCGGGCGAGGCCGTCGCCGTCGTCGAACTGGTCGGTCCCGGAGCGGCGCTCGGTGACCCCGTCGGTGACGCACAGCAGGCTGTCGCCGGGGCGCAGTTCGATGGTCTCGCTGGTGTAGGTCTCGTCCTCGACCACGCCGAGCAGGGTCTGCGGGCGGGCGGCGGCGCCGACCTGCCCGTCGGGGCGCAGCACCAGGGGCAGCGGGTGCCCGGCGGAGGCGAGGGTGCAGCGGACTCCGCCGTCGAAGGGGGTCAGCTCACCGTAGAGCAGGGACAGGAACCGGGTCTGCGGACCGTCGCCGGGGGCGAAGGGCCCGCCTCCGGCGGCGATCAGTGCGCGGGCGGCGGCGTCGGCGGCCTCGGTGGCGTCGTCCAGGAGGAGCTGGTTGAGGCGGTCGAGGACGTCCGCGACGCCGTACCCCTCGCGGGCCAGCAGCCGGAGCCAGGGACGGGCGAGACCGATGACGACCGCGGCCTCGGGGCCCTTGCCCTGGACGTCGCCGACGGCGAAGCACCAGCGGCCGTGTCCGGCCGGGAAGAGGTCGTAGAAGTCGCCGCTGGGGCCGCCCTGGTCGCGGGGTTCGTAGACCAGGGCGCTGGTCATGCCGGGGATCTCGGCGACGGCGCCGGGCAGCAGGCCGCGCTGGAGCACGGCGCTGATGGTGGCCTGGCGTGCGTACTGGCGGGCGGCGCCGATGGCGAGGGCGACCCGGCGGCCGAGGTCCTCGATCAGGCCGGTGACCTCGTCGGGGAAGGCGAGCAGTCCGCAGCGGCCGATGAGAAGGGTGCCGAGCGGGCGCCCGCCGGCGACCAGCCGGTAGGCGAGGGCGGTGCCGTGGGCGCTCTCGGGGCCGAGCGCGGCGCCGGGCCAGGGGTAGGGCTCGGGGCCCGAGCGCACGGTGTGGCGGGAGCGCGGGGGTTCCTTCTCCAGGGCCCGCTGGAGGTCCTCGGTGCGGGCCTCGCTGGCGTGCCAGACCCGGGCGGGCCCGTCACCGCCGCCGCGGACGGTCGCCTCGTCCTCCAGCCAGATCGCGCACCAGTCCGCGAGCCGGGGCACGATCAACTGGCCGGTGAGGGCGGCGACCAGGTTCTCGTCGAGCTGTCCGGCGAGCAGGTCGGAGGCTTCGGCCAGGAAGGACAGGGCGCCCCGGCCGAGCCAGTCCCGGTCGCCGGCGGCGCGCTGCGCCTGCGGGGCGAGGGCCTCGGCGGCGACCAGGGAGGGGGCGGGCGCGGGACCGTCGGGCTCCTCGGCGCCGCCGGGCGGCAGCCGGGCCCAGACGGTCTTGCGGCCGGAACGGTAGGTGACGCCCCAGGACTCGGCGAGCGTGGCGACCAGCCGCAGCCCGCGCCCGTGCTCGGAGACCTCGTACGGGCTGTCGTCGGCGGGGTCCCGCGGGGCGCGGGCGGGGTGGTGGTCGTGGACCTCCACCACGAGGGCGCCGCTCTCCTCCAGCCGCCAGTCGACCTGGATCTCGGTCCCGGCGTGGACGACGGCGTTGGTGACGAGTTCGCTGACGACGGCGGTGGCGTCCTCTTCGAGCCGGGTGGCGCCGCCGGGTTCGGTGAGGCCGAGGGCGGCCCAGTCGGTGAACGCGGCGCGGACCAGGGCGCGGGCCGATCCGGGGGCGGCGGGGCTGCCGGGGAGGGTGGCCCCGCCTTCGGCGAGCGGACGCGCGCCGAAGGGCGCCGGTGCCTCGTCCGCCCCGGCGCCGCCCGCCCGCTGCACGGGTATGGCCGCCATGTCCATGCGGCCAGGGTGACAGAAAGACGGGACGCATAAGCACCGAGTCACCGAAGTGAACGCCCGCGGCGGCGAACTGAGTCACCGCCCGGCCAGAACACGGTCAATTCCGGTCATGGCCGAAAGAGAACCCGCCGGGGCGGCCGAAAAGACACCCCGGCGGCGACCGCTCAGGCCTCGCGGGTCCCGTTGTACATCTCGTCGATCAGGCCCCGGTACTCCCGCTCGACCACGGGCCGCTTCAGCTTCAGGCTCGGCGTGATCTCACCGTGCTCCACGTCCAGGTCGCGCGGCAGCAGCCGGAACTTCTTGATGGTCTGCCAGCGCTGCAGGCCCTCGTTGAGCTGCTTCACGAACCCGTCGACCAGCTCCACGGTCTGCGGCGCGGCCACCACCTCGGCGTAGGGCCTGCCCTCCAGGCCGTTCTCGGCGGCCCACTGGAGGATCGCGGGCTCGTCGAGCGCGATGAGGGCGGTGCAGTAGTTCCGGTCGGCGCCGTGCACCAGGATGTTGGAGACGTAGGGGCAGACCGCCTTGAACTGGCCCTCGACCTCGGCGGGCGCCACGTACTTGCCGCCGGAGGTCTTGATGAGGTCCTTCTTGCGGTCGGTGATGCGCAGATAGCCGTCGGCGGACAGCTCGCCGATGTCACCGGTGTGGAACCAGCCGTCGGACTCCAGCACCTCGGCGGTCTTCTCGGGCTGCCGGTGGTAGCCCTCCATGACGCCGGGGCCGCGCAGCAGGATCTCGCCGTCGTCCGCGATGCGCACCTCGCAGCCGGGCAGCGGCTTGCCGACCGTGCCGGTGCGGTACGCCTCGCCGGGGTTCACGAAGGAGGCGGCGGAGGTCTCGGTGAGCCCGTACCCCTCCAGGATGTGGATGCCGGCGCCGGCGAAGAAGTAGCCGATCTCGGGGCTGAGCGCGGAGGCGCCGGAGACGCAGGCGCGCAGCCTGCCGCCGAACGCCTCGCGCAGCTTGCCGTAGACCAGGGCGTCGGCGGCCTTGTGCTTGGCGGCCAGCGCGAACGGCACGGACGGGGTGCCGGTGCGGCGGAAGCTGTCCTGGGACGCCTTGGCGTACTCGCGGGCGACCTCGGCGGCCCACTGGAAGATCCTGTACTTGGCCGCGCCGCCCTCGCGGGCCTTGGCGGCGACGCCGTTGTAGACCTTCTCGAAGATGCGCGGCACGGCGGCCATGTAGGTCGGCCGGACCACGGGCAGGTTCTCGATGATCTTGTCCACCCGGCCGTCGACCGCGGTGACGTGGCCGACCTCGATCTGGCCGGAGGTGAGCACCTTGCCGAAGACGTGGGCGAGCGGCAGCCAGAGGTACTGCACGTCGTCGGTGGTGACCAGGTCGGTCGAGCCGATGGCGCGCGCCATGTAGGCCCAGTTGTCGTGCGGCAGCCGCACGCCCTTGGGGCGGCCGGTGGTGCCGGAGGTGTAGATGAGGGTGGCGAGCTGCTCGCGGGTGATCGCGCCGACCCGCTCCTTGATCAGCTCGGGGTGCTGCTCCAGGTAGGCGGTGCCGCGCTGCTCCAGCTCGGCGAGGGTGATCACCCAGTCGCCCGTCTCGGCGCCCGCCGGGTCGATCACGACGACCTTGGTCAGCGCGGGCAGCTCGGACCGCCGCTCCAGCGCCTTGGCGACCTGGGCCGCGTCCTCCGCGATCAGCACCCGGCTCTCGGAGTCGGACAGGATGAACGCCGACTCGTCGGCGTTGGTCTGCGGATAGACGGTGGTGGTGGCGCCGCCCGCGCACATGATGCCGAGGTCGGCCAGGATCCACTCGACCCGGGTCGAGGAGGCGAGCGCCACCCGCTGCTCGGACTCGATCCCCAGCTCGATCAGGCCGGCCGCGATCGCGTAGACCCGCTCCGCCGCCTGGGCCCAGGTCAGCGACCGCCACTCGTCGGGGCCCTCACCGGAGGCCGCGGGGACCGGGTACCGGTAGGCCTCGGCGTCCGGGGTGGCCGCCACGCGCTCCAGGAAGAGGGCGGCCACGGACGGCGGACGGTTCTCGATCAGGGTCTGTGTGTCGCTCACGACATCCTCCGGGGCCCGCGACGGTGCGGCTGACTCGGTGCGGCTGGGTGGACTCACTGGTTCGAAGCTGTTGTTTAACCCGCGAGTAACTAGCGAGCAGGGATCAGGGTAAGGGGCGACCGGCCACCGCGTAAGAGGCCACGGCCTGTGACTTCACGCGGGAATCCCCTCAGGATCGGCCTCCCGGCGGCCCCCCGGACGAGCGGGGGCCCGCCGTACGCGTGTACGGCGGGCCCCATTTTGCCCGTTTCACTCCGCGGGCGCGGCGCGGTCCCGGGCTACTTCTTGCCCTTGCCCGAGCTTCCGGCGCCGTCGTCGCTGGAGAGCACCGCGATGAACGCCTCCTGGGGAACTTCCACGGAACCCACCATCTTCATCCGCTTCTTGCCCTCCTTCTGCTTCTCCAGCAGCTTCCGCTTACGGGAGATGTCACCGCCGTAGCACTTGGCGAGGACGTCCTTGCGGATGGCGCGGATGGTCTCGCGGGCGATGACCCGCGAACCGATGGCGGCCTGGATCGGCACCTCGAACGCCTGCCGCGGGATCAGCTCGCGCAGCTTTGCGACGAGCCGGACACCGTAGGCGTACGCCTGGTCCTTGTGGGTGACCGCCGAGAAGGCGTCCACCTTGTCGCCGTGCAGCAGGATGTCGACCTTGACCAGGGAGCTGCTCTGCTCGCCCGTGGGCTCGTAGTCCAGGGAGGCGTAGCCGCGGGTCTTGGACTTGAGCTGGTCGAAGAAGTCGAAGACGATCTCCGCGAGCGGCAGCGTGTAGCGGATCTCGACCCGGTCCTCGGAGAGGTAGTCCATGCCGAGCAGGGTGCCGCGCCGGGTCTGGCACAGCTCCATGATCGAGCCGATGAACTCGGAGGGCGCGAGGATCGTGGCGCGCACGACCGGCTCGTACACGTCGGCGATCTTGCCCTCGGGGAACTCGCTCGGGTTGGTCACCGTGTGCTCGGTGCCGTCCTCCATGACCACGCGGTAGACCACGTTGGGCGCGGTGGCGATGAGGTCGAGTCCGAACTCGCGCTCCAGCCGCTCCCGGATCACGTCCAGGTGCAGCAGGCCGAGGAAGCCGACGCGGAAACCGAAGCCGAGGGCGGCGGAGGTCTCCGGCTCGTAGACCAGGGCGGCGTCGTTGAGCTGGAGCTTGTCCAGCGCCTCGCGCAGCTCGGGGTAGTCGGAGCCGTCCAGCGGGTACAGGCCGGAGAAGACCATCGGCTTCGGGTCCTTGTAGCCGCCGAGCGCCTCGGTGGCGCCCTTGGCCTGGCTGGTGACGGTGTCACCGACCTTGGACTGGCGGACGTCCTTCACACCGGTGATCAGGTAGCCCACCTCGCCGACGCCGAGGCCGTCGGCCGGGAGCATCTCCGGCGAGCTGACGCCGATCTCCAGCAGCTCGTGGGTGGCGCCGGTGGACATCATCCGGATGCGCTCACGCTTGTTGAGCTGGCCGTCGATGACACGCACGTACGTCACGACACCGCGGTAGGAGTCGTAGACCGAGTCGAAGATCATCGCGCGGGCCGGGGCATCAGCGTCGCCGACCGGGGCCGGGATCTCCTTGACGACCTTGTTCAGCAGCGCGTCGACGCCGAGGCCGGTCTTCGCGGAGACCTTCAGCACGTCGTCGGGGTCGCAGCCGACCAGGTTCGCCAGCTCCTCGGCGAACTTCTCCGGCTGAGCGGCCGGAAGGTCGATCTTGTTCAGCACCGGGATGATCTTGAGGTCGTTCTCCATCGCCAGGTACAGGTTGGCGAGGGTCTGCGCCTCGATGCCCTGGGCGGCGTCGACAAGGAGGACGGTTCCCTCGCACGCCGCCAGCGACCGCGAGACCTCATAGGTGAAGTCGACGTGGCCCGGCGTGTCGATCATGTTGAGGATGTGCGTCGTGCCCTGGTCGGGGCCCTCGGTCGGGGCCCAGGGCAGACGCACCGCCTGGGACTTGATCGTGATGCCGCGCTCGCGCTCGATGTCCATCCGGTCGAGGTACTGAGCACGCATCTGCCGCTGCTCGACGACGCCGGTGAGCTGGAGCATCCGGTCGGCGAGCGTGGACTTGCCGTGGTCGATGTGCGCGATGATGCAGAAGTTGCGGATCAGCGCCGGGGCGGTACGGCTCGGCTCGGGCACGTTGTTAGGGGTCGCGGGCACGCAGGGTCCTGTCTCTTGAGGCGCCTTATGCCTCGGGTCGGATCGATACGTAGCTTCCATGGTCCCACGGGGAACGACCGGGAAGCGTTTTGGGCCGCCGCCGGGGCCGCTGGTACTGTAGAGCGCTGTGCCTCATGCCCTCTCAGCGCGAGGCGCGACGACAAATTTCTGGATCACCGGTACGGGACCTTTCACGGGCCCGTGCCTGAACCTGTAAAGGCTCCTTTCGTGGCGAACATCAAGTCCCAGATCAAGCGGATCAAGACCAACGAGAAGGCTCGGCTGCGCAACAAGGCCGTCAAGTCCTCCCTGAAGACCGCGATCCGCAAGGCCCGCGAGGCCGCTGCCGCGGGTGACGTCGAGAAGGCCACCGAGTACCAGCGCGCTGCCGCGCGTCAGCTCGACAAGGCCGTCTCGAAGGGCGTCATCCACAAGAACCAGGCCGCCAACAAGAAGTCGGCGCTCTCGGCCAAGGTCGCGGACCTCAAGGGCTGAACCTCCCTCTGATCTGACCGCCGGAGGGACTCACGAGCGGGCCCTCTCTATCCGCTCCCGTCCGGCATCCCGAAGCCGCACGCGGCCTGCGTTCGCCACGCGGGTGTGGCTTCACCATCTTGGTCCTCAGGCCCCGGTGCCTCTCCTTCCCAGGGAGGCACCGGGGCCTGAGGCTTGTTCCGTCCGGGTCTTTCGGTCGACGGCAACGCCGCGGGGGCGGCACCGGCCCCCGCGAGCCCGGCATGATCCGAACGAGAGGCCCTACGCCCGCCCCCGGGAGCGGGCCGCCCTCGCGATGGTCACGACCGCCTTCTCCAGCGCGTACTCCGGGTCGTCACTGCCGCCCTTGACGCCCGCGTCGGCCTCGGCGACCGCGCGCAGCGCCACGGACACCCCGTCCGGCGTCCAGCCCCGCATCTGCTGCCGGACCCGGTCGATCTTCCACGGCGGCATCCCCAGCTCACGGGCGAGATCGGCCGGCCGGCCGCCGCGCGCCGAGGACAGCTTGCCGATGGCCCGCACGCCCTGGGCCAGCGCACTGGTGATCAGCACGGGTGCCACTCCGGTCGACAGCGACCAGCGCAGCGCCTCCAGCGCCTCCGCCGTACGCCCCTCCACCGCCCGGTCGGCGACGGTGAAGCTCGACGCCTCGGCCCGGCCCGTGTAGTAGCGGCCGACCACGGCCTCGTCGATCGTGCCCTCGACGTCGGCGACGAGCTGGGCCGCCGCGGAGGCCAGCTCGCGCAGGTCGCTGCCGATCGCGTCGACCAGCGACTGGCACGCCTCGGGCGTCGCGGACCGCCCGAACTCCCGGAACTCCCCCCTCACGAACGCCAGCCGGTCCGCCGGCTTGGTCATCTTCGGGCAGGCGATCTCGCGGGCGCCCGCCTTACGGGCAGCGTCCAGCAGTCCCTTGCCCTTCGCACCACCCGCGTGCAGCAGGACGAGCGTGATCTCCTCGGCGGGCGAGCCGAGGTACGCCTTGACGTCCTTGACCGTGTCGGCGGAGAGATCCTGTGCGTTGCGTACGACCACGACTTTGCGCTCGGCGAAGAGCGAGGGACTGGTCAGCTCGGCGAGGGTGCCGGGCTGCAACTGGTCCGGGGTGAGGTCGCGTACGTCCGTGTCGGCGTCGGCGGCCCTGGCGGCGGCCACCACCTCCCGCACGGCACGGTCGAGCAGGAGGTCCTCCTGGCCCACGGCAAGGGTCACCGGGGCGAGAGGGTCGTCGTTCGCAGTCTTTCTTGCCATCACTGACAGCATCCCACGCGGCACGGACAACCAACCGGGCATGCACCCCGGCCGGTCCCTGAGCGGACCCCGAGGCGGGGGTCAGGGGCGCGGAGGCGCAGGGCACGGAGGCGCGGGGCGCGGGCTTACGGCTCCTCCCGCCAGCCCTCCCACTCGGCCGCGAAGGCGTCCAGCTCGGCGGGGTCCAGCCGGGCCGCCTCGTCGCGCAGGAGCAGCAGCCACTGGGCGTCCTCCGCGTCGTCCTCGCCGGCCAGCGCGTCCCGTACCAGCCGGGGCTCCTCGCCGACGCCGAACCGCGCCCCGAGCGCCTCGGCCGCCTCCTCGGCGGCGTCACGGTCGGGCAGCACCAGCACATGTCTCACATCGCTCACGCGGCCATTGTCCGGTACGGGGCGGAGGCGGGGACGCGGGGTGGGCGTCGCGGAGGCCGGGCCGGCGGGAGGCCCGGCCCGGTGCGCTCACTCGGCCCGGGGGCGCGTTCAGCGTGCGAGGACGCGCGGCACGATCTGCACGTCCAGGTCGCCCCGGATGCTCGGTCCGATCGCCGCGATGCCACGGGCCAGCAAGGTCTGCCAGTTGATCGTGTGGTCGTCGCGGTGGAGTTCGGTGGTGGCGCGGCAGGCGGCGCGAGTCTCGCCCTCCATGCCGAGGCCGAGGCCGAGGTGGTCGGTGTCGAGGGTGACGGTGCGGGTCACGCCGTGCAGCGAGAGCGCGCCGGTGACGGCCCGGCGGCTGCCGCCCCGGCGGACGAACCGTTCGCTGTGGAACTCCAGCGTCGGGTACCGCCCCACGTCGAGGAAGTCGGGCGAGCGCAGGTGGTCGTCACGCATCCGGAACCGGTGTCGATGGAGGCCGCGTCGATCACCACGTGCATCGCCGAGTTCTCGACCCGGTCGGCGATCCGTACCGCGCCCGCGAGGGAGTTGAACCGGCCGTGGACACGGGCCGGTCCGATGTGCCGGGCGGTGAAGACGATGGGGGAGTGGACGGGGTCGACGTCCCGGTCGCCGCGCGTCGGGGGCCCGGCCAAGGGCGCCATCTGGAGGGTCACGTCCCCGAGCGAGGCGAGGGAGTTCTCCGCGACCATGGCCGTGGCGCGGTAGGGCGTGTACCCCTCGGCGGACACCGCGAGCCGGTACTCGCCGGCCGGGACGGTCGCCAGGAAGGAGCCGTACGGATCGGTGCCGCCGGTGACCACCTTGCGGCCCGGGGCTGTCGCTGACGGTGAACTCCGCCGCGGCGACCGGCTGGTTGACCGGGTCGAGCACCCGGCAGCTCAGCACGCCCGCGTCGGCCGGGGTGCGGACCGCCGCCGGTGGACTCGCCCGGTGGACCCGGTCCGTTCGCTTCTCCAGCCACCGGCCGGACGTGTACGCGGTTCCTGTGCGCCTCTCGGCGCCTCGGCATCCCGTACTGACGAAAATTCATTCGATCACTGATGCGGATTTCGAGCAAAACGGTCCCACATCACGGGAGTACGGCGCCTGTGCCGGAAGTCACCCGAATTGACCATCCCGGATCGTGGGGACCTCGCCCAGCTCGATCCCGAACCCGTCGCGGTACACCGCGAGCACCTCGTCGTCGGTTCCCAGCTCGTCCACCGTCCGGTGCCCGTGGGCGTCCGTCGTCGTCAGCGTCCGCCCGCCGAGCGTGATCCGCCCGCCGTCCTCCGTGATCCGCGAGCACACCAGGGACCGGGTGAAGTGCGACTCCGGCGAGGTCGAGTGCCACCAGGCTCCGGCGCGGAAGTCGGGGAGCGCGCGGGGGCGGGTCTCCAGGCGGTACTGCGGCCTGCCGTCCAGGAGCACGTCCAGGTCCTCGCCGGCCTCCACCACCCGGAAGGTCCCGCCGGGGTCCGCCTGGTCGCCCCGCTCCCCGATGCCCAACGGGCCGTGGCTGTGCGCCCCGAACCCCACGTCGGCGATCAGATCGCCGCCGTCCGCCGTCCTGACCCGCAGGGCCAGGTGGTCGTAGGGGATACCGAGCCGTCCGTCGTCCCCGTGGACCCGGCCCGCCAGGTACTGGACCTCGTAACCGAGGGAGGCCAGCAACAGGCCGAAAGCACCGTTGAGTTCGTAGCAGAAGCCGCCCCGGCCGCGCGCGGCCACCTTGTCCAGCAGTGCTCCCTCTTCCAGGACGACGGGCTCGCCCAGGTGTATCGAGAGGTTCTCGAAGGGCACGGCCCGCAGGTGGCGCAGGTGCAGGTCCCGCAGGGCTTCGGTGCCGGCGTACGAGGGGCGCTGCGCGCCGAGGCGCCGGAGATAGGCGCCGGTCCAGGTGGAGTTCATGGGGCCAGTGTGGGGGGTGGTGGGGCGTTCAGTCCCGCATCACCTTCATCCCGCCGTGCGGTCCCCCCGTCCCCGTGAGGGCGAGCGCCCCGTCCCGGTCCGTGCGCAGGACCGCGGCCCCGGTGGAGCGAAGGGCGGCCAGGGTCGTGGGGGCAGGGTGACCGTACGGGTTGCCGGTGCCGCAGGAGATGAGGGCCACGCGAGGGGCGGCGAGGTGGAGGAGGGCGGGGTCCTGGTAGGCGGAGCCGTGGTGGGCGACCTTCAGGACGTCCACTCGGGACAGGTCGGCTGCCCGGGGCGTGCGGAGCAGTTCCTGCTGGGCGGGGGGTTCCAGGTCGCCGAGGAGCAGCAGACGGAGACCGGCGGTGTGGACCAGGAGGGTGATGCTGGCGTCGTTCGGGCCGTCCGGGGGCGCCGGTGCGTCCGCCTGCGGCCACAGGACGCGCCAGGTCAGCGGGCCGACTCGGCGTTCCTCTCCCGCCGCCGCCGTGGTGAGAGGGATGTGGTGGGTGGCCGCCTCGCGGCGCACGGACTCGGCCTGGTCGGCTGGCTCGGCGAACCCCGTGGTCTCGATCGCGGCCACCGAGCGGCCGCGCAGCACCCCGGAGAGCCCTCCCACGTGGTCGGCGTGGAAGTGGGTCAGGACGACCAGGGGGATGCGGGTGATGCCCAGCTCGCGCAGGCAGCGGTCGACCAATGCCGGATCGGGGCCCGCGTCCACCACGACAGCGGTACCGGGTCCGGCGGACAGTACGGTGGCGTCGCCCTGGCCGACGTCGCACATGGCGAACCGCCAGTCGGGCGGGGGCCAGCCGGTGACCGCGCGGGTCAGCGGGGCGGGGCGTACGACCACCAGCAGCAGGAGCAGGGCGAGCGCGCCGCACCACCAGGGGTGCCGGATCAGGCGCCGGCCGAGGAGGGCGAGGGCCACGGTGACGGCGGCCAGCAGCAGCGCTCCCGGCCAGCTGCCGGGCCAGTCCACGCCCGCACCGGGCTGGGCCGCGCCGGTACGGGCGACGGTGGCGATCCATCCGGCGGGCCAACCCGCGCACCGGGCCAGCATTTTGGCCAACGGCATCGCCGTCGGTGCCGCGGCCAGCGCCGCGAACCCGAGGACGGTCGCGGGAGCCACGGCCGGCTCGACCAGCAGGTTGCACGGCACCGCCACCAGGCTCACCCGCGCCGACAGCACCGCCACGACCGGCGCGCAGGCCGCCTGGGCCGCCGCGGCCGCCGCCAGCCCCTCCGCGAGCCGGGCGGGCACCCCGCGCCGCAGCAGCGCCTCGCTCCAGCGCGGCGCCAGCAGAAGCAGCGCGCCGGTCGCCAGGACCGAGAGGACGAAGCCGTAGCTCCGGCTCAGCCAGGGGTCGTACAGGACGAGCAGGAGCGCGGCCGTGGCCAGCGCCGGTACGAGCGATCTGCGGCGGCCGGTCGCCAGGGCCAGCAGGGCGACCGAACCGCACGCCGCCGCCCGCAGCACGCTGGGGTCGGGACGGCACACGATCACGAACGCCACGGTCAGCGCGCCCGCCATCAGGGCGGTGGTTCTGAGGGAGAGGCCCAGGAAGGGGGCGACGCCCCGGCGTTCGGCGAGGCCGGCCATGCCGGGTGGGCCGATGAGGAGGGCGAGCAGGATGGTGAGGTTGCTTCCGGAGACGGCCAGGGTGTGCGCCAGATCGGTCGCCTTGAAGGCCTCGTCCAGTTCGGGGCTGATGCGGGAGGTGTCGCCGACGACGAGGCCGGGCAGCAGCGCCCGTGCGTCCGCGGGCAGTTCCTCGGTCGCTTGCCGTAGGCCGGCTCGGAGGCGGCCCGCCAGGCGCTGCGGTGCGGTCGGGCCCGAGACGATTTCCGGAGGCGGCCAGTTCCGTACGCGCAGGACGGCGGCGGTGCGGTCGCCGGCCGTCGTGGGGGGTGCGAGCCGAGCTGTCAGGCGGAGCCGGGTGGTGGGGAGCAGGCGGAGCCAGCCCGCCCGTGCCCCGGACCCGCCGCCTCGCGCTCCGGGCGCCGGTACGTCCGCGTCCACGACGAGGAGTACGGGACTTCTGGTGAGGGCCCCCTCCCCTCCCCCCACCCCCTCCTCCCCCACCCTCCGCACCTCACCCCGGGCCAGCACCCCCACCGGCGCCGCATGATCCCCCCGCACCCGGGGCCTGCTCAGCCACGGGTCGCCGGTCAGCTCCACCTCGACCGCCACCGTGCCGTACCTCCGCGCCACCTCCGGCACCGGGCCGCGCCGTACGTCGGCCCCGTGCAGCCCCGCCGAAACGGCGGACGCGGCGACACAGAGCAGCACCGCGGCGACCGGAACGCGGCACCGGCCGGGATGCGCGCGGAGCAGCGCGACCCCGCCGGCGAGGCAGACGGCCGCCACGCTCAGGCTCCAGGCCGGCGGAACGTCCAGTACCAGCGCCGCCGTTGCCCACGCGGCGAGCGCGGGCCCTGCCAGCCGCAGGTCGACCGGGCCCTCCTGACGGGGATGGGAGTCGCCCTTCCCCCCGGGGCCGGACTCGGCGGTCACGGCCCGACCCGGGCGCGGAGGTCCGAGAAGCGCCGGTCACCGATGCCGTCCACCTGGCGCAGTTCGTCCACCGAGCGGAAACCGCCGTGCTGGGTGCGGTAGTCGACGATGCGCTGAGCCAGCACCGGTCCCACGCCGGGCAGCGTGTCGAGCTGCTCGACCGTCGCCGTACCGAGCGAGACGGGAGCCGACGGCCCCCCACCGGCCTGCGGCACCGCACCCGCACCCGCACCCGCACCCACCGGAGGCGGAGCACCCGGCGCCCCCACCACGATCTGCTCTCCGTCCACCAGGAACCGGGCCCGGTTCAGCCCCTCCGCCCGCACCCCCGGCCGCACTCCCCCGGCAGCCCGCAACGCGTCCGCCACCCGCGACCCCGACGGCAGCCGCCGGATCCCCGGATCACGCACCTTCCCGCTGACGTCGACCACGATCTGCCCACCCGGCGAAGCGGAGGCGGGCACGGCCGCCGGCCGCTCCGGCCCCTCCGCCTCCTTCTCCCGCACCGGAGACTCCCGCACCACCTGCGGCGCGCTCACGCTCTCCGTACGCCCCGCCCAGAAGTGCTGCCCGGCGAGCACGACGGCCAGCGCCAGCACCACCCCGAGCGCCAGGACCCCTCGCCGCTCCACCGCGCACCGCGCCTGCACCCACGTCGGCACCCGGTCCCGCAGCGCGAGCCCGGCCCGCTCCCGCCAGCCGGAACCGGCACCCGCGACCCCGGCGTCCAGGCCCCCCGGCGGCCCACTTCCCGACTCGCCCGGAGCCTCGCCGAACAACTGCCCGGCCCGGCGGCGCGCCTCCTCCCCGGGCACCGGCGCCCGGTGCCGGCCGCGCCCCCGCCCGGGGGAAGGCCGGCACCGCACACGGCTGTCGGAGGAAGGCCCCCTGCCGGGACCGCTGGTCATGGTGGCCGCTCGGGGCAGTGGTCGAAGTGTCATGAACCGAGGATCGGACACCCCGTCGGAAAAAGTGGATCTTGGTCGATTTCCGTGGAGAGGAGCCTGGTTGTGGACAACTCCGTCACCCGCACGGGCGGACGGCCGCCCTGGACGACCCGTCGGGCCGGCTCCGGGCGCCGCGGGCATTCCTCAACGCGGGGAGACCACTACCCCCAGCAGACCGGGGCCGGTGTGCGCCCCGATCACCGCACCCACCTCGCTGACATGCAACTCCGCCAGTCCCGGCACCCGTTCCCGCAGCCGGTCCGCCAACGCCGCGGCGCGTTCGGGCGCGGACAGATGGTGGACGGCGATGTCCACCTCCGCCCCGGCCGCCCGCTCCGCCACGATCTCCTCCAGCCGTGCGATCGCCTTCGACGCCGTACGCACCTTCTCCAGCAGATCGATCCGCCCGTTCTCCAGCCTGAGCAGCGGCTTGACGGCGAGGGCCGAGCCGAGGAGGGCCTGGGCGGTGCCGATGCGGCCGCCCCGGCGGAGGTAGTCGAGGGTGTCGACGTAGAAGTGGGCGGAGGTGCCCGCGGCGCGTTTCTCGGCGGCCGTCACCGCCTCGTCGACCGTGCCGTCGCCCTCCGCGGCCTCGGCGGCGGACAGGGCGCAGAAGCCGAGGGCCATGGCGACCATGCCGGTGTCGACGACCCGGACCGGTACGGGCGCCTCGCGGGCGGCCAGTACGGCCGCGTCGTAGGTGCCGGACAGCTCGGAGGAGAGGTGCAGGGAGACGATGCCGTCGGCGCCGGTGTCAGCGATCTCGCGGTAGGCGCGGGCGAACTCCTCGGGGCTCGGACGGGAGGTGGTGACCGGGCGCCGCTTCTGCAGGGCCTGGGCCAGGGAGCGGGTGGAGATCTCGGTGCCCTCTTCGAGCGCCTGGTCGCCGAGCACCACGGTCAGCGGCACCGAGGTGATGCCGTGGCGCTCCATCAGCCCCGGCGGCAAGTAGGCCGTTGAATCGGTGACGATAGCGACATGGCGGGACATGAGCTGGAGGTTACCTGCCGTAGCTCCGGCACGGCAGTCCAGCCCCGGCGGAGGTCGCCCCGCCTCAGGTGGTGCTCTCCGGGCGCGGCTTCTTCTGCCAGGGGTGGGCGGGCCGGGCGGCGGGAGGGTTGATGGCCTGTGCCGCCGGCTCCTGGGGCCAGGTCTGGCGGCGGGCGGCGGCCTCGTCGGTGGCGGCCGGGGCCTCGGGCCAGGGCGCGGTGGTCTGGCCCGTGGCGGTGGTCCAGTGCCGCAGGGCGCCCGCCTCGATGTCGATCTGGGAGCTGAGGGCGTCGAGGTCGTCCTCGGCGAAGCGGCTCGCGCGGTCGCGGGCGGCCCAGCGCAGGGAGTCGGCGGAGGCGGTGATGCGCTCGGTGCGGGTGCGCAGCTCGGGCAGGCGGGCGGTGAGCGTGGCGCGGTCGGGCTCGGACTCCAGGTGCTTGAGGACGACGTCCAGCTCTCGGCCGTGCACGCTGAGGCGTTCGAAGAGGCCGAGGGACTCCTTCAGCGAGGCGTCCTCGGCCGGCCCCGCGTGCAGGGCGTCCTGGGTGGCGCGCAGGGAGGTGCGCAGGCTGAGCCGGAGCTGGGCGATCTCACCGGCGGGGCCGGGGCGGCTGAGCGACTTGGCGCGCAGGGTGTGGTCCTCGACGGTGCGGCGGCCCTGGGCGATGGTGCGGTCCACGCCGCGCTTGGCGGCGCCGACCGCCTTCACCGTGGCGTAGGTGCCGAGGGCGACGAGCAGCACGAAGAGCACGGCGAACACGGTGATCACTGCTTCCATGACGCGTTCCTCCTCAGGACGCGGCCGCGAGCCGCCTCGTTCTCCACGGTAAACGCACCGGGCAGGCCCCGGGTTCCATCGGAACCCGGAACCTGCCCGTAGGGGATCGCCCCGACACGCGGCCGGGCGCCCGGGTCACCGGGCGCCCGGCGGGGCGCGTCCTCTCAGCCGCTGACGATGTTCACCAGCTTCGGGGCCCGCACGATCACCTTGCGGATCGGCGCGCCGCCCAGCGCGGCGACGACCTTCTCGTCCCCCAGCGCGGCCTTCTCCAGTTCCTCGTCGGAGATGTCCGGCGCCACCTCCAGGCGGGCCTTGACCTTGCCCTTGATCTGCACGACGCAGGTCACGGTGTCGTCGACCAGGTACCGGGGGTCCGCCACCGGGAAGTCGTGGTGGACGACGGAGTCGGTGTGGCCCAGCTTGCGCCACAGCTCCTCCGCGATGTGCGGGGCCAGCGGGGCGATCATCAGCACCAGCGGTTCGGCGACCGTGCGGGGCAGGGCGCCACCGCTGCCGTACGCCTTGGTCAGGTGGTTGTTCAGCTCGGTGACCTTGGCGATGGCCGTGTTGAAGCGCAGCCCCTCCAGGTCCTGGCCCACGCCGTCGATCGCCTTGTTCAGGGCGCGCAGGGTGTCCTCGCCGGGGTCGGCGTCGGTGACGGTGAGTGCGCCGGTGTTCTCGTCGACGATGTTGCGCCACAGCCGCTGGAGCAGCCGGAACTGGCCGACCACCGCGCGGGTGTCCCAGGGGCGGGAGACGTCCAGGGGGCCCATCGCCATCTCGTACAGGCGCAGGGTGTCGGCGCCGTACTCGGCGGCGATCTCGTCCGGGGTGACGGCGTTCTTCAGGGACTTGCCCATCTTGCCGAGCAGCCGGGAGACCTTCTCGCCCTGGTACCAGAAGGCGCCGTCGCGCTCCTCGACCTCGGCGGCGGGGACGGCGATGCCGCGGCTGTCGCGGTAGACGTACGCCTGGATCATGCCCTGGTTGAACAGCTTGTGGAACGGCTCGGCGGACGAGACGTGTCCCAGGTCGAAGAGGACCTTGGACCAGAAGCGGGCGTACAGCAGGTGCAGCACGGCGTGCTCGGCGCCGCCGACGTACAGGTCGACGCCGCCGTGCGGCATGCCCTCGCGCGGGCCCATCCAGTACTGCTCGACGGCCGGGTCGACCAGCCGGCGGTCGTTGTGCGGGTCCAGGTAGCGGAACTCGTACCAGCAGGAACCGGCCCAGTTGGGCATGGTGTTGGTCTCGCGGCGGTACTTGCGGGGGCCGCGCCCGTCGCCCAGGTCCAGGGTGACGTGGACCCACTCGTCGTTGCGCGAGAGCGGGGTCTCGGGCTGGGTGTCGGCGTCGTCGGGCTCGAAGGTGCGCGGGCTGTAGTCCTCGACCTCGGGCAGCTCCAGCGGGAGCATCGACTCGGGCAGCGCGTGGGCGATGCCGTCCTCGTCGTAGACGATCGGGAAGGGCTCGCCCCAGTAGCGCTGGCGGCTGAACAGCCAGTCGCGCAGCCGGAAGTTGACGGTGCCCTCGCCGATGCCGGCCCCGGTCAGCCACTCGGTGATGCGGGCCTTGGCCTCGGGGACGGGCAGGCCGTCGAGGGTGACGGACTCGCCGGCGGAGTTCACCAGTTCGGCGTCGTGGGAGACGAAGGCGTCGTCCCAGGTGGAGGTGTCGGTGCCGCGGCCGTCGGTCGGCTCGACCACGCAGCGGATCGGCAGCTCGAAGGCGCGGGCGAACGCGAAGTCGCGGGTGTCGTGGGCGGGGACGGCCATGATGGCGCCGGTGCCGTAGCCCATGAGGACGTAGTCGGCGATGAAGACCGGGACCTGCTCGCCGTTGACCGGGTTGACCGCGAACACACCGGTGAAGACGCCGGTCTTGTCCTTGGCCTCGGCCTGGCGCTCGACGTCGGACTTGGCCGCGGCCTGCGCGCGGTAGGCGGCGACGGCCTCGGCCGGGGTGGCGTGGCCGCCGGTCCACGCCTCACGGGTGCCCTCGGGCCACGCCTCGGGGGTGAACTTCTCCACCAGCGGGTGCTCGGGGGCCAGCACCATGTAGGTGGCGCCGAACAGGGTGTCGGGGCGGGTGGTGAAGACGGTGATGCGCTCCCCGTCGACGGGGAAGTCGACACGGGCGCCCTCGCTGCGGCCGATCCAGTTGCGCTGCTGGAGCTTGATGGCCTCGGGCCAGTCCAGCCCGTCCAGGTCCGACAGCAGGCGGTCGGCGTAGGCGGTGATGCGCATGTTCCACTGGCGCAGCTTGGCCTTGAAGACGGGGAAGTTGCCGCGCTCGGAGCGGCCGTCCGCGGTGACCTCCTCGTTGGCCAGCACGGTGCCCAGGCCGGGGCACCAGTTGACCGGCGCGTCGGAGGCGTAGGCCAGCCGGAACTCCCCCAGCACGTCGGCGCGCTCGGCGGCGGTCAGTTCGCTCCACGCGCGCGTGTGGCCCGGTACGGGGCGCTCACCGGACTCGAAGAGGGCGACCAGCTCGGAGATGGGGCGGGCCTTCTTCGCCTCGTCGTCGTACCAGGAGTCGAAGATCTGGACGAAGATCCACTGGGTCCACTTGTAGTACTCCGGGTCGATCGTGGCGAACGAACGGCGCTTGTCGTGGCCCAGGCCCAGCCGGCGGAGCTGGGCCTTCATGTTCTCCATGTTGGCCTCGGTGGACACGCGGGGGTGCGTGCCGGTCTGCACCGCGTACTGCTCGGCGGGCAGGCCGAAGGCGTCGAAGCCCAGGGTGTGCAGGACGTTGTGCCCGGTCATGCGCTGGAAGCGGGCGTAGACGTCGGTGGCGATGTACCCCAGCGGGTGACCGACGTGCAGGCCCGCGCCGGAGGGGTACGGGAACATGTCCATGATGAACTTCTTGGGCTTCGCCGCCAGCTCGGCGTCGTCCGCCAGGTCACCGGTGGGGTTCGGCGCGGCGTAGGTGCCGTCGAGGTCCCAGAAGTCCTGCCAGCGTGCCTCGATCTCGGCCGCGAGGGCGGCCGTGTAGCGGTGCGGCGCGGCCTCCGCCGGCGCGGCAGCGGTGGCGGCGGGGTTCGTCTCGCTCATGATCCTCAAAGCTCCATCGATCGTCTCTGCCCGCGGAAACGAAAAAGCCCCTCACACAGGAGGGGACGCCGCGCCGATGCCGACCGCCCGGTGCGACCGGTGGTCGGTACTGATCAGCGCGGCTCGCTAAGCAGAAGGCGTACAGCACGCATGGCGCTAGGGTACCGCAGCCCTTGAGCAAGCCGCGACGCGCGTGCGTATGCAGGTGAGACATGTCCGTACGGCCGCCAGATCTGAATCCGGGTCAAGGATTACTTCGCGTAACAGTCACTAAGGGACGACGCCGCAGGTGATTCGTCTTTTGATAACAACGCAATAACTCAATCCTCGTACTGATCGGTATGGCTCCACCTAGAGTTCGGCAGCGGGACCGCCTTCCCGAAACTGCTCGGAGTTGCCCCCATGAACCCTCGTCGTAGTAACAGCTCGCTCCCCAAGCCCGGCCGGTCGGCCTACGGTGTGGCGTCCGCTGTCGTCCTGCTGCTCATACCGGTGGTCGTGCTGGTGGGAGGCAGCCAGTTCCAGGAGTTCCTGAACTTCGGCGCGGGCGTGCTGTCCCTCGTCTCGCTGAGCTGTTCGGTCATCTGGGGCCTGGTCGCCCAGGACCGGGTGCTGCTCAACACGCGTCAGCGGATCATCGGCCAGGCGGTGCACCGGACGACGGCGGTCGCCTCGATCGCGTTCCTGCTGCTGCACATCACCACCAAGATCGCGCTGGAACACACCCAGCTCATCGCGGCCCTGGTCCCCTTCTCCCTCGGCGTCACCGGCAGCGGCGGGCTGATCGGCCTGGGCTCCCTGGCCGGCCTGCTGATGGTCTTCGTCGGCGTCACCGGCGCCCTGCGCAGCAACTTCGCCACCCCGGCCCCCGTGGCCGCCCGCTGGCGCGCGATGCACATGCTCGCCTACCCGGCGTGGTGCGCGGCACTGGTGCATGGGCTGTACGCGGGCCGCCAGGCCAAGCCGGTCTTCGTGATCCTCTACAGCCTCTCCCTGCTGGGTGTGATGGCCGGCCTGGCGCTGCGCGCCGCCCCGCGCCCGGTCAAGCACCGGCTCGCCGACCGCGTGGTCGGCCTCTTCGGCGGCGCCGACGCCTCCGACCTGGACCGCCTGGAGGCGAGCCGGAGCCGCCGCGAGGAGCCCGGGTTCGACAACCGCCGCGAGCCCCGCCGCGCCCCCGAGACCCCCTCCGGGCCGCTGTACCAGTCCCCGGCCGCCCCCGCCCCGGACCCCGGCTTCGCCGCCGCCTACCGCACCGCGGGCGGCCCGGGCACCGTCCGGCAGACGGTGAACCCCGCCGGCTCCGGGCCGAGCTGGCCGGTGCCGTCCCCGCCCCCGGTCGGCGAGGCCCCGCCCTCCTCCTACGACCCGATGCAGGACACCGGATACAACATCCCCGCCTATGGCGATCCGGGCGCCCCCGGGTACGGCGGAAGTGATGTGTACGACACCGGTGAGACGAACGCCCGGTACGGGACGTACAACTCCTTCGAAACGTTCAACAGCGGCCCCGCCTCTGAAGCGGTCCCCGGCGCCGGGTACGACGCGCCGGGTTCGGGCGAGCCCTGGAACACGCCTTCCGGAGGCCATAGGTGAACGAGGCCCTTCCCGACGTCCCCGAGGTCCGCGTGGTCGGACTTCCCCAGCTCACGTCGGGTTTCGACCTTGTGGAGCGGCTCGACCTGCCCATGCACCTGAAGGTGCACGGGCCGCTGGAGCCGCTCGGCGGTGAGCAGCTCGCGCAGCTCGCCGAGAAGATCCATCTCAAGGGGCGCGGCGGCGCGGGCTTCCCCTTCCACAAGAAACTCCGCGCGGTCGCCGAGGCGGCGATCAAGAAGGGCGTACGCCCGGTCGTGGTCGTCAACGGCAGCGAGGACGAGCCGGCCTGCCGCAAGGACACGGTGCTGATCAACCGTGCCCCGCACCTGATCCTGGACGGCGCGCTGCTGTGCGCCGAGGCGATGGGCGCGCGCACGCTGGTGATCGGCGTGACCCGCGAGTCCACCCAGCGCTCGATGGAGGCGGCCCTCGCCGAGCGCGGCCTGAGCAACTCGCGCCGCTCGGCCCTGCGCGCCTGGGTGCAGCGCAACCCGGTGCGCATGGTCACCGGCGCCGCCGCCTCCCTGATCCGCTCGGTGGACGGCGGCCCGGCGATCCCGCCCGGCCGCAAGATCAGCGCCTCGCAGAGCGGCGTCGGCGGAGCCCCGACCCTGCTCTCCAACGCGGAGACCTTCGCCCAGTTGGCCATCGCCGCCCGCATCGGTCCCGAGCGCTACGGCAACACCGGTCTGTACGACGAGCCGGGCACGGTGATGCTGACGGTGTCCGGCGCGGTCGCCCGCCCCATGGTGATCGAGGCCCCCACGGGTGTGCCGCTGCGCTACATCCTCCAGCTGGCGGGCGCCCCGCCGGTGCCGCAGGGTGTGCTGACCGGCGGGTACCACGGCAAGTGGATCGACGCGGCGACGGTGAACGAGGCGGTCGTCTCCCGCAACTCGCTGGAGGCGGTGGGCGGTGCGCTGGGCGCGGGCGCGATCCTGCCGATCAGTCAGGAGACGTGCCCGCTGGGCGAGTCGCTGCGGGTGGCGCAGTGGCTGGCCGACGAGAGCGCCGGGCAGTGCGGCCCGTGCTACCTCGGGCTGCCCGCCGCCGCACGGGGCATGGAGGACATCATCAACGGCGGCGGCCCGGCCGCGCTGGAGGCGCTGAAGCAGGTCGCCAAGAACGTGAAGCGGCGCGGGGCGTGCTCGCACCCGGACGGCTCGGCGATGTTCCTGGAGTCGACCATCAAGGCGTTCACGGACGACCTGGCCGCCCATGTCCTCGGCAACGGCTGCGGACGCCCCGTGGAGGGCGTGCTGCCGCTGTTCGAGGGCGGCCAGCTCCCCGCCGGTCTCACGGGCGGCGCGGCGCCGGAGGACTCGGGCGGCAGCCGCCAGAAGATCTACGTCGACTGGACGCTGTGCCGGGGTCACGGGCTGTGCGCGGACATCCTCCCGGAGGTCTTCCAGCTGGGCGCGGACGGCTTCCCGACGGTCGCCCAGGCCCAGGTCCCGCGCTACGCGGAGGCGAAGGCACTGCGCGCGGTGCGCCGCTGCCCCGCGCTCGCCCTGCGCATCGAGGAGGACACCCGCGGCCAGGCGCCCGCCCGGAACCTCCCGGTGGTCTCCCAGGGGCGGGGACGGCGCGCACTGGGCCGCTGAGGCGAGCGGGCGGGCCGCCCGGGACGAGGACGGCCCGCCCGCTCGCCGACGAGATCCGCCAACACGACGAAGGCGGACCGTCTTTACGACGGTCCGCCTTCGTTTCCTGTGGAGCTAAGGAGAATTGAACTCCTGACCTCCTGCATGCCATGCAGGCGCTCTACCAACTGAGCTATAGCCCCTTGCTGTTTTCCGCCCGGTTTCCCCGGCGGCGATGCCAACTTTACACGGACCAGGGGGTGGAACACCAAATCGGTTCCCGCACCGGCCCACTCTCGGCACGGACGCGGACGGAATGTCCGTTATGCCGTGACGAACGAGTAGAACCGCTTGAGCGTGCAGTGCTCCTCCAGCAGCCGGCCGTAGATCGGCTCCCCCTCGAGTTCGCGGTACGTCTCGATGGGGTCGCCTTTTATGATCAGCGCCCGTGCGCATTCCTCGCACCAGTACTGGTAGTCGGGGTTGATCGGCTCCATGTCGCGGACGATCGGGGTGCCGCTCCCGCACCAGTCGCACTTCCGCCTGTGTGCACCCATCGCTCAGCTCCAGCTATGGCCACGGGCCACGTGCGCGGAACCTCCAAGGATGCTCGCAGGCATCGCCACTCCCTCCCGTCGGGCCGAGCCCCCTTCCGGCCGTCTGATTCTGCCACGGCCGGGCCTGCACGGTCAGCGACGCCTCAGTACCGGTCCGGACACGGTCGCCCCCTGGCGAAGACCGTTCCCGGAGGTATACGACCCTGGAACGCGAACGACTCAAGCGGGCGGCCGGAGCGGGGGACAAGAAGAAGATCCCGCCCCTCGAGGGGACGGGATCTTCATCACCGATCTCTGCGCACCCACCAGGAGTGCCGATCTGTGGAGCTAAGGAGAATTGAACTCCTGACCTCCTGCATGCCATGCAGGCGCTCTACCAACTGAGCTATAGCCCCTCGCGTCCTTCCCGCTCCGCGGGCCGAACAAGAAGAACTTTAGCCTGTGACCTGCCGGAAAGTGAAATCCGGGTCCCGGGGCCCCGGCCGGGGGGCTTCGGTGCGGCTCAGTCGTCGTCGCCGAGGACCGGCTCGGGCAGGGTGCCGGCGTTGTGCTCCAGCAGCCGCCAGCCGCGGGCGCCCTCGCCGAGCACCGACCAGCAGCAGTTGGTCAGCCCGCCGAGACTCTCCCAGTGGTGCGACTCCAGACCGAGCAGCCGGCCGATGGTCGTACGGATGGTGCCGCCGTGGCTGACCACCACGAGGGTGCCGTCCTCGGGCAGCTTCTCCGTGTGCCGCAGCACGACGGGGGCGGCCCGGTCGGCGACCTCGGTCTCCAGCTCGCCACCGCCGCGCCGGACCGGCTCGCCGCGCTTCCATGCGGCGTAGTCGTCGCCGAACCTGGCGATGATCTCCTCGTGCGTCAGGCCCTGCCAGACGCCCGCGTAGGTCTCGCGCAGTGCCTCGTCGCGGACGACGTGGAGGCCGGTGAGGGCGGCCAGCTCACCCGCCGTGTCCGAGGCGCGCCTGAGGTCCGAGGCGATGATCGCGTCCGGGCGGAGCGAGGCGAGCTGCCGGGCCGCCCGGCGGGCCTGGGCGATGCCGGTCCCGGTGAGCTCGACGTCCGTGGTGCCCTGGAAGCGGCGTTCGACGTTCCACGCGGTCTGGCCGTGCCGCCACAGGATGATGCGGCGGCCCGGGCCCGTACGGTCGGTCACCTCACCGGTGGCGCTCATCAGCGCTCCTGGCCGGGCTCGTCACCGGCCTCGTCCGCGTGCAGCTTGGCGTGCTCCTCGGCCTTGCCGCGGGTGGCGCGGGCCTCCTCGGGAAGCTCCAGTTCGGGGCAGTCCTTCCACAGGCGCTCCAGGGCGTAGAACACGCGCTCCTCGCTGTGCTGGACGTGGACGACGATGTCGACGTAGTCGAGCAGGATCCAGCGGGACTCGCGGTCGCCCTCGCGGCGGACGGGCTTGGCGCCGCGCTCCTTCAGCAGGCGCTCCTCGATCTCGTCGACGATCGCCCGGACCTGGCGGTCGTTCGGCGCGGAGGCCAGCAGGAAGGCGTCCGTGATCGACAGCACGTCGCTGACGTCGTAGGCGATGACGTCGTGGGCGAGCTTGTCGGCGGCCGCCTGGGCGGCGGTGTTGATGAGGTCGAGGGAACGGTCGGTGGCGGTCACTGTGCGGCTTTCGTTCGAGGACGGGGTGCGGGGTGCGAGGACTCGGGTGGGCCCGGCCGGGGGCGGGGCGCCCGCCGGTGGCACCAGGACTCCAAGGGTCTCACGCGCGGCCGGGCCCACCCCACGTGTTCCGGTGTGCACGTGGGGTGGGCCCGGCCGGTCAGGGAGCGGCGGGCCGGTAGTCCTGGCCGAGAACGACGAGGACGTCGGCGCCGGAGGAGACCGCGCCCTTGGTCACGGAGCCGGCGGGCAGGCCCAGGGTCTTGGCGACCTCGGTGGCGTTCTGCTTGCCGGCGGGGTCGGAGTAGAGCACCTCGGAGGCGCTCCTGGCACCCGGGGCGGTACCGCCCTCGATGAAGCCGAAGCCGCCGCCCAGCAGGGTCACGCGGGCCTTCTCGGTGTCGTCCCTGGCACCTGTGGCGTTCTGTACGGCGACCCGGACGGCGGTGCCGGCGCCGGGGCTCCTGGCGGCTCCGCCCAGGATGTTCCTGACCACGCTGTCGCTGGTCTGGGCGGTCAGCGTGCCGTCGCCCTGCACGGGCAGCGGAACCGTCCGGTACTTCCCGTCCTTGGCGAGGTCGGCCAGCCTGGCGAGGAAGGTGCCCAGGTCCTTGTCGGTCAGCGGCGGGTCGAGGATCTGCGCGAGGGTCTGCACCGTGGTCGTCGCGGCCGACGGGTCTGACGACAGCTTGCGCAGCGCACCCTGCATGACGTCACCGAACCGCTTGAGCTGGGCGTTCTCGGTCTCGCCGGGTCCCCGGTAGGTGGCGTAGGCGACGGCCATCCTGCCGCTGAGGGTCTGCGCCTTGCCCTGGTGCACCAGCGGGGCGGCGCCCTTCTTCCCGGCGTCCGGGTCGGGCACGTCGGTGTCGGTGTCGATCTCGATGTCGCCGACCAGTTCCACGAGGTTCTGGAGGTAGGGCGTGTCCAGCCGCCAGGTGCCCTGGATGTCGGTGCCGAGGACCGTGTCGAGCTGGTCGCGGGTGCCGGAGGAGCCGTCGTCGTCCACCGACTTGGCGAGCGTGGTGGTGCTGCCCGAATCGTCGCTCAGCGCGAGGGAGTTGGGGAGCAGGACGGTGGTGCCGCGCCGGGTGGTGGTGTTGTCGACGAGCAGCACGGTGGAGGTGCCGCGCTTCCCGGTGTCGTGCAGGTGGACCACGATCACGTCGCGCTTCTGGGCGCCGGCGGCCGCGGTGGTGCCGTTCGCGGTGCCGGACGAGGAGAGGCCGGGCAGCTTCCCGGCGTACCAGAGGTAGCCGGCGCCGGCCGCGACGACCAGGGCGGCGACCACGCAGAGGGCGACGATCCGGCTGCGGGCGCGGCGGCGGGCCTCCTCGCGGCGCTCGGTGCGGTTCTCGGTGAACTTCAGCCAGTCGATGACGTCCTCGGACTCGCCGTCCGGCTCCTCGACGAACGCGAACTCCCCGTCCTCGCCCGCTTCCTGGCCCTCGGCCGGGGACGCCGCGGTCTTCCCTTCCCCGTCGGGCCTCGCCTGCTGCGGGATGTAGGCCGTCTGCTCGGTGACCCTCGGCTGCTGCGCGCCGGTCGCGGCCTGCCCGTAGGGGTCGTGACCGGGGGCGGGGTCGTGGGCGGCGGTCCCGTACGGGTCGTAGGGGGCGCTCCCCCTCCCGTAGGGGTCGTGGCCGGACGGTACGGGCTGCTGCTGCCCGGTGCCGTAACCGCCCTGGGGGTAGCCCTGTTGCCGCCCGTAGGGGTCGTAGGTCTGCTGCTGCGGCTGCCCGCCGGACGGGACCTGCTGGTACACCGGGCGGCCGTGGTCGTCGTAGCCGACGATCTCGTACTGGTCCCCCCCGTGACTGCCGTCGCCGTACCCAGCTTCGTATCGGTCGTTCACCGGTGCCCCTCTCGGCTCACTCGCCGCGGTACAGCTCGCGCTTGTCGATGTAGCGGACGACCCCGTCCGGGACCATGTACCAGATGGGGTCCCCCTTGGCGACTCTCGCCCGGCACTCGGTGGAGGAGATGGCCAGCGCGGGCACCTCGACCAGGGAGACACCGCCCGCGGGCAGGCCGGCGTCGGTCAGCTGGTGGCCTGGGCGGGTGACGCCGACGAAGTGGGCGAGGGAGAAGAGTTCCTCGGAGTCGCGCCAGGTGAGCAACTGGGCGAGGGCGTCGGCGCCGGTGATGAAGAACAGGTCGGTGTCGGGGTTGAGGGCGCGCAGGTCGCGCAGGGTGTCCACGGTGTAGGTGGGGCCGCCGCGGTCGATGTCGATGCGGCTGACGGAGAACTGGGGGTTCTCCGCGGTGGCGATGACCGTCATCAGATAGCGGTCCTCCGCCGGGGAGACGGCCCGGTGCGACTTCTGCCAGGGCTGGCCGGTGGGCACGAACACCACCTCGTCCAGCCGGAACCGGGCGGCGACCTCACTGGCCGCGACGAGGTGCCCGTGGTGGATCGGGTCGAAGGTGCCGCCCATGACGCCGAGCCTGCGCCGGCCCGTGCGGGCGGGGCCGTGGTCCGCCGTGCCCCGTTGCCGTTCGTCGACGGTGCCCTCCGCCGGACCGGTAGGCATGTCGTGCTCTCCCATGCGTGCAGACCCTACCGGCCCGGCCTGCGGCTTCTCGCCGGGGACCGGCCGGGGCTCAGCGGTCGCGGTTGAAGCGGGTGGTGATCCACAGCAGGAGCAGCAGGACGAACAGGGCGCCGCCGCCGGTGATCGCGGGGTTCAGGCTGTTGTGGTTGCCGCCGTGCTCTGCGCCCTCGGCGGCGAGAGTGACCAACTGGGCAGCGGTGCTGTGGAGGCTCATCTTCGGCGTGACCTATCGCGTGTGGGCGGGATAAAGACGTCTGCCCATCGTAAGCGGGTACCCCCTCGGCGATCACGCCGACTCCGGCAAAGGGGCGTGCGGGGCCCGGCGGGAACCCCGAGGAGACGTCAGTCGTCCTTCTGCTTGTAGCCGCGCAGGAGGAAGAAGCCGGTCAGCGCGCAGCCCACGACCATGACGATCAGCACGATCCGGAGCAGGTTGCCCGGTCCCTGCTGCTGGACGGCGCTCGACGCGGCCTCGGTCAGCCAGGCGGCTGCGGGGTGGTGCTCCATGACTCGGCTCCTTAGGGGTGCTGCCCGTCCACGGTATATCCGCCTAGGCTGGGCCCGGTCCGGGGGGCGCAGCGGGTTTCCGAGACGCAGGGGGAAGACATGTCCGACGACCGCCACGAGCAGGCCGGCCGGGAGCGCGTGCCGGGCAGGCACCGCAGCCGTTTCCCGGGGATCTCCTCGCGCGCCTACGAGCATCCGGCGGACCGCTCCGCCCTGGTGGCGCTGCGCAAGCTGACCGGTTTCGACACGGTGTTCAAGGCACTGAGCGGCCTGCTGCCCGAGCGGAGCCTGAAGCTGCTGTTCCTGTCCGACTCGGTACGGGTCTCCGACCGTCAGTTCGGCCACCTCGGTGACATGCTCCGGGACGCCTGCTACATCCTCGACCTGGACAGGGTCCCGGCGATGTACGTGACGCAGGACCCGAAGCCGAACGCGATGTGCATCGGGCTCGACGAGCCGGTGATCGTGGTGACCACGGGTCTGGTGGAGCTGCTGGACGAGGAGGAGATGCGGGCGGTGGTGGGCCACGAGGTGGGCCACGCGCTGTCCGGTCACTCGGTGTACCGCACGGTGCTGCTGTTCCTGACCTCGCTGGCGCTGAAGGTGGCGTGGATCCCGCTGGGCAATGTGGCGATCATGGCGATCGTGACGGCGCTGCGGGAGTGGTTCCGCAAGTCCGAGCTGTCGGCCGACCGGGCGGGGCTGCTGGTGGGCCAGGACCTGCGGGCGTCCATGCGCGGCCTGATGAAGATCGCGGGCGGCAACCACCTGCACGAGATGAACGTGGACGCGTTCCTGGAGCAGGCCGAGGAGTACGAGGCCGGGGGCGACCTGCGGGACTCGGTACTGAAGATCCTCAACGTGCTCCCCCGCTCGCACCCCTTCACCACGATCCGGGCGGCCGAGCTGAAGAAGTGGGCGGACTCGCGCGACTTCCAGCGGATCATGGACGGTCACTACCCGCGCCGCGAGGAGGACAAGGACGCCCGGGTCGGTGAGTCCTTCCGCCAGTCCGCCGCGAGTTACGCGAGCGAGGTGCGCACCAGCAAGGACCCGCTGATGAAGCTGGTCTCGGACCTCGCGGGCGGCGCGGGCGGCCTGGGCGGCCGGGTGCGGCGGGGCTTCGACGGCTTCACCGGGCAGCCCCCGCAGGACGGTGAAGCGAAGGACGCCCCGGCGGGGAGCTGACCGCCCGCGCTCACATGTGCGGCTGGGCGGTGTCGGCGAGTGTGCCGCACAGGGAGGGCGCGGCGGTCCCGTAGGGGTCGGTGCCGGGAGGCCCGCCCGGCTTGGCGTGCTCGCCGGCCAGCAGGGGCCGCAGGTAGGCGGTGGTGTCCCCGGCGCAGGAGAGCGGGCCCGCCTCGGTGCTGGAGACGGTCAGCCGGGTCTGGCCGATGCGCAGGGCTTCGCGGTCGAAGCGGAAGGTCAGCTCGCGGCGCACGGTGAACAGGGACACCGGGGTCCTTCCCTCGGTGCCGGCGGCGCGCAGGGCGTAGACGAAGGTGCCGTCGGCCACGACCTGGAGGGTGGCGGGGTCGGACTCGGTCACCGTCAGGGCGCCCCGGGTGCGGATGTCGTCGTCGGCGAGGGCGGTGCGGGCGGGGTCGAAGCGGACCATCCAGCCGGTGGGCGCGTGCCTGCCGTCGGCGGTGGGGGCGTTCATGCTCCGGTCGAACTGGTCGAGCTGGTCGGCGGCGATCAGGGCCCGTACGGGGCGTACCTGGCGGCCGGTGAGCACGTCGGGGTCGAGCGCGGAGTGCAGGACGTACTTGCGGGCGGTGTCGAGGGCCGCGAGGACCTGGCTGTCGGAGAAGTGCGCGGTGGGCTGGGAGGGGGGCAGCGGGATGCCGGCGAGGCCCACCGCGAACCGGGTGGCCGGGCTGCGGGCGTACAGCGTGCCGGCGTCGGGCGCGCCGGGCACCGGGCCGCGTGGGGCGAGGGGGACGACGCTCATGCGCAGCGGCTCGGTGGATCTCCTGACGGGGGTTGCGCCGTACGGGTGACGGAAGCCCATGAAGACCGCGGTGCCGAAGGCCACGGCGAGCAGCAGCAGGAGCACCATCACCTGCCTGCTGATGCCCCGGCGCAGGGGCGGGCGGCGGCGTACGGCGGGGGCGTGGTCGCTGACGCGCTCGTGGGCGGAGGACTCCTGGAGGCGGGCAGCACGCACGAACGACTCGTCGAACACGACGGATCGGTACTCGTCCTCGGCACCGCCGGGGGCGCCCTCGGGGGTGCCGTCCGGTGGGTCTCCAGGCCCGCCCATACCTTCAGGGTAGGTCGCGGCGGCCTCGGGTAAACGCGCCGGTACGCGACAACTTCTGTCAGGTTCCCACCAAGAGCGTCGGGCGAGGTCAGCGCGTGGGCGGAACCGCGGGGACGGCCGGGCGGGACTGCTCGGCGGTGAGGGAGGGGACGGCCGCGCCGTCCCGGCCGAGGCCGGTGGAGGCGGGGGCGGGCACCCGGTCGCGGTTGCCGGCGGAGGCGCCCCGGTAGACGGCGGCGAAGGCAAGCGCGACCATGCCGACGCCCATCACCACGGCGAGCAGCCAGGCCACGGGGCGGTGCCAGCGCAGCCCCGCGAGGGGGCTCTCGTGGCCGTCGTGGGCGTAGCGGCCGTCGAGGTCGTCGTCGAGGTCGTGGCCGAAACCGGTGCCGTCTGGGCCGTAGCCCTCGTCGTAGGGGTCGGCGGGGGCGTGGGTGCGGCGGGCGTCGGTCTCGGCAGCCTCGGCTCTCGCCTCGGCGGCGGCGAGGAGGCGCTCCACGGCGGTGGGCTCGTGGACGGTGGCTGCGGCGACGAAGGCCGCGTCGAACACCACGGAGGCGAACTCTTCGTCCGGCCTTCCGCGGTCGTGGTCGTCGTCGGGCTCCCAGCCGTCGGGAAACGGCGCGCCCCCCACGTCCTCCGGCACGGGTCCAGAGTAGACCTGGGGGGTCAATTTGGGCAGACGGTACAGAAATTCGTCCGCCGTCCCGTGGCCGCTTCGTGGAGATGCCCGCACACTCAGGGGCGCAGGTGGCCGTCACCGGTGACGATGTACTTGGTGCTGGTCAGCTCCGGGAGGCCCATGGGGCCACGGGCGTGCAGCTTCTGGGTGGAGATGCCGATCTCCGCGCCGAAGCCGAACTGGCCGCCGTCGGTGAAGCGGGTGGAGGCGTTCACGGCGACCGTGGCGGAGTCCACCAGACGGGTGAAGCGCCGGGCCGCCTGCTGACTGGTGGTGACGATCGCCTCGGTGTGGCCGGAGCTCCACAGCCGGATGTGCTCGACGGCCTTGTCGAGGGAGTCCACCACGGCGGCGGCGATGTCGTACGACAGGTACTCGGTCTCCCAGTCCTCCGGCACGGCCTCCACCACGGTCGCCCTCGTGCCCTCGGCGTGGGCCAGGACGCGCGGGTCGGCGTGCACGGTGACCCCGGCGTCGGCCAGCGCCTCCAGGGCCCGGGGCAGGAAGGCGGCGGCGATGTCCTGGTGGACCAGCAGGGTCTCGGCGGCGTTGCAGACGCTGACCCGCTGGGCCTTGGAGTTGACCAGGATGTCGACGGCCATGTCGATGTCGGCTTCGGCGTCGACGTAGACGTGGCAGTTGCCGGTGCCGGTCTCGATGACGGGCACCGTGGACTCGCTGACCACCGTCCGGATCAGGGAGGCGCCGCCGCGGGGGATGAGCACGTCGACCAGACCGCGGGCACGCATCAGCTCGCGCACGCTCTCCCGGCTCTCCCCCGGCACGAGCTGCACGGCGTCGGCGGGCAGCCCGGCGCCCCCGACGGCGTCCCGGACGACCCGGACCAGGGCGGTGTTGGACTCGTAGGCGGAGGCGGAGCCGCGCAGCAGGACGGCGTTGCCGGACTTCAGGCAGAGCGCGGCGGCGTCGACGGTGACGTTCGGGCGGGCCTCGTAGATGATGCCGACGACACCGAGGGGGACGCGGACCTGGCGCAGGTCGATGCCGTTGGGCAGGGTGTTGCCCCGGACGATCTCGCCGACCGGGTCGGGCAGCTTCGCCACGTCGCGCACGTCGGCGGCGATGGCACGGACCCGCTCGGGGGTGAGGGTGAGCCGGTCCACGACGGACTCGCTGGTGCCGTTCTCCCGCGCCCTGGCCACGTCACGGCCGTTGGCGGCCACGATCTCGGCGGTGCGGACCTCCAGCGCGTCCGCGACGGCGAGCAGCGCGTCGTCCTTGTCGGCGCGCGGCAGCGGCGCGAGGGCGGATGCGGCCGCCTTGGCCCGGTAGGCGGCCTGCGTGACCGGAGAGAGGGAGTCGTACGGGGAGAGCGTGGTCATGGGGGAAGGGTAGTGCGGGGCGCGAGGCTCTCCGGAGGCTGTTCCGCACCGCGAGACGGGGCGTGGGGCCCCTTCAGAACGGGTGCACCCCCACGGGCGTGGCCGGTGCCGGCCCGTAGCCCTCGGCGATGCGCTGGTGGTAGGTCTCGCGGTCGATGACCTCCAGGCCGACGATCTCCCAGGGCGGCAGCCCGGCGGTCTGCCGGTGCTCGCCCCACAGCCGCAGCGCGACGGCGGCCGCGTCGTGCAGGTCGCGGGCCTCCTCCCAGTACCGGATCTCCGCGTGGTCGCCGGCGTATCTGCTGGTCAGGAGGAAGGGGTGGTCGTGGGCGAGCTGTTCGAGGGCCCGCCGCAGATCCTGGAGGGGGACGTGCTCCCCGGAGACGCTGAGGGTGACGTGCCACAGGCGGGGCAGGTCCGTGGGCTCCTCGTAGGTGTCCCCCGCCGCGACGCTCGTCAGAGCACCGCGGGACGCCGCCCCAGGACGGACTCGTCTCACGACGGCCTCCTTCACGCATGGCCCCTTGACGGGACGTGTCCCTTCAACACGCCCCCGCAACAAAGTTGAGCAGGCCGCCGGGCTCCGCGTGGCGGTTTTACGGAACGTCCCCCACCGGGGTCCTCCGTCCCGCCCGGCATTTCCGGCGCCGCGCCGCCGGTCAGGGGCGCAGGAGTACCAGGTCGTCCCGGTGGACGACCTCGCGTTCGTAGGCCGGGCCCAGCTCGCGTGCCAGCTCGCGGGTCGAACGCCCGAGCAGTTGCGGCAGCTCCCTGGCGTCGAAGTTCACCAGTCCCCGCGCCACCGCGTGCCCGGCCCGGTCCCGCAGCTCCACCGGGTCCCCGGCGCTGAACTCGCCGCTGACGGCGGCGATACCGGCCGGCAGCAGGGAGCTGTGCCGCTCCACCACCGCGCGCACCGCGCCGTCGTCCAGGGTGAGGGAGCCCTGCGGGGCGGAGGCGTGCTGCAGCCAGAGCAGCCGGCCCGCCGAGCGCCTGCCGGTGGGGTGGAAGCAGGTGCCGGTGTCGCCGCCCGCGAGGGCGTCGGCGGCGTGCACGGCGTTGGTGAGGACCACGGGGATGCCGGCGGCGGCCGCGATCCGGGCCGCCTCGACCTTGGTGACCATGCCCCCGGTGCCGACGCCCGCCTTGCCCGCGCTGCCGATCTCCACTCCGGCGAGGTCGGCCGGGCCGCGCACCTCGGCGACGCGGGAGGTGCCGGGGCGGGCGGGGTCGCCGTCGTAGACCCCGTCGACGTCGGAGAGGAGGACCAGCAGGTCGGCGTGGACGAGGTGGGCGACGAGGGCGGCCAGCCGGTCGTTGTCGCCGAAGCGGATCTCGTCGGTGGCGACGGTGTCGTTCTCGTTGACGATCGGGAAGGCGCCCATCGCCAGCAGCTTGTCCAGGGTGCGGGAGGCGTTGCGGTGGTGGGCCCGGCGGCTCATGTCGTCGCTGGTGAGCAGGACTTGGCCGACGCGGACGCCGTAGCGCGCGAAGGAGGCGGTGTACCGGGCGACCAGCAGTCCCTGGCCCACGCTGGCGGCGGCCTGCTGGCGGGCGAGGTCCTTGGGGCGGCGCTCCAGCCCCAGGGGCGCGAGTCCGGCGGCGATGGCGCCCGAGGAGACCAGCACGATCTCCTTGTCCCCGCCGCCGCGCGCCTTCGCCAGCACGTCGACCAGCGCGTCCACCCGGTCCGCGTCGAGTCCGCCGGCGGCGGTGGTCAGCGAGGAGGACCCCACCTTGACGACGATCCGCCGGGCCTCGCCCACGGTCTGCCTTGCGCTTGCCACCTTGCCCGCTTCCCCTCTCGCCCCGGTCCGTGTGCCCGCAATCTACGGGAATGCCGGTGGCCGGTGCAGCCGGGTTCCAGCAGGCGGACGACGGGGGCGGTGAGGGTACGGCGTAGGGACGGGGGGCGTTCTGCGACCATGGAGCCCATGCGAAATGGCGGTGCGGTGCGAGCGGTTGCGGCTGCGGCGGGCGGGGCGTTGCTCGTCCTCGGGGCGACGGGGTGCGGGGGTCCGGGGAAGTCCGAGAAGAAGAACCCGGCGTCCGCGCGGACCCAGGAGGACGAAAAGGCCCCGCAGGCCGGCCTGAAGCGGGTGCCCGGTGTCGGTGACCGGCTGTGGGAGCGCGTGCCCGAGGATTCCCGGCAGGTCCTGGTCGTCTCGGGCAAGGGGCGGAACTCGGCGGACTCCGGCGCGGCGCTGTACACGAAGCAGGGGCAGACCTGGACGCGGGAGCGTGCCTGGGCCACCCACAACGGCCGCAGGGGCTGGACGACGGATCATCACGAGAACGACCTGCGCAGCCCGGTCGGGGTGTTCACGCTCAGCGACGCCGGCGGGGTGCTGGCCCAGCCCGAGGCCAAGCTGCCCTACACCGAGTCGGCGGCCTTCCGGGCGCCGAGCTACTGGAAGAAGTCGTACCGGCACGACTTCGACCTCGTCATCGCCATCGACTACAACCGCGTCAAGGGCACCCCGCCCAACGACCAGACGCGCCCGCAGGGGCAGTCCAAGGGCGGCGGCATCTGGCTCCACATGGACCACGGCAGCGGCACGTCGGCGTGCGTGAGCCAGTCGAAGGCCGACATGGAGTACCTGCTGCGCACGCTGGATCCGAAGCGGCATCCGGTCGTGGTGATGGGCGACGCGGCGGACCTGAAGGTGTGAGGACGGTGAAGCGCCGGTGCGGACGTCCGCACCGGCGCTTCTCGCTGTCCGGGATCAGCCGTGGTGGTGGCGCCAGCCCTGCCAGGCGGAGTCGATCATCTCGTCCAGGCCGTGCCGGGCCGTCCAGCCCAGTTCGGCGCGGATGCGGCCGGCGGCGGCCACCACCCGGGCGGGGTCGCCGGCGCGGCGCTCGGTGACCTCGGGGGTGACGTCCTCGTTGCCGGTGGTCTTGAGGATGCGGTCCACCATCTCCCTGACCGAACTTCCCTCACCGCGACCGATGTTGAGGACCAGCGAGGTGCCCTCGGGGGCCTCGCGCAGCCGGACGGCGGCGGCCTGGTGGGCGGAGGCGATGTCCTGGACGTGGATGTAGTCCCGCACGCAGGTGCCGTCCTCGGTGGCGTAGTCGTCACCGAAGATGCGGGGGGCCTCGGAGGCCTCCAGGCGCTCGAAGACCATGGGGATGAGGTTGAACACACCCTCGTCGGCGAGTTCGGGCGCGGCCGCCCCGGCGACGTTGAAGTAGCGCAGGCTGACGGCGCGCAGACCGTGGGCCCGGGCGGCGGCCGCGATGAGCCACTCACCGACGAGCTTGGTCTCCCCGTAGGGGCTCATCGGGGCGCACGGGGTGTCCTCGGTCACGAGGTCGACGTCGGGCATGCCGTAGACGGCGGCGGAGGAGGAGAAGACGATCCGCTCCACACCGGTGGCCGTCATGGCGGCGAGCAGGCTCTGCAGGCCCGTCACGTTCTCGCGGTAGTAGTGGAGCGGGCGCTCGACCGACTCCCCCACCTGCTTCTTGGCGGCGATGTGCACCACGCCGGTCACGCCGTGCTCGCGGAGGGTGCCTTCGAGCAGCTCCTGGTCCAGCACACTGCCCACGACCAGCGGCACCCCGGCGGGGACCCGGTCGGCACTGCCCGTCGACAGGTCGTCGTACACGACGACGCTCTCGCCGCCCGCCGTCATCGCGCGCACCACGTGCGAGCCGATGTACCCGGCGCCTCCCGTGACCAGCCAGCTCATTCCAGGGCCTCCTCGAAGTTCACTACCGGCAGCAGACTCCTTGATGGTCCGGGGAAAATCGAATCCGACATTCCGTGACGGACATTCCTAAAAGTGATTCGGGCGGAGATATGAGGTGGACCACTCCGCGCGACGGAAAGGAGCGATTCGCGCTGCGGGAGCGTCCTTGTACTCTGTGGCGGCGGCACGATTGGGCCCGTCGGCGGACAGAGTTCACTCAAGGTTCACTCCGGTCCCGGCCCACACTCACGTGATCGGTTCTCGGAACAGGTTGTAAAGGATGCCCAAACTCTCTCTCGTCGTCCCTGCGTACAAGGTGCAGGCGTACCTCGCGGAGTGCCTCGACTCGATCCTCGAACAGGACTTCCCGGACTTCGAGGTCATCGCCGTCGACGACTGTTCCCCGGATGCCTCGGGCGCCATTCTGGACGAGTACGCCGAGCGCGACCCCCGTGTTCACGTGATTCACCTCACGGAGAACGTGGGTCTCGGCCGTGCGCGCAACGCGGGCATGGAGAAGGCGACGGGCGAGTACCTCCTGTTCCTCGACAGCGACGACACCCTCACCGAGGGCGCGCTGCGGGCGATAGCCGGGCGGCTCGAGGCCGCCGGCGACCCGGAGATACTCGTCTACGACTACGCGCGCAGCTACTGGGACGGCAGGGTCCGCCCGAACATGCGCGCCGCCCTGCTCCGCCCCGACGGGCCGGAGTCCTTCCCGCTGTCCGGGCGTCCGCAGCTGCTGGACCTGCTCCAGATCGTGTGGAACAAGGCGTACCGCCGCGACTTCGTCCTCCGTATGGGCCTGAGCTTCCCGCCCGGCTACTACGAGGACGCCCCCTGGACGTTCTGCTCGATGATCAGTGCCGAGCACATCGCCGTGCTGGACCGGGTCTGCGTGATGTACCGCCAGCGCCGCGAGGGCGGCAACATCCTGAAGACGGTCAGCCGCAAGCACTTCGACGTCTTCGACCAGTACGCCCGCGTCTTCGGCTTCCTGGACGCGCACCCCGAACTCGACCAGTGGCGCGGGCCGTTGTTCCGCAAGATGGTCGACCACTACCTCACCGTACTCACCAAGCCCGGCCGGCTGCCGCAGAACGCGCGGGCCGAGTTCTTCCGCCGCGCCTCCGCCGACTACCGGGCCCGGCTGCCGAAGGGCTTCGCCCGGCCCGGCGGCAACCTCGGCCACAAGTACGCGATGCTGGAGCGGGGCTCGTACCTGACGATGGCGGGCGCGCTGGGCGCGGTGAAGCTGCGCCAGGCGGTCCGCCGCCGGGCCCGCACCACCCTGAACCAGTCCAAGCGCAACGCGATGGGCGTGTTCTACCAGTCCCAGCTCAAGCTGCCGCTGGACGAGAACCTGGCGCTGTTCTCCGCCTACTGGAGCCGCAGCGTCTCCTGCAACCCCGCCGCCATCGAAGCCGAACTGGCCCGGCTGGCGCCGAACGTGCGCCGGGTGTGGGCGGTCCAGGCGGACGCGGTGGACCGGGTGCCGGCCGGGCACGAGTTCGTGCGGGTCGGCTCGCGCGAGTACTGGTCGGTGCTGGCTCGCGCCAAGTACCTCGTGAACAACGTGAACTTCGCGGACAGCGTGGTCAAGCGTGAGGGCCAGATCCACCTCCAGACCCACCACGGCACCCCGCTCAAGACCATGGGCCTGGACCAGCGCAAGTACCCGGCGTCCACCAGCATGAGCTTCGACAAGCTCCTGGAGCGCTGCGACCGCTGGGACTTCAGCCTCAGCTCCAACCGTTTCTCCACCACGGTGTGGGAGCGGGTCTACCCCTGCTCCTACGTCTCGCTGGAGACCGGCTACCCGCGCAACGACATCCTCGTCAACGCCACCGCCGAGGACGTGCGCCGGGCCCGCGCCTCCCTCGAACTCGCCGAGGGCACGCGGGCGTTCCTGTACATGCCGACCCACCGCGAGTACCAGGCCGGCTTCACCCCCAGCCTCGACCTGGTCCGGCTCGCCGACGAACTCGGCCCGGACGTCACGCTGATGGTGCGCGGCCACTACTTCTACGGCAACTCCCCGCACGTGGAGGAGCTGCGCCGCAGCGGCCGTATCGTCGACGTCTCGGGCCACCCGCGCGTGGAGGAGCTGTACCTCGCCGCGGACGCCCTGATCACGGACTACTCCTCCGCGATGTTCGACTACGCGGTGCTGGACCGGCCGGTCATCGTCTACGCCTCCGACTGGGACATCTACTCGGCGGTGCGCGGCACCTACTTCAACCTGATGGAGGAGCCGCCCGGCGCGGTGGCCACCTCGCAGGCGGAGCTGATCAGGCTCCTCGAATCGGGCGAGTACGACGGGCCGGAGGCGGCCCGCTACCGTGACCGCTTCCGCAGGCGCTACTGCGAATTCGACGACGGCCGCGCGGCCGAGCGAGTGGTGCGCCGGGTATTCCTCGGCGAGGAGGACATGCTGCCCCTCGTCCCGTTCGCCGACCGTCACCACGCACCGACTCCCCCGCAGGCGCTCGAACCGCTCGAGCGGGCCTGACCACTCATGAGGAGAGACAACCCGACCATGGCCCCTCGGCTCAGTGTGATCGTCCCCATCTACAACGTGGAGCGCTACCTGCCCGCCTGCCTCGACTCGCTGGCGGCGCAGACCTTCGAGGACCTCGAGGTCCTGATGGTCGACGACGGTTCACCCGACGACTCGGCCGCGATAGCCGCCGAATACGCGGCCCGCGACGAGCGGTTCCGCCTCATCCGCAAGGAGAACGCCGGTCTCGGCGCGGCCCGCAACACGGGCATCGCGCACATGTCCGCCGGCGCCGAGTACCTGACCTTCGTCGACAGTGACGACGTGATCCCGCCGGACGCCTACCGGCTGATGGTGAGCAGCCTGGACGAGACCGGTTCGGACTTCGCCACCGGCAACGTCTTCCACCTCAAGGGCGAGCGCTCCTGGCAGGTGCCGCTGCTGAAGATGCTGGCCGGGGAGGCCCGCAAGCGCACCCACATCTCGAAGATCCCGAAGCTGGTCGCCGACCGCATCGCCTGCAACAAGGTCTTCCGCCGGACGTTCTGGGAGGGCCAGGGCTTCTCCTTCCCCGAGGGCATCCTGCACGAGGACATCCCGGTCGTGCTCCCGGCGCACTACAAGGCCGAGGCGGTCGACATCATCGGCGAGCCGACGTACTACTGGCGGCTGCGCGAGGGCGAGTCGGCCCCCTCGATCACCCAGCGCCGCCGCGAGCCGCAGGCCATCCGCGACCGGGTGACCGCGGTCAGCATGGTCAGCGACTACCTCGCCCAGCAGTCCGGCGCCGAGTTCGCCGAGTACAAGCGCCAGTACGACGACCGGGTGCTCCGCGACGACCTGCGCCTGTTCCTGCGGGTCGTGCCGGACGCGACCGCCGAGTTCCACGAGGCGTTCCTGGAGGCGACCAACCGCTTCCTGGACACCATCGACCCGAAGATCGTCATGGCGCTCCCCACGGACCTGCGCGTGCAGTGGCTGCTGGTGCGCAAGCACGCCATGCCCGAGCTGATCGCCCTGCTGGCCTCCCAGCGCCGCAAGGACCCGATCGAGGTCTCCGGCACCTTCCGCAAGTACGCCAGCTTCCGCACGCTTCAGGAGAGCGGCTTCGAGCTGCCCAAGGCCGCGCTGCGCATCGACGGCGACCTCGGTCTGCGGGCCCCGCTGCGCGCGGCGACCTGGCGCGACGGCAAGCTGCTGCTGACCGGCGACGCCTACATCGACAAGATCGACATGTCGGCGAAGCGGAGCAGCCTGAAGGTCGTCCAGCTCAAGCGGGCCGGTTCGCGCCAGCGCATGTTCCTCCCCGCGAAGAACGTCTACCGCCCGGAGACCACCACCGACTCCGGCCAGAAGCGCTACAACTACGACTGGGCCGGCTGGGAGCTGGAGCTGGACCCGGCGAAGCTGCGCAAGGGCGGCGCCTGGCGCGAGGGCCTGTGGCACGTCGGTATCAACGTCTACGCCTCCGGCCTGGTGCGCCGCAGCGCGGTGTGGGCGCGCGGCGGCGCGGCGGCCAACTTCGCGCCGTACCAGTGGCTGGACGACGACTTCCGGATGCTGCCGGTCGTGGAGCGCGGCGCGCTCAAGCTGCGCGTGGAGAAGGTGCGCGCGCTGATCACCGACCGCCGGATCACCGCGGACTCGGTCGAGATCGACGGTGAGCTGCGCACCGACCTGAAGTCCGGCGAGGAGCTGTCGCTGCGGCTGACCAACGCCAGGAGCGGCGAGGTCCGCTGGTACCCGATCGACGTCGGCCGCGCGGGGACGCGCACCACGTTCCAGAGCCGGGTGCCGCTGTCCGACGTGGTGCTGCTGGCCAGCGAGGACGTCGAGGATCACGCCCAGCCCGAGCGCCGGCTGTGGAGTGTCGCGCTGCTGGCCAAGTCCCCGGACGGGACGCAGCGCCAGTTCGGCAGTGTCATGAGCGAGGGCCTCGCGGACCTCTCCGCCGACGTGCCCGAGTCCTTCGGCCAGGCGGGTGCCAACCGTGAGGTCTCCCTGATCTCCGGCAACAACGGCTACCTGAAGATCGTCGGCCGGGTGCGCCGGGCCGTGCTGACCTCGGTCGCCGTCCGGGAGGGCAGGATCGCGGTCGGCGGCCGTGCCTCGCGTGAGCTGATCGGCTCGGAGCTGGTGCTCAAGGCCAGCAACCGCTTCGACGAGCGCAGGGCGTCGGTGGACTGGGCGGACGACGGCACCTTCACCGTGTCCTTCGACCCGTCCGTGATGGGCGGCTCCGGCGGGGTCCCGCTGAAGGCCGGCCGCTGGAACCTGCTGCTGCGCAGCGAGAACGAGAGTGTGCCGGACGCCCAGTTCGTCATCGACCGGCTCGCCGCCGCGCAGTTCCCGCTCCACACCGAACTGGGCGGCCGCCGCTACTGGTTCGAGAGCCGCTGGGGCGACTTCCCGCAGCTCAACTGCCGCTCGGAGCTGACCGACCTGGAGCGCGGCCCGTACCGCATGCTCCAGCTGCGCCGCGAGGTGTACGAGCCCGGCCGCGAGCAGCCGCTGCGTGACCAGGTGTTCTTCCTCAGCTACAACGGCAAGCAGTACTCGGACAGCCCGCGTGCCATGCACGAGGAACTGCTGCGCCGGGGCAGCGACATGAAGTTCCTGTGGGCCGTGCGCGACGGCCAGGTGGTGCTGCCGCCCACCGCTGACAAGGTCCGCATGTGGGGCCGGGAGTGGTTCGAGGCACTGGCCACCTCGCGCTACATCGTCACCAACGGGCACCTGCCCGAGTGGGTGGAACGCCGCCCCGGGCAGGTCATCGTGCAGACCTGGCACGGCACCATGCTGAAGAAGATCGGTCACGACATCGAGACCCTCTACTTCGACCGCGAGTACCAGAACCGGCTGGCGCTGGAGGCGAAGAACTGGAGCCTGCTCGTCTCCTCCAACCGCTTCTCCACGCCGATCCTCAAGCGTGCCTTCTCCTACGACGGTGAGATCCAGGAGGCGGGTTACCCCCGCAACGACTACCTGTACTCCCCGGACAAGGACAAGATCGCGGACAAGGTCAAGGAGTCGCTGGGCATCCCGAAGGACAAGAAGGTCGTCCTGTACGCGCCGACCTGGCGCGACGACCAGTCGCACAGCGCCGGCCAGTACCTGTTCGACCTGCGGATCGATCTGGAGGACGCGCGCCGCCGCCTCGGCGACGACCACGTGCTGCTGATCCGCCGCCACTCCAACGTGGTCGACGCGGTGCCCGGCGCGGGCAACGGATTCGTCTTCGACGCCTCGGAGTACCCGGACATCGCCGACCTGTACCTGGCGGCGGACATCATGATCACCGACTACTCGTCCGTGATGTTCGACTACGCCCACCTCAAGCGGCCGATGCTCTTCTTCACGTACGACCTGGAGCACTACCGCGACAAGCTGCGCGGGTTCTACTTCGACTTCGAGCAGGACTCGCCCGGCCCGCTGATCGACAACTCCGAGGACCTGGTGAGCGCGATCCGCGACATCGACACGGTGTCCGCGGAGTACCAGGAGCGGTTCGACCGCTTCCACCACCTGTTCTGCGACCTCGACGACGGCCACGCCTCGGCGCGGGTCGTGGACCGGATGCTGGAGCAGGCCAAGGAGATCTGAGCCCGCACGCGGAGGAAGGGGCCGGGCCCGGAGGGAATGTCCTCCGGGCCCGGCCCCTTCTCGCGTCCCGGTGTCCTCACAGGCGGACGGTCTTCACCGCGAACTGGCCGGTCAGGGTGAAGTAGGGCCGCAGCTCGGTCTCCCGGCGGCGCACTTCCGGCTTCGGTCGCGGGGCCGGCTTCAGCACCCGCCTCGCCTCCCGGAGGGCGCGCCCGCCCAGGGAGAAGGACCGCTCCTGGAGCGCGCCCGCCACGGCCTCCTCGGTGACGAGCACGGGCCTGGGCAGCACGAACACGTCGATCGGGCTGAGCACGTCGGTGGCCAGCTTCGCCAGTGCCACCCGCTCGGCACCGGCCGCCGGGCGCACCCAGAAGTCCCAGACGATCTCCGAGCCGGTCCCGCCGGTGTGCTCCTCCGCCAGGGCCGCGCATTCCACGACGGCGGTCACGGTGCCGTCCCCGGCGTCCTGGAGCGGGAAGGCCAGTACGCGCTTGCTGTCGCGCCGGTGCACGGCCTCCAGCACCGCGCCCTCGCCGGCCGCCACGCCCCACAGCCACGCCCGCAGCCGCAGGGTCCGCTCGTCGACGGCGGCGGTCCGGGCCTCGGCGTGCGTCGCGCGCAGCACGCTGCGCACCCGCAGCCGGCCGTCCGCGTCCCGGTGCGGCAGCAGCAGCGCGAGGGCGGGGCCCTCGGTGCGGGGGAGTTCGACCGCGAGGAGGTCCCGCGTGTCGCAGCCGAAGCCGCCGGCGGTCAGCGGCACCTCGGCGCCCGCCGGGGTGGCCAGGGCCAACTGCCAGGTGCCCTGCGGGAGTCCGCCGTCCCAGGGCACGAGCGCGTCGCCGCCGGGGGTCAGCGCGAACCGGCGCTCCTCGGGGGCCCTGCCCTCCTTGCGCAGCAGCAGGTCGGCGCCCTCGGCGCCCGCGGGCAGCGGGCCCACGGCGACGTGCAGGCTCCCCTGCTCGTCTACCCGTACGGTGGCGTCGCGGGGCAGCTCCTTGCGGGCGTACGCCTGTTCTATGATCTCCTCGAACCGCTCGCGGCTCGCCCTCTCCTGGAACCGTTCGGCGCCGCGCACCGCCGCCTCGGCCATCTTCCGCCGCAGCTCGTCGTCCCGCACCAGCCGCAGGACGGCCTCGGCCAGGGCGTCCACGTCGCCGCACGGCACGATCAGGCCGTCCTCGCCGTCGGTGACGATGTTGCGGGGCCCGTGGTCCGCGTCGGTGCTGACCACGGGCAGCCCCGCCGCCATGGCCTCCACGAGGACGTTGCCGAACGCCTCCCGCTTGGAGGGCAGCACGAAGAGCGATCCCTTGCCGAACTCGGGCGTCACCGGCGCGGCCTGCCCCATCAGCAACACGCTGTTGGACAGGCCCAGTTCATGGACACGGGCCCGCAGCCGGGCCTTCTCGGCGCCGCTGCCGTAGATCCGCAGGCTCCAGTCCGGGGCCTCGGCGTGCACCCGGGCGAACGCCTCGACGAGCAGCACGTGGTTCTTGTTGTCGGTGAGGTGGCCGGCGGACACGACCACCTTGCTCGTGCCGCGTGAGCGGACCGGTGCGGCCGGAACGCAGTTGGGCATCACCGCGAGCCGGTCGCGGACGCCGGGCACCTGCCCGGCGATGCTGTCGGTCTCCTCCGGGGTGAGCGCGGTCAGCGCGTCCAGGTGGAGGTACGCGGGGAAGAGCTTCTTCTTCACGTCGTCGGCGTAGACGAGCGGCATCGAGTGCTCCTGGGCGACCCGCAGGAAGTCCCCCCGGGCGTGCGCCAGCAGCACGGTGATGCGCGGGTTGGAGCTGACCACCACGTCGGCGTCGGTGGTGGCGAGGTACTGGAGCAGCCGCAGCTCGGCCAGCCGGCTGACCACCGGCTTCTTCACCCCGGTGTTCGGCGGGTAGACCAGCGTGAAGCGGTCGGCCAGCGGATCGTCCACGTCCGAGACGGGCGAGTGGGGACGCAGGTCGGTCAGTGCCCGGACCGTCACCCGCGGATCCAGCGGGAAGTACGACTCGTCACGGACCTTGCGCAGCGCGACGATCTCGACCTCGTGCCTCTCGGCGAGCGCCCCGGCCAGGTTCTGGGTCGCGCTCACCACCCCGCCCATGTGGCAGAGGTCGCGGACCAGGAATGCGATCTTCACTGTGTGTTCTTCCCCCATGGCGCGTGAGCGCCTCCCGTGTGCCAAGTCGGCTGACTAGACGGGGGAAAGCGGTAAAAGGTTACTCGCCAAGAGGTCATATATCGGTCAGACCCCCTCCCCGCGGGTGACGAGAAGGCCGGGAGCGACGCCGGAAACCCTGTTCAACGAGGGTGTCCGGCGCCGCGTTCCCGGCCCGAGTGGCTGACTTCCGCGTCCTAGAAGGGCTTGAAGTCGTCGAACTCCTTCTGCGCCTCGTCGCGTTCGGCCTGGCGGTCCCTGCGGCGCTGGGCCGCCGGGCGCTCCTCCTCCAGGCGGTGGTCCTCGCCCCGGCGGCCGAGCATCTCGGCGCCCGCGGTGACCGTGGGCTCCCAGTCGAAGACGACCGCGTTCTCCTCGGGGCCGATGGCGACGCCGTCGCCCGCGCGGGCGCCCGCCTTCGTCAGCCGGTCCTCGACGCCGAGGCGGTTGAGGCGGTCGGCGAGGTAGCCGACGGCCTCGTCGTTGTTGAAGTCGGTCTGGCGCACCCAGCGCTCCGGCTTCTCGCCGCGCACCCGGTACAGCGGCTCGCCGTCCAGTTCCTCGCGGGTGACGGTGAAGCCCGCGTCGTCCACGGCCTTGGGCCGGATGACGATGCGCGTCGCCTCCTCCTGCGGCTTGGCGGCGCGCGCCTGGCCGACCAGGTCACCGAGGGCGAAGGTCAGCTCGCGCAGGCCGGTGTGGGCCACCGCGGAGACCTCGAAGACGCGGTAGCCGCGCGCCTCCAGGTCGGGGCGGACCATCTCGGCGAGGTCCTTGCCGTCGGGCACGTCGATCTTGTTGAGCACGACGATGCGGGGCCGGTCCTCCAGGCCGCCGTAGCTGCGCAGTTCCTCCTCGATGATGTCGAGGTCGGTGAGCGGGTCGCGGTCGGACTCCAGGGTGGCGGTGTCCAGCACGTGCACCAGTACCGAGCAGCGCTCGACGTGGCGCAGGAACTCCAGCCCCAGGCCCTTGCCCTGGCTGGCGCCGGGGATGAGGCCGGGCACGTCGGCGATGGTGTAGACGGCCGAACCGGCGGTCACCACACCGAGGTTGGGGACCAGGGTGGTGAAGGGGTAGTCCGCGATCTTCGGCTTTGCGGCGCTGAGCACCGAGATCAGCGAGGACTTGCCGGCGCTCGGGTAGCCGACCAGGGCCACGTCGGCGACGGTCTTGAGTTCCAGGACCACGTCCCTGAGGTCACCGGGCTCGCCGAGCAGCGCGAAGCCGGGGGCCTTGCGGCGGGCGCTGGCGAGCGCCGCGTTGCCGAGGCCGCCCCGGCCGCCCTGCGCGGCGACGTAGGAGGTGCCGTGGCCGATGAGGTCGGCCAGCACGTTGCCGGCCTTGTCCAGGACGACCGTGCCGTCGGGGACGGGGAGGACCAGGTCCTGGCCGTCCTTGCCGGAGCGGTGACCGCCCTCGCCGGGCTTGCCGTTGGTGGCCTTGCGGTGCGGGGAGTGGTGGTAGTCGAGCAGCGTGGTCACCGACTGGTCGACGGTCAGGATGACGTCACCGCCCCGCCCGCCGTTGCCGCCGTCGGGGCCGCCCAGCGGCTTGAACTTCTCACGGTGGACGGAGGCACAGCCGTGGCCTCCGTTACCCGCGGCGACATGCAGTTCGACGCGGTCCACGAAGGTGGTCATGGTTCGGTGCCTCCAGAAAAGTACGGGTAATACCTATGTCAACACGCGAAAGGCGGACCCGCCTTCCCGACCGGGAAGTGAGGTCCGCCTCGCGCAGCTTTTACGCTCGCGGCCGTGAATCGGGGATTCAGGCGACCGGAACGATGTTCACGACCTTGCGGCCGCGGTGGGTGCCGAACTCCACCGCACCGGGCTGGAGGGCGAACAGCGTGTCGTCGCCGCCACGGCCGACGCCGGCGCCGGGGTGGAAGTGGGTGCCGCGCTGGCGGATGAGGATCTCACCAGCGCTGACGACCTGACCGCCGAAGCGCTTCACGCCGAGCCGCTGGGCATTGGAGTCGCGACCGTTCCGGGTGGACGATGCGCCCTTCTTGTGTGCCATGTCTTCTCAGTCCCTTACTTCGCAGCCGCGGGGATCTCAGTGACCTTGATCGCCGTGTACTGCTGGCGGTGGCCCTGACGGCGGCGGTAGCCGGTCTTGTTCTTGTAGCGCAGAATGTCGATCTTCTGGCCCTTGTGGTGGTCCACGACCTCGGCCTGGACCTTGATGCCGGCCAGCACCCACGGGTCGCTGGTCACGGAGTCACCGTCGACGACGAGCAGGGTCGAGAGCTCGACCGTGTCGCCGACATTGGCCGTGGAAATCTTGTCAACCTCAACGATGTCGCCGACAGCAACCTTGTGCTGGCGACCACCGCTGCGCACGATGGCGTACACGCGGATCTCACTTTCGCTCGAAGGACGGCACCCCCGCAGGCCAGCCGGACCGGCAGAACGCCATGAACGACCTCTCCCGACCGCACCCAGGCGACCGGGAGGAGAAGGTTTACGGGGATGTGGCATGTTCAACTGACACGCCGACGGTCAAGAGTACGGGGGGCGTCCCGTACGGGTCAAACCGGTCGCTGACCGGCGGCGGATCAGCGCTCCAGCGAGGCCGCGTACGCGGCGTACGCCTGCCGGATCCGCTCCGGGGAGAGGTCCAGGTGCTCCAGGATCGTGTACCGGCCGGGACGGGTCTCCGGCGCGAACTCCACGGCCCGGACGAACTCGTCCACACTGAACCCGATGTCCTCGGCCAGCACCGGCAGCCCGTGCCTGCGCAGGGAGGCGGCCATGAGGAACGAGCCCTCGGTGTCGCCGCGCAGATGCATCGCGAAGGCGGCGCCGAGGCCCACCTGCTCGCCGTGGCTGGCGGCCCGCTTGGGGAAGAGCAGGTCGAGCGCGTGGCTGATCTCGTGGCAGGCGCCGGAGGACGGGCGGGTGTGGCCGGCGATCGACATGGCGATGCCGGACAGCACCAGGCCCTCGGCGAGCACCGCGAGGAACGCGTCGTCGCCGCAGCCGCCGGGATGCCGGAGCACCGCCTCGCCCGCCTGGCGGGCCATGGCTGCGGCGAGGCCGTCGATCTTCTCGCCGTTGACCCGGTTGGCCAGCTCCCAGTCGGCGACGGCCGAGATGTTCGACACCGCGTCCCCGATGCCCGAGCGCACGAAGCGCACCGGGGTCTCGCGGATGATGTCGGTGTCGATCAGCAGCGCGATGGGCGTGGGCACGCCGTAGGAGCCCCGGCCCGCGTCGTTGTCCAGGATGGACACCGGTGAGCAGATGCCGTCGTGGGAGAGGTTGGTGGCGACCGCGACCAGCGGCAGGCCGATGCGGGCCGCCGCGTACTTGGCGCAGTCGATGACCTTCCCGCCGCCGAGCCCGACCACGGCGTCGTAGCGGCCGGACTTCATCTCGTCGGCCAGCCGCACGGCGTCGTCCAGCGTGCCGCCGCCGACCTCGTACCAGGTCGCGCCCGGCAGCTGCGGGGCGACCCGCTCGCGCAGCCGGGCGCCCGAGCC
>NZ_JBSFFI010000028.1:70589-81706 GCF_053596035.1 Streptomyces sp. NPDC001781 | reverse complement strand
GTTCACGGCGGCGGGCGCCCCCGCCTGCCCACCCCAGGTGGGGGGGGCGCCGGCGGAATCCGCCGGCGCCCCCCTCACGTCGTGTCCGGGCTCAGAACTTGTTGCGCGGGGTGATACCCAGCGACAGCCCCGACAGGCCGCGCTGACGGCCGCCCAGCTTGCCCGCGATGGCACGCAGGGCCGAGCCCGCCGGGGAGTCGGGGTCGGTCAGCACGACGGGCTTGCCCTCGTCGCCGCCCTCGCGCAGGCGGACGTCGATCGGGATGCTGCCCAGCACCGGGACGGTGGCGCCCGTGGTACGGGTCAGTCCGTCCGCGACGAGCTGCCCGCCGCCGGTGCCGAAGATGTCCACCATCTCGTCGCAGTGCGGGCAGGGCAGCCCGGACATGTTCTCGACCACGCCGACGATCTTCTGGTGGGTCTGCACCGCGATCGAGCCCGCCCGCTCGGCGACCTCGGCCGCGGCCTGCTGCGGGGTGGTGACGACCAGGATCTCCGCGTTCGGGACCAGCTGCGCCACCGAGATGGCGATGTCACCGGTGCCCGGCGGCAGGTCGAGCAGCAGCACGTCCAGGTCGCCCCAGTACACGTCCGCCAGGAACTGCTGGAGCGCCCGGTGCAGCATCGGGCCGCGCCAGACGACCGGGGCGTTGCCCGGGGTGAACATGCCGATCGAGATGACCTTCACGCCGTTCGCCGACGGCGGCATGATCATGTTCTCGACCTGGGTGGGCTTGCCGTCCGCGCCGAGCATGCGCGGCACGCTGTGCCCGTAGATGTCGGCGTCCACCACGCCGACCTTCAGACCGTCGGCGGCCAGCGCGGCCGCCAGGTTCACCGTCACCGAGGACTTGCCGACGCCGCCCTTGCCGGAGGCGACCGCGTAGACGCGGGTGAGACTGCCGGGCTTGGCGAACGGGACCTCGCGCTCGGCCTGCCCGCCGCGCAGCGCGTCGGCCAGTTCCTTGCGCTGCTCGTCACTCATCACGTCCAGGGTGACGTCCACCCCGGTGACACCCTCGACCCGGGACACCGCGTCGGTCACCCGCTGGGTGATGGTCTCGCGCATGGGACAGCCGGAGACCGTCAGGTACACCGTGACCGCGACCGCTCCGTCCGCGCCGATCTCCACCGATTTGACCATCCCCAGTTCGGTGATGGGTCGGTTGATCTCGGGGTCGTTCACCGTCGACAGCGCCTCGCGCACCGCGTCTTCCGTAGCCATACGACGATGGTACGGCGCCCGCGCGGGCCGGCGGGCAGTGCCTCAGTGGTCGTCCATGTCACGCCCAGCGGGGCGTGACATCCGTTCCGTCTCCAGTTCCCTCACGAGGTCCTGCAGCTCGGACCTGATCCAGTCGCGGGTGGCGACCTCGCCGAGGCCCGTGCGCAGGGCGGCGATCTCGCGGGTCAGGTACTCGGTGTCCGCGATGGACCGCTCGTTCTGCTTGCGGTCCTGCTCCAGGTTGACCCGGTCGCGGTCGTCCTGCCGGTTCTGCGCGAGCAGGATCAGCGGAGCCGCGTAGGACGCCTGGAGGGACAGCATCAGGGTCAGGAAGATGAACGGGTACGAGTCGAACCGCACCGCGTCCGGCGCGGCGACGTTCCACACCACCCACACGATGATGACGACCGTCATCCAGACGATGAACCGTCCCGTGCCCAGGAACCGGGCGATCTTCTCCGACAGCCGGCCGAACGCCTCCGGGTCCCACTCCGGCAGCACCCGGCGGCGCGGCGGACGCGGCTGGTCCAGCCGCGGCGCGCGCGGCCGGGACGCCGTGGCGCCCGCGGGGGAACGGTCGCGGCCCTCGCGGCCGCCCTCGCGCTCAGCCATGCGTGCCCGTTCGGCGCCCGGTGTCGCCCTCCGGCAGCTCGTCCAGGTGGAACTCGGTCTCGCGCCAGTCGTCGGGCAGCATGTGGTCCAGTACGTCGTCGACGGTCACCGCGCCCAGCAGCGAACCGGACTCGTCCACCACGGGGGCGGCGACCATGTCGTACGTGGCGAAGAACCCGGCGATCACGGGGAGCGTGGCGTCGGGGGCGAGCGGCAGCAGATCGTCGTCGAGCAGCGAGCTGACCAGGGTGTACGGGGGGTCGCGCAGCAGCCGCTGGAAGTGCACGGTCCCCAGGTACTTGCCGGTCGGCGTCTCGTCGGGCGGCCGGCAGACGTACACCTGGGCGGCGAGCGCGGGGGAGAGGTCGGGGTTGCGGACCCGGGCGAGCGCGTCGGCGACCGTGGCGTCCGGGCGCAGCACGATCGGCTCGGTGGTCATCAGCCCGCCCGCGGTGTGCTCCTCGTACGACATCAGGCGCCGCATGTCGGCCGCGTCCTCGGGCTCCATCAGGCTCAGCAGCCGCTCCTTGTCGTCCTCGGGCAGCTCGCCCAGCAGGTCGGCGGCGTCGTCGGGGTCCATGGCCTCCAGGACGTCGGCGGCGCGCTCCTCCTTCAGCTTGCCGAGGATCTCGATCTGGTCGTCCTCCGGCAGCTCCTCCAGCACGTCCGCCAGCCTGTCGTCGTCCAGAGCGGCTGCCACCTCCGCGCGCCGCTTGGGGGAGAGGTGGTGGAGCACGTTGGCGAGGTCGGCGGGGCGCAGCTGCTCGAAGGTGGCGAGCAGGCTCTCCGCGCCCTGTCCGTGCTCCTCCAGGGAGAACCCGGTGACGGCCGACCACTCCACGGTCAGCGTCTCGCCCTTGGCCCGGCGGAAGGCGCCGGCCTTCCTCCCCTTGCGGACGAAGACCCGGTCCACCTCCCACTCGCGGCGGGCCGGCAGCTGCTGCACCGAGAGGTCCAGCACGGTGACCTCCTCGTCGGTCTCCACCAGCTTCACCCGGCGGTCCAGCAGCTCCCCGAAGACCAGGCGCTCGGTGGGCCGCTGCTCGAAGCGGCGGACGTTGACCACACCGGTGGAGATGACCTGGCCGGAGTCGATACCGGTCACGCGGGTCATCGGCAGGAAGATGCGGCGCCGGGTGGAAAGCTCCACGACCAGCCCGAGCACGCGGGGCGGACGGCGGCCCACGCGCAGCATCACGACGATGTCGCGGACCCGGCCGACCTGGTCGCCCGCCGGGTCGAAGACGGGGACCCCGGCGAGGTGCGACACGAAGATCCGGGGGACACCGGCTGCCATCTGTGCTTCCTTTGCCGTGCTCGGGACGCGGAGGGAATTGGTGCGGATTCGCTCTGGTATGGCCATGCTTGTGCGCTTCAGGCTAGCCCGTACCGCCCGGAAACGCCCCGGTGGGGGGTCCGGACGGACGGGCTCCGCCCGGGGCGCGTGCCCCCGGTACGCTGCCGTACGCCCATTCGGCACCGGCAGAGAGGCAGCCCCACCTGTGACTGCGATTCCCCAGGCACGCATCCGGAGAATGGCGCGGTCGGCCGCGCTGTGCGTGCTGGCCGCGTCGACGCTGACGATGCTGACGGGATGCGGCGAGGAGGACCCGGACGCCGGGACCAACGGGGTGGGCCGGCTGCCCGCGCGCAAGATCCAGACACAGAGCCGGGCGGCGGCCGACGCCGCCCAGGCGGTGCACCTGGCCGGGACCGTCGTCACCGGCGGGGTCGCCTTCAAGCTGGACATGCGGCTGAAATCCGGCGGCGGCAGCGGCTCGGTGACATCCAAGGGCTCCACCTTCCAGCTGCTGCGCGTCGGCGACGAGCTGTACGTGAAGGCCGGCGCCGCCTTCTGGAACCACGGCGGGGACACCTCGGCCGCGGGCAAGCTGGACGGCAAGTACGTGAAGGTCCCCCAGAAGGACCCGGCGTACCGGAAGTTCAGCGGCCTCACCGAGAAGGACGTGCTGCTGCCCGCCCTGCTCCCCCTGCACGGCAGGCTCGCCACGGCCGGCCACCACACCCAGGCCGGCACCCGCACGATCCGGGTCACCGGCGACGGCGGCCCCGGCGGCACCCTCGACGTCTCCCTGGAGGGCAAGCCCTACCCGCTGCGCCTGGTGCGCGGAGGCGGCGCGGGAACCCTCACCTTCTCCGAATGGGGCAAGGACTTCCCGGCCGCCGAGCCCGACAGGTCCGACACCGTCGACTACGGCGGCCAACTGCCGGATTCCTAGGCCCGTTTCCGGCTCAGCCCCGCTTGCGCCGCCGGGTCAGCAGCCTGGGCAGCGCGGCCGGTACCGGGACGCGGGTGGTGGCCGGGGTGGGCAGCGGGGGTTCGGCCAGGCTGCCCGCGGGCTGCGGCGCCACCGCCCCGGTCGGGACCAGGCGCAGCACCGCGCAGTCGCGGGCCCAGCGCGCCGGGATCTCCTCGGCGTCGGGGGCGTTGAGCCGCTTGCCCTTCAACTCCGCGACGGCCGCCTCCCATTCGGGCGAGGCCGGGTCCAGCCGGTGCACGGTCGCCCGCCAGGTGACGAGCCGGCCGCCCTTGTCCTTGCTGCGCACCGCGACCTCGGCCGTGCCGCCGTCGGTCAGATGGGGCAGCGGCTGCTCGCCGGGACCGTCACCGACCAGCAGGGCCGCGCCCTCGTGCCAGACGTGCCAGAGCGGGCGCGCGGCGGGCGCGTCCGCAGCCCTGACCCAGATCAGACCGGACTTCTTGGTGGCCTCCTCGATGAGGGCCTGGTCGAAAAGGGCCTGTGCGGGCGGCTCGCTGGTCATGCGCCCAGCCTATCCAGCGGCGCTCAGAGCCAGCCGTTGCGCTTCAGTGTGCGGTGGATGCCCAGACAGAGAACGACCGTGACGCTCATGATCACCGGGTAGCCGTACTTCCAGTGCAGCTCGGGCATGTACTCGAAGTTCATGCCGTAGACCCCGCACACCATGGTGGGCACGGCGATGATCGCGGCCCAGGCGGTGATCTTGCGCATGTCCTCGTTCTGCGCGACGGACGCCTGCGCCAGGTTGGCCTGGAGGATCGAGTTCAGGAGTTCGTCGAAGCCCATGACCTGCTCGTGCACCCGGGCCACGTGGTCGGCGACGTCACGGAAGTACTTCTGGATGTCCGGGTCGACCAGCCGCATCGGGCGCTCGCTGAGCAGCTGCATCGGGCGCTGCAGCGGGGCGACCGCGCGCTTGAACTCCAGTACCTCGCGCTTGAGCTGGTAGATCCGGGCCGAGTCGACACCGCGCGAGACACCGCCGTTGCGGCCGGGGGAGAAGACCTCCGTCTCCACCTCGTCGATGTCGTCCTGCACCGAGTCCGCGACCGCGATGTAGCCGTCCACCACGTGGTCGGCGATGGCGTGCAGCACCGCCGAAGGGCCCTTGGCGAGCAGCTCGGGGTCCTCCTGGAGCCGGTGGCGCAGCGCCCGGAGCGAGCCCTGGCCGCCGTGCCGGACGGTGATGAAGAAGTCCCGGCCGGTGAAGCACATGACCTCACCGGTGTCGATGACCTCGCTGTTGGCGGTGAGCTGGTCGTGCTCGACGTAGTGGACGGTCTTGAACACGGTGAACAGGGAGTCGTCGTACCGCTCCAGCTTCGGGCGCTGGTGGGCCTGGACGGCGTCCTCCACGGCCAGCGGGTGCAGTCCGAAGGCGCTCGCGATACCGGCGAACTCGGCCTCGGTCGGCTCGTGCAGGCCGATCCAGACGAAGCCGCCGCCCCGGCGCACCTCGCGCATCGCCTCCTGCGGGCTGAGGGTGCGTCCGCTCTCCACCCGGGCCCCGTCGCGGTAGACGGCGCAGTCGACCACGGCCGAGGACGTGGTGGTGTCGGGTTCGAAAGGAGCGGTCACGTCCTTGCGCGGGACGGGGCGGGCGGACGGTCGGACCACGGCTCGCAGGTCGCGGATCATCGACATGGGCAGGCTCCTTCGCGGGCGGGCAACGAAAGCGCCTGCGACGGGTGGAACTACCCGGAATGGGGACGTTCGGACTGCATACGTTTGGCACGTCCACAAAGCGGGGAGCACCGCACCGTCGCGGTGGCGACTTCGCTACTGATGCAGGACTGAGTCAGATCAGGCAAAGCGAAACGAAGTGCTCTTCCGGACGGCGAAGCGAACGAAAAGGTGGCGGTCGGCCAGGAACGACATCAACAGCCGGAAGAGCGAGTGGTACTGCACGGTCGACTTCGATCCATGACAGCCCCACCTCCTCCGGCCGGTCCCTCGTAAGGGAGTCTCATCGGCGTCGGGGACTCGACGGCGAGCATGTGCACGCGGCCCCGAACCACCGGCTCAGCGTAGCAGCAGCCCGTCGTGTCAAGGCGCGGCTTTGCCCGTCGCTGACGAGATCTATGCTCACCGCATGGTTGATGTTCTTCCTCTGGTCGAGGCGCGGCTGAACTCGGCGCTCGGCGAACCGGACGCGCGCGCCTCGGTCACCTTCCTCGGCGCGGACCGCATCGAGGTGCTGCGCTTCCAGGAGGGGGACGTGGTCCGCTACGCCACCCTGGGCATGTCGGCGCACCCCATGAGCGACCCCACGGCCATGGTCGTCGACCCCGTGGAGGGGCCGCGTGCCGAGCTGGTCCTCTCCGTCCGCGCGGGCGTCACCGACACCGGCCCCGTGCTCCGGCCGCTCGCCGTGCTCGCCGCGTCCCCGCAGGTCGAGGGCGTGATCGTGGCACCCGGTGCCTCGCTGGACGTGGGGGAGCCGCTGTGGCCCGGCGCGCCCTTCACCTCGGTACTGGTCGGGGAGGCGGGCGGGCTGGTGGAGGACCTGGAGCTGGACGCCCCGCTGGACCCGGTGCGCTTCCTGCCGCTGCTGCCGATGACGCCGAACGAGGCCGCGTGGAAGCGGGTGCACGGTGCCGGGGCGCTGCAGGAGCGGTGGCTCGCGCACGGCACCGATCTGCGCGACCCGAACCGCGCGTCCGTCCCGCTGGGGCCCGCGCCGGAGTGAGCCGGGGCGCGGCCGGGGTGAGCAAGCTCACCAAGTGCCCGGTGGCAGCGCCGAGTTGGATTCGACCCGGAATCGCGCCGGGGCCGTACGGGTGATCGTCCTTGACGTGCGGCGGCCGGGGTAGGACCGTGGGACTCTATGAGGGGCGAACCCAGTTGCCCGAGATGTGGTGGCCGGGTCCGGGCTCCCGGCCTCTTCGCCGATACGTGGCAGTGCGACACGCACGGCGCGGTGTACCCGCTGCAGCCCGTGATCCCGCCCAGCGTCGAGGCGCTCACCGCCGTGGTGCGGCGCACCCGGGTCCCGCTGTGGATGCCGTGGCCGCTGCCGGTCGGCTGGCTGTTCACCGGCGTCGCCTACGCGGGCGACGCCCCCGGCGGCGGCCGGGCCACGGTGGTGGCCTGCTCCGGTCCCAGTCCGCTCGGCGGTCCCGGAGAGCTGATCCTCGTCGCCGAGGAACTGGGCGTCGGTCTCGGCGCGCGCTACGCGGGCCTGGACGGCCCCGACCCCGGCCCCTACCTGGACATGGAGAAGCCCCCGCAGGCGAAGGTGCTGGCGGTCGGCCGCCCCACCCCGCTCTGGCACGTCGACGGCGTCCCGGACGACCGCGCCGTCTTCGCGGGCGAGGCCCTCGGCGTCTGGCTGTGGGCGGTCACCTGGCCCGCGCAGTCGGGCCTGCTGATGTACGACGAACTGGTGCTGACCGACCTGCGGGACGCGGGCCCCGAGGTGGACCTGGTGCCGTGCGGGGCGCTCTCGCCCCGGCTGGTGCGGCCCGACATGTAGGGGGTGCCCCCTGGGGGCGGGGGTGACAGGGCATGCTGTGCGCGCGGCTATCCTTAGGTGTCCTCACCGTCCCCGCGAGCCGTCCGGAGCAGCCGTGCGCATCGACCTGCACTGCCACTCCACCGCCTCCGACGGCACGGACACCCCGGCCGAGCTGATGCGCGCGGCGGCCGGCGCCGGACTGGACGTGGTCGCGCTGACCGACCACGACACCACCCGCGGGTACGCCGGGGCCACGGCCGCGCTGGCCGCACTGCCCCCGACGTTCACCCTCGTCACCGGCGCTGAACTCTCCTGCCGGATCGACGGCGTCTCCCTGCATCTGCTGGCCTACCTCTTCGACCCCGAGGAGCCCGCCCTGCTCGCCGAGCGCGAGCTGGTCCGGGACGACCGGGTGCCGCGCGCCCACGCGATGATCGCCAAGCTGAACGCGCTCGGCGCACCGGTCACCTGGGAACAGGTCGAGCGGATCGCCGACCAGGGCACGGTGGGCCGGCCGCACATCGCGTCCGCGCTGGTGGAGCTGGGTGTCGTACCGAGCGTGAGCGACGCCTTCACGGCGGAGTGGCTGGCGGACGGCGGACGGGCCCACGTCGGCAAGCACGAGACCGATCCGCTGGAGGCGATCCGGCTGGTGAAGGGCGCGGGGGGCGTGACCGTGCTCGCCCACCCGGCCGCCGCCAAGCGCGGCCGCACGGTGCCGCCGACGGCCATCGCCGCGATGGCCGCCGCCGGACTCGACGGGCTCGAGGCCGACCACGCCGAGCACGACCGGGCGACCCGGACCCGGCTGCGCGGCCTCGCCGGGGACCTGGACCTGCTGGTCACCGGCTCCTCGGACTACCACGGCACCCGCAAGACCATCGCGCTCGGCGAGAACACCACCGACCCGGAGGTCTACGGGGAGATCATCCGCCGGGCGACCGGCGCGTTCCCCGTACCGGGGACCGGCGGGGCCTGATTCCCCGGCGCCCGCCCTCTGCTTTTCCCCTCACCCGCTCATTCGCACGTCCGCCGTGCGCGCCCGCTTCCTGCCTCCAGGGAGCCGGGGCGTCCGCGGCGGTGGCTCCATCATGCAAGGCACACGATGTTCGACCTCGCCGTCTTCGGCTCCCTGTTCCTGACCCTCTTCGTCATCATGGACCCGCCGGGGATCACCCCGATCTTCCTCGCCCTCACCGCGGGGCGGCCCGCCAAGGTCCAGAAGCGGATGGCCCTCCAGGCCGTCTGCGTGGCGGGCGGTGTCATCGCCGTGTTCGGCGTCCTCGGCCACCAGATCCTCGACTACCTGCACGTCTCGGTCCCGGCGCTGATGATCGCGGGCGGGCTGCTGCTCCTGCTGATCGCGCTCGACCTGCTCACCGGCAAGACCGACGAGCCCAAGCAGACCAAGGACGTCAATGTCGCCCTGGTCCCGCTGGGCATGCCGCTGCTGGCCGGTCCCGGCGCGATCGTCTCGGTGATCCTGGCCGTGCAGAAGGCCGGAAGTGTCGCCACACAGGTCTCGGTGTGGGCGGCGATCCTCGCCATCCACGTCGTGCTGTGGCTGGTGATGCGTTACTCGCTGCTGGTCATCAAGGTCATCAAGGACGGCGGTGTCGTCCTGGTGACACGGCTCGCGGGCATGATGCTCTCCGCGATCGCCGTGCAGCAGATCATCAACGGGGTCACTCAGGTGATCCGGGGAAGCTGAGTACTCGGCCTCGGCTCCCCCGGAAGGCTTGAGTGCGTCGTGCGCCCTACGAGGCCGGGCAGCCTTCTGCGGGGCGGATCCACAGGCGCTGGCCGATGGCGGCCGCCTGCTGCACGATCCGGTTGACGGAGGCGGCGTCCACGACGGTGCTGTCCACGGCCGAGCCGTCGACCTCGTCGAGTCGCATGATTTCGAAGCGCATGAAGGCTTCTCCCTTCGTCTGGTCATCCTCCAGTGGAGAACTACTGGTGTGCGACGTGTTGTCGCGGTGTCACATGTATGGACAACGAACGCCCCACCGCAAACATTCCCTACGCTAAGGAAATTTTTTCACGGGCTAATTACCGTCCGGTAAAAAGGCGTCGCCGCGGGACTGACGGGGACCGGTTGTACTCGCAGCGTGACCGCCGGGACAATGGACCCGATGAACGAAGACCTGGCGGCTCTTGGTGCCCGCATCGACCACACCAACGAACTGCTGCAACGCATGCTCGCCGAGGTGGCGAAGACCCCCTCCACCCACGCGATCTTCGTGGACGCGGGCTATCTCTACGCGGCCGCGGGACGGCTGGTGGCCGGCACCGAGGACCGCCGCGCCTTCGACCTGGACGCCGAGGGTCTCATCGACGCGCTCATCGACAAGGCCCGCTCGATCTTCGCCGACAGCCGCCTGCTGCGGGTGTACTGGTACGACGGCGCCCGGCGCCGCATCCACACCGCCGAGCAGCAGTCGATCGCCGAGCTGCCCGACGTCAAGGTCCGCCTCGGCAACCTCAACGCCCACAACCAGCAGAAGGGCGTCGACTCCCTGATCCGCAGCGACCTGGAGTCCCTCGCCCGCCATCGCGCCATCAGCGACGCCGCGCTCCTGGGCGGTGACGAGGACCTGGTCTCGGCGGTCGAGGCGGCGCAGGGGTACGGGGCGCGGGTGCACCTGTGGGGCATCGAGGCTCCCGACGGCCGCAACCAGGCCGAGCCGCTGCTGTGGGAGGTCGACAGCCAGCGCACCTTCGACCTGGAGTTCTGCAAGCCGTACGTCTCCCGCCGCACGGCCGCCGCCTACGAGGCCACGGGCAACCGGCCCACCCGTGAGGACGTGCGCTTCGTCGGCGCGCAGATCGCGGCGAAGTGGCTGGTCTCGCGGGGCCGGGACAGCCTGATGGAACTTCTGCCCGGCCACCCGTACCTGCCCGGATCCGTCGACCAGGACCTGCTGGTGGAGGCGGAGGGACTGCTCCAGTACTCGCTGCGCGGCCAGGCGGACCTGCGCCGGTCCCTGCGGGACGGCTTCTGGGAGCACCTGCAGACGCAGTACTGACAGCGAAGAGGCCCGGCCCCCCTCGACGGGGAGCCGGGCCTCACCTGACGGTGCTCACACCTCGGTGGGCTCCACGGCCGCGGCCTTGCGGGTCCGGCGGCGCGGCTTGGCCTCCGGCTCCTCGGTCGCCTGCGCCGGGATGTCCGTCGCGACGGCCTTGGCGACGGTCTTCCGCACGCGGCGCGGCTTGGCCTCCGCGGTCTTCGCGACCTCGGCCGTCTCGGCTGCCTCGGCGGCAGCCGTCTTCCGGGTGCGGCGCGGCTTGGTCTCGGCCTCGGGGGCGTCGACCGGCTCCGTCGCTACGGCCTTGGCGGCGACCTTGCGGGTGCGGCGCGGCTTTGCCTCCGCGGCCTCGGCGGTCTCCGCGACCACGGCCGTCTCGGCTGCCTTGGCGGTCTTCCGGGTCCGGCGGGGCTTGGTCTCGGGGGCCTCGACCGCGTCCACGACCGCCTCGGCGGCGACAGCAGCCTTACGGGTGCGGCGCTTCGGCGCCTCGGTGGCCGCCTCCAGGG
>NZ_JBSFFI010000028.1:0-70492 GCF_053596035.1 Streptomyces sp. NPDC001781 | reverse complement strand
GGGCCGGCGCCTCGACGGCGGTCTCGGGGGTCGCCTCCGCGGTCTTGCGCGTACGGCGGCGAGGCTGCTTCGGGGCCTCGGCCACGGCGGCCTCGGTGACCGCCTCCAGGGCCGGCGCCTCGACGGCGGTCTCGGGGGTCGCCTCCGCGGTCTTGCGCGTACGGCGGCGAGGCTGCTTCGGGGCCTCGGCCACGGCGGCCTCGGCGACCGCCTCCACGACCGGCGCCTCGACCACGGCCTCGGCCACGGGGGCCGCCTCCGCGCGCTTACGGGTGCGGCGGCGCGGCTGGGCGGGAGCCTCGGCCACGGCCTCCGGCGTCACCGCCGTCTCCACCACGGCGGTGGCGGGAGCGGCCGCCGCCTCGCCCGAAGCCCCGCCGCGGGTACGGCGACGGCGGCGCGGGGTGCGGGGAGCCTGCGGCTCCTCGACGGCGGTGGTCTCCGCCGGGGCGGCACCGGCCTCCACCGGGGCGCCGCCGCGCATCCGGCGACGGCGACGCGGAGTGCGCTCGGAACGCTCGCGCTCCGGCGCGGCCTCGGGACGCCCGCCCCGGCCGGGACGGCCGCCACGCGCACCGCGGCCACCGGTCTCGCCGAGGTCCTCCACCATCTCCGCGTCGAGCCCGGCGCGCGTGCGCTCCGAGCGCGGCAGGACACCCTTGGTGCCGGCCGGGATGTCGAGGTCGGAGAAGAGGTGCGGGGACGTCGAGTACGTCTCCACCGGCTCGTTGAAGTCCAGCTCCAGCGCCTTGTTGATGAGCTGCCAGCGCGGGATGTCGTCCCAGTCGACGAACGTGACGGCCGTGCCCTTGGCGCCCGCGCGGCCGGTGCGGCCGACCCGGTGCAGGTAGGTCTTCTCGTCCTCGGGGGACTGGTAGTTGATGACGTGGGTCACGCCACCGACGTCGATGCCGCGCGCGGCGACGTCGGTGCAGACCAGCACGTCCACCTTGCCGTTGCGGAAGGCGCGCAGCGCCTGCTCGCGGGCGCCCTGGCCGAGGTCGCCGTGGACCGCGCCGGAGGCGAAGCCCCGGCGCTGGAGCTGCTCGGCGATGTCGGCGGCGGTGCGCTTGGTACGGCAGAAGATCATCGCCAGACCGCGGCCCTCGGCCTGCAGTATGCGGGCGATCATCTCCGGCTTGTCCATGGAGTGGCCGCGGTAGACGAACTGCTTGATGTTGGCGACCGTCGCGCCCTCGTCGTCCGGCGCGGTGGCACGGATGTGCGTGGGGCGGGACATGTAGCGGCGGGCGAGACCGATGACCGCGCCCGGCATGGTGGCCGAGAACAGCATGGTCTGGCGCTTGGCCGGCAGCATGTTGACGATCTTCTCGACGTCGGGCAGGAAGCCCAGGTCGAGCATCTCGTCGGCCTCGTCCAGCACCAGGCACTTCACGTGCGACAGGTCGAGCTTCTTCTGGCCCGCGAGGTCCAGGAGGCGGCCGGGGGTGCCGACGACGACGTCGACGCCCTTGTTCAGGGCCTCGACCTGCGGCTCGTAGGCACGGCCGCCGTAGATGGCGAGGACGCGGACGTTGCGTGCCTTGCCGGCGGTCAGCAGGTCGTTGGTGACCTGGGTGCACAGCTCGCGGGTCGGCACGACGATGAGCGCCTGCGGCGCGCTGGTCAGCGCCTCGGGGGCGGCACGGCCGGCCTCGACGTCGGCGGGAACGACGACGCGCTCCAGCAGCGGCAGGCCGAAACCGAGGGTCTTGCCCGTGCCGGTCTTGGCCTGGCCGATGACGTCGCTGCCCGAGAGGGCGACCGGAAGGGTCAGCTCCTGGATCGGGAAGGGGTTGACGATGCCGACGGCTTCCAGCGCCTCGGCGGTCTCGGAAAGAATGCCGAGGTCACGAAATGTCGTAGTCAGGGTTTTGCCTCTTCTTGTGTGTGCGGCGCGAGGCGAGCGCGGGGATCATGTCTGACCGTGCCGGGCACGTCGGCCGCCGTACGGGCGAACCAACTGGGGCAAGCCGTAAGACACGGGACCACTGCCGACGCTCTAGCGCTCGAACCGCTAAGGATGTCCCTCCGCTCGCCGTGCGCGCGTGCCGCACGGCCCAGGAGGGCTGTCAGGTCGGAGCCGATCGGGCCACCGACCGGGCATCCTCATGCGTGCGCCACTGCCAGAAGGCCCCGAACACACCGAAGAGCGTCGGCGCACTCGACGGGCGCATTACCACCATACCCCGGATTGCCGCACACGCGATGGCCGAATCGGTCACGTAGTCGTGGTCACAGTGATCGGCCAGGAGCTTCCCGGAGAGGGCGAGCGGGCTATTGTGCGCCTCATGACTAGCTCTGACAAGCCTGAGAACCCCGAGAACGCGGGCGCCGCCACCGGTGTCGCCGCCCAGGACTGGGCGACGGCCGCGGCGGACCCGCAGTACCGCGCCGCCGTCGTGGACCTGCTCGGCGCGCTCGCGTACGGCGAGCTGGCCGCGTTCGAGCGGCTCGCGGAGGACGCCAAGCTGGCGCCGACCCTCTCGGACAAGGCGGAGCTGGCCAAGATGGCCTCGGCGGAGTTCCACCACTTCGAGCGGCTGCGCGACCGGCTGACGGAGATCGGCGCGGAGCCCACCGCGGCGATGGACCCCTTCGTCGCCGCGCTGGAGAGCTTCCACAAGCAGACGGCACCCTCGGACTGGCTGGAGGGCCTGGTCAAGGCGTACGTCGGCGACTCGATCGCCAGTGACTTCTACCGCGAGGTCGCGGCCCGGCTCGACCACGACACCCGGGAACTCGTCCTCGCCGTGCTGGACGACACCGGGCACGCGGAGTTCGCGGTGGAGAAGGTCCGCGCGGCCATCGACGCCGACCCCCGCGTGGGCGGGCGGCTCGCGCTGTGGGCGCGGCGGCTGATGGGCGAGGCGCTGTCACAGTCGCAGCGGGTCGTCGCCGACCGGGACGCGCTGTCCACGATGCTGGTCGGCGGGGTCGCGGACGGCTTCGATCTCGCGGAGGTCGGCCGGATGTTCACCCGGATCACCGAGGCGCACACCAAGCGGATGGCCGCACTGGGCCTCGCGGCCTGATTGTCCGTCAAGGGCGGCTACGCGGGCGCGGATCGCCGGCGGAGCCGCCCGGACGGGCGCAACAGCAGCGACAGGGACGCGGCGGACACGACGGCCGCGCCGATCAGGGTGAGCAGCACCGGGGCCGGGCCCAGGGCGCTGTGCGTGACGAAGTCCCCGAAGAGCGCACCCGCCACCGCGGTGGCGAAGACCAGCGGGCGGGCGGGCAGCCGGTGCGGCAGGCGGTGCGCCGCCGCGAAGGCGAGGACGAGTCCGAGCGCGGCCGAACCGAGCACTTCGAGGATCATCGAGGGGTCCCTCCCACGTCTGCGTGCCCATGCGGTCACAGCCCGACTTACCCGTGACCTGCGCGTTGCAATCCTGCCCTGTGCCCACCCCGTGTGCGAGCCGTGCGCGCCGGGGGACAGCGAAAAGGGCCCGGTGGCGGGTGCCACCGGGCCCTTCACGGGTGTCGCGCCTACAGCGTGCCGAAACCGACCTTGCGCGCGGTCGGCGCGCCGATCTCGACGTACGCCAGACGGTCCGCGGGGACCACGACCTTGCGGCCGCGCTCGTCCTCCAGGCTCAGCAGCGGCGACTTGCCGGCCAGGGCGTCGGCCACGACGCGCTCGACCTCCTCGGCGCTCTGACCGCTCTCCAGAACGATCTCGCGGGGCGCGTGCTGCACGCCGATCTTGACCTCCACGGCTATGTCCCTCCGACGGTCAGTGATGTGCGCGTTCTGCCGCGCCGTACGCAGCACACATTAGCCCGGTGAGGGGACGCGCATGCTTCTGGCGGGAACGCCATCAGCGAACACGCCCCATCGGCGCGCCGGAGGGTCAGTGGTGGTCGGTGCCGTGCAGCGGGAATCCGGCGATGCCGCGCCACGCCAGCGAGGCGAGCAACTGCACCGCCTGGTCGCGCGGCACGCTGCGGTCGCTGTGCAGCCAGGAACGCGCCACCACCTGGGCGAGCCCGCCGAGCCCGGAGGCCAGCAGCATCGACTCCGCGCGGGACAGGCCGGTGTCCTCCGCGATGACCTCGCAGATCGCCTCGGCGCACTCGGTGGTCACCTTGTCGACGCGCTCGCGCACGGCCGGCTCGTTCGTCAGGTCCGACTCGAACACCAGGCGGAAGGCGCCGCCGTCGTGCTCGATGTACGCGAAATAGGCGTCCATGGTCGCCCGCACGCGCTGCTTGTTGTCGGTCGTCGAGGCGAGCGCGGCGCGCACGGCCTGGATCAGGGCCTCGCAGTGCTGGTCCAGCAGGGCCAGGTAGAGGTCGAGCTTGCCGGGGAAGTGCTGGTAGAGCACCGGCTTGCTGACTCCGGCGCGCTCTGCGATGTCGTCCATCGCGGCCGCGTGGTAGCCCTGGGCGACGAAAACCTCCTGGGCAGCGCCCAGCAACTGGTTGCGCCGGGCTCGGCGCGGCAGACGGGTGCCGCGCGGGCGTGCTGCCTCTGTTTGCTCGATGGCTGTCACGCCGCCTCCCAATGTCGTCCTCATGCGGTGTCGGCCGCGCGGCCATCGTACTTTTCGGTAACCCCGGTGTGCGCGGTGCGAGCGCAGAATTTCACGTACCGGACGGCGGCGAAAGCCGTGGACCCGGCCCCGGTGCGCGCCGGTTCAGCGGTAGTCCTCCTCGTCGGTGCGGACCACGCGGGCCTGCTCGATGAGATCGCCCTCGCTGCCCCGGTCCGGGTCCACCCCGGTCAGCGGCTCGTCCCGCTCCTCCGTGAGGGGGGCCCGCTGCTCGGCGGCGTCGGGCCCGGGGGCCTCGACGTCGGCGATCCCGGCCTCGGTGTCGTCGTCGGAGCTCTCGATCTCGTCCGGCTCGGTGGGGTCGTGGGCCATGACGGCCTCCCTTTCATCCAGCTTCCGTCCGGAAATCTCCTTCCGGACCCTCCGGCTCGGGCGGGTACCCCGCGGCTGCGCTTGCATACGAGCCTAGGAGACCGCCCGGGGCCACGCCACGCCGTCGGCGGTACCGGACCGGCGTCCCCGGTGTCCCTGCCTGTGAGGGCGAACACATGAGATGCGGTGTGATCGTCTCGTAACATTGCCGCATGTCTTCGACCGAGTCGCCTTCCGTGCCGGCCGCGAGCGTGCTCCCCCGGGTCGCCCCCGTAAGGGTGGGCGAGGGCGAGCAGATGAGGTCGGTACGGCTGCCGGGAGTCACCCTGACGCTGCGGTCCCGGCCGACCGCCCGGGAAGGTCTCGAGCCCGCCCTGTTCGTGCACGGGCTCGGCGGTTCCTCGCAGAACTGGTCACCGCTGATGGCCGCGCTGGACGGTGTCGTGGCCTCCGAGGCCGTCGACCTGCCGGGCTTCGGCGACTCCCCGCCGCCGGACGACGGGGACTACTCGGTCACCGGCCACGCGCGCGCGGTCATCCGCCACCTGGACGCGGCCGGACCCGGCCCGGTCCACCTGCTGGGCAACTCGCTCGGCGGCGCGGTCTCCACCCGCGTGGCCGCCGTCCGGCCGGACCTGGTGCGCACGCTGACGCTCGTCTCGCCCGCCCTGCCGGAGCTGCGCATCCAGCGCAGCGCGGTCCCCACCGCCCTGATGGGTGTGCCCGGCGTGGCCGCGCTGTTCAACCGGGTGACCCGTGAGTGGACCGCCGAGCAGCGGGTGCGCGGGGTGACCGCCCTCTGTTACGGGGATCCCACGACCGTGACCCCGGAGGCGTTCGGGTACGCGGTGGAGGAACTGGAGCGGCGCCTGAGGCTGCCGTACTTCTGGGACGCGATGACCCGCTCGGCGCGCGGGATCGTGGACGCGTACACACTGGGCGGCCAGCAGGGGCTGTGGCGGCAGGCGGAGCGGGTGCTCGCGCCGACCCTGCTGGTCTACGGTGGCCGGGACCAGCTCGTCGGCTTCCGCATGGCCGCCAAGGCCGCCCGCTCCTTCAGGGACTCCCGTCTGCTGTCCCTTCCGGACGCCGGGCACGTGGCGATGATGGAATACCCGGAGCTGGTGGCCAGGGCGTTCCGCGAACTCCTCGCGGACAGCGCCGCATCGGGCGCCACGAACGCGGAGAACTGAGGGCAGGGGTGGGACGACACAGCCGCCGAGGACCGGATCCCCAAGGTGACGCCTCGGCCATAGAGGGCACCGGCCCCGCGGCCGGGGGCACCGGGGACGGTGCCGGGACGGGTGACTTCGCCGCACGCCCGCGCCCGCGGGGCGGGGAGCCGTGGAGTTCCGCACCTCGCGGTGCCTCCGGCGCGACCGTCAGCGGTGCCGGACGTCATGTCCCGTCCGGACGGCGCGCGGACGACCGGGGGCCCGGTGCCTTCGGGGCCGCCCGCGGCGCTCACCCCGAGCAGCATGAAGTGGGCGGCGGCTGGGGGGAGTTCGAGAACCGGCGTGCCACCCCGACACCCTTCCCGAGGCAGCGGCGCGCGGAGCCCGCGGACTCCGGGCCCGGGCCGCGCCGGGAGTACCTGGACGCCTTCGCGGAGGGTGCCGCGCCCCCGGCGCCCCGGCGTGCCGAGGTACCGCGGCAGGGGATCGCGCCGGGTGCGGACGGGAAGCCTCCGGCCGCCGTGCCCGCGGCGGCCCGGCACGGCGGCAAGGGGCGCGCCTTCACCGGGGTCGCGGCCGCCGCGGTGACCACCGTGCTCGCCGTCGTCGTCGCCGGACAGGTGGCCGACGGCCGCGCCCAGGGCGAGTCGCGGGCCCAGGCCGCGGGAGGCGGCCTGCCGCCCGCCGCCCAGGCCGTGCCCTCCAGCGCGCCGAGCGCCGTGCCGCTGACGTACGCCCAGAAGATGGGCCGGCTCTATCCCCTCGGAGCGACCCTCAAGGGTTCCGGCAGGTTCGACACCGTGCCCGGCACGGCCAAGGCGCCCGGCAAGGGACCGAAGACGACGTACCGGGTCGACGTGGAGCAGGGGCTCGGTCTTGACGGCGCGCTGTTCGCCGACGCCGTGCAGCGCACCCTCAACGACGGCCGGAGCTGGGCGCACGGCGGGGAGCGCGCCTTCGAACGGGTCTCCACCGGCAAGCCGGACTTCGTGATCACCCTGGCCAGCCCCGGCACGACCGCGCGGTGGTGCGCCAAGTCGGGCCTGGACACCACCGAGGACAACGTCTCCTGCGACTCGGCCGCCACCGAGCGCGTGATGATCAACGCGTACCGCTGGGCGCAGGGCAGCGTCACCTACGGGGACGCCAGGATCCACGCCTACCGCCAGATGCTGATCAACCACGAGGTCGGACACCGGCTCGGGCACGGGCACGTCACCTGCCAGAAGGACGGCGCGATCGCCCCGGTGATGCAGCAGCAGACGAAGTTCCTCGACCACGACGGAATCCACTGCCTGCCCAACGCCTGGCCCTACCCGAAGAGTTGACGTACGAGTAGCCGCAGGGGCCGGTGGGGCCGACTCATGTCACATTGACATGAGTCGCAAGTTGGTTCATATTTCTGCGCATGTGGTCCCGTCAAGCCGTCTTTCGCAGCGCCGCCATCGAGCTGGCGCTCATCGGCGTGACCGCTCTCTGCGTGGCCGACATCGACTGTCGCTGACACCGCCTTCCCGGTGTCCGCGTCGATGCGTGCCCTTTTCACCCTGCCGCCCGTGAGTCTCCTCGCGGGATCTCTCGACGACTGACGCCGGGGCCGGCACCTGTCCGCAGGTGTCTCATTCCTCGTTCCCATGTCTCACCCCTCGGACATTCCGGGGGTTCCCCCGAGAGGTCGTCATTTCCGATGCGTCAATCGTCCGTCATAGCGCGCCGCGTGGCAGCGGCATCCGTCGGCCTGGTCGTGGCAGCGGGCGCCGCCGCCTGCGGCCCTGAGGACAGCGATGCCAAGGGCGCCGGTGGCGACTCCACGCCCCACAAGGGCGGCACCCTCACCGTGCTGAACGCCGAGGCCCAGACCGACTTCGACCCGGCCCGCCTCTACACCTCCGGCGGCGGCAACGTCCCCTCGCTGGTCTTCCGCACCCTCACCACGCGCAACCGCGAGAACGGCGCCGAGGGCGCCAAGGTGGTCCCCGACCTCGCCACCGACACCGGCCGTCCCAACAAGGACGCCACCGTGTGGACGTACACCCTGAAGAAGGGGCTGAAGTACGAGGACGGGACGCCGATCACCTCGGCCGACATCAAGTACGGCATCGAGCGATCCTTCGCCCCCGAACTCTCCGGTGGCGCGCCGTACCTGCGGGACTGGCTGAACGGCGCCGCCGACTACCAGGGGCCGTACAAGGACAAGAAGGGCCTCTCCGCGATCACCACGCCGGACGCCCGCACGATCGTCTTCCACCTGAACAAGCCCGAGGGCGAGTTCCCCTTCCTCGCCACCCAGACGCAGTTCACCCCGGTGCCGAAGAGCAAGGACACCGGCACCAAGTACGAGCAGCACCCGATCTCCTCGGGGCCGTACAAGGTGGTCCGGAACCAGAACGACGGCGAGCGCGTCCTGCTGGAGCGCAACCCGCACTGGAGCGGCGACGACGAGCGCAAGGCGTACCCGGACAAGGTCGACGTGCGCTCCGGGCTCGACTCCTCCGTCATCAACCAGCGGCTCGCCGCCTCCCAGGGCACCGACAAGGCCGCCGTCACCACCGACACCAACCTCGGCCCGGCCGAACTCGCACGCGTCAGCGGCGACAAGAGCCTCGCCGCCCGCGTGGGCACCGGCCACTTCGGTTACACGAACTACATCGCCTTCAACCCGGAGGTGAAGCCGTTCGACGACCCCAAGGTGCGCCAGGCGATCTCGTACGCGGTCGACCGCTCCTCGGTGGTGAACGCGGCCGGCGGTTCCGCTCTCGCCGAGCCCGCCACCACCTTCCTGCCCGACCAGAAGTCCTTCGGGTACACCCCGCACGACCTGTTCCCGGCGGGCAGGTCGGGCAACGCGGCCAAGGCGAAGGAGCTGCTGAAGGAGGCCGGGCACCCGAACGGGCTGACCGTCACCCTCACGCACTCCAACAGCAAGGACTTCGAGACCAGCCCCGAGATCGCCACCGCCCTCCAGGACGCCCTGAAGAAGGCCGGGATCACGGTCAGGCTCCAGGGCCTTGAGGACAACGACTACCGCGACAAGATCCACAGCACCAGGACCGAGCCCGGCTTCTTCCTCGCCCACTGGGGTGCCGACTGGCCCTCCGGCGGTCCCTTCCTCGCCCCGATCTTCGACGGCCGCCAGATCGTCAGGGACGGCGCGAACTTCAACACCGGTCTGCTGGACGACAAGTCCGTCAACACCGAGATCGACGCCATCAACAAGCTGACCGACCTGGACGAGGCCGCGGCCCGCTGGGGCGCGCTGGACAAGAAGATCGCCCAGCAGGCCCTCGTCGTCCCGCTGTTCCACCCCGTCTACAAGCGTCTGTACGGCTCGGACGTCAAGAACGTCGTGATCAGCGACTGGACCGGCGTGCTGGACATCTCCCAGGTCGCGGTGAAGTGACCCCGTGAGCGAAGCACTCGTCGCCGTCGAGGCCGCCGGAGCGGACGTCACCGCCCCGGCGGCCTCGGGGGCCCGTCAGTTCTGGCGGCGGCTGCGCGCGCAGCGGGCCGCCCTGGTCGCCGCGGCCGTCGTCGCGCTCCTCGTCCTGGTGGCGCTCGCCGCGCCGCTCCTCACCGCAGTCGAGGGCCAGGACCCCACCACGTACCACCCCGGCCTGGTCGACTCCGCGCGCGGTGGCGTGCCCATCGGGCCGCTCGGCGGGATCAGTGCCGAGCACTGGCTGGGCGTCGAACCGCAGACCGGCCGCGACCTGTTCGCCCGGCTGGTGGAGGGCGCCCGCGTCTCGCTGGGCGTCGCCCTCGCGGCCACCCTCATCCAGGTGCTCATCGGCGTCAGTGCCGGCGTGGCCGCCGCCATGGGCAGCCGCTGGCTGGACCAGGTCCTCAGCCGGATCACCGACATCATCGTGGCGCTGCCGCTCATGATCATGGCCCTGGCGCTGCTGGCCATCGTGCCCGCGAGCTTCCCCCGCCCGGTGCTGGTCGCTCTCGTCATCGGGCTGATCGCCTGGGGCAACGTCGCCAAGATCGTGCGCGCCCAGACCCTCACCCTCAAGGGCCTCGACCACGTGGCCGCCGCCCGGCTCAGCGGATGGGGCGCCGTGCGCGTGGCCCGCCGCGAGCTGCTGCCCGGCCTCGCCGCGCCCGTCATCACCTACGCCGCGCTGCTGGTGCCCACCAACATCTCCGCCGAGGCCGCGCTGTCCTTCCTCGGCGTCGGGGTGAAGCCGCCGACGCCCTCCTGGGGACAGATGATCACCGCCGCCGACGTCTGGTACCAGGCCGCACCGCAGTACCTGCTGTTCCCGGCCGGCGCCCTGTTCACCACCGTGCTCGCCCTCACCGTCCTCGGCGACGGCGTGCGCACCGCACTCGACCCCCGCGCCGCCTCCCGGCTGCGCGTCGGCACCGGCCGCGCCCGGAAGGAGGACGCCGCGTGAACGGCTTCGGCGGATTCCTGCTGCGCCGGGCGGCGGGCACGCTCGTCACCCTGCTCGCCGTCTCGGTCCTCGTCTACGTGGTCTTCTACGCCACCCCCGGCGACGTCGCCCAGATCACCTGCGGCCCGCGCTGCTCCCCCGCGCAGGTGCACCAGGTCGCGGCCCAGCTCCGGCTCGACGACCCGCTCTACCTGCGCTACCTCCACTTCCTCCAGGGGCTGTTCGCCGGCCAGGACTACTCCACCGGCACCTCGGTCGAGCACTGCGCGGCGCCCTGCCTCGGGCTCTCCTACCAGAGCGACCAGCAGGTGCTCACGCTGCTGCTGGCCAAGCTGCCGGTCAGCCTCTCGCTGGTGGCCGGCGCGATGGTGCTCTGGCTGGTCATCGGCGTCGGCACCGGCGTCCTCTCCGCCTGGCGCCGCGGCCGGCTCTCCGAGCGGGTGCTCACCGTGCTGACCCTGGCCGGCTGGGCCACCCCCGTGTTCGTGCTCGGTCTGGTGCTGATGATCGTGGTCTGCGGCGAACTCCAGCTGCTGCCCTTCCCGCAGTACGTGCGCTTCGGCGACGACCCCGAGCAGTGGGCGTGGAACCTGCTGCTGCCGTGGCTGTCGCTGGCCCTGATCGAGGCTGCCGCGTTCGCCCGGCTCACCCGCTCGGCCATGCTGGAGACCCTCGCCGAGGACCACATCCGCACCTTCCGCGCCTACGGCGTCGGCGAGCGGGCCATCGTGGGACGGCACGCCCTGCGCGGCGCGCTCGCCCCCGTGATCGCCCTCAACGCCAACAACGTCGGCTCCGCCATCGGCGGCGCGGTCCTCACCGAGACCCTGTTCGGGCTGCCCGGCATCGGCCAGGAGCTGGTGCACGCGGTCAAGGTCGTCGACCTGCCCGTGGTCGTCGGCATGGTCCTGGTCGTCGCCTTCTTCGTCGTCATCTCCAACGCCGTCGCGGACGTCCTGTACGCGCTGGCCGACCGCCGGGTGGTCCTCGCATGAGCCTGGTCGAAGTCACCGATCTCACCGTCGAGTTCGGCGCCCTGCGCGCCGTGGACGGACTCTCCTTCACGCTGGAGGAGGGGGCCGCGCTGGCCCTGGTGGGCGAGTCCGGTTCCGGCAAGTCCACCGTCGCCGGCGCCCTGCTGGGACTGCACCGGGACACCGGAGCCCGGGTCGGCGGCTCGGTCCTGGTGGCCGGCACCGACGTGGCCGCCGCCTCCGACGCCGAGCTGCGGAGGCTGCGCGGCGCCAAGGCCGCCATGGTGTTCCAGGACCCGCTGTCCTCGCTCGACCCGCACTACGCGGTGGGCGACCAGATCGCCGAGGTGTACCGCGTCCACACCCGCGGCACCCGGCGGGCCGCACGTGCGCGCGCCGTCGAGGTACTGGACCGGGTCGGCATCCCGGACGCCGCCCGGCGCGCCCGGTCCCGGCCGCACGAGTTCAGCGGGGGCATGCGCCAACGCGCGCTGATCGCCATGGCGTTGGCGTGCGAACCCGAGCTGCTCATCGCGGACGAGCCGACCACCGCGCTCGACGTCACCGTGCAGGCCCAGATCCTCGACCTGCTGCACACCCTGCGCCAGGAGAACGGGCTCGGCCTGCTGCTCGTCACCCATGACGTGGGCGTCGCCGCCGAGAGCGCCGACGACGTGCTCGTGATGCGGCACGGCCGCGCGGTCGAACACGGTCCGCTGCGCCAGGTACTGGCCGCTCCCGCGCGGCCGTACACCCGTGAACTCCTCGCCGCGGTGCCGCGCGTGGACGCGCCCCGTACCGCGCCCGCCGCCGAGGCTGGGGAGACCGTGCTCGAAGCGGCCGGGCTGCGGAAGGAGTTCGGGCGCGGGCGCGGGGCGTTCACCGCCGTGGACGACGTCTCGCTGACCCTGCGCCGGGGCGAGACCCTGGGGATCGTGGGGGAGAGCGGCAGCGGCAAGACCACCCTGGGCCGCATGCTGGTCGGGCTGCTGGAGCCGACGGCGGGCGTCATCCGGTACGACGGACGCGTCCACCGCGGCGTCGACCCGGCCGTGCAGATGGTCTTCCAGGACCCGGCGTCCTCCCTCAACCCCCGCCGAACGGTGGGCGATTCGATCGCCGACCCGCTGCGCGCGAAGCGGATGGGCGTCTCCTCGCCCGAGCGAGGCCGGGAGTGGCGGAGGGACGACGGGGCCGTCCGCGAGCGGGTGGCCGGACTGCTGGAGCGGGTCGGTCTCGAAGCGGCCCACCACGACCGCTACCCGCACGAGTTCAGCGGAGGGCAGCGCCAGCGCATCGGCATCGCGCGGGCCCTCGCCGCCGACCCGCGTGTCATCGTCTGCGACGAACCGGTGTCCGCGCTCGACGTCACCACCCAGGCCCAAGTGGTCGCTCTGCTGGACGAGTTGCGCCGGGAGCTCGGGCTTGCGCTCGTCTTCATCGCGCACGACCTCGCCGTCGTCCGCCAGGTCAGCGACCGGGTCGCCGTCATGCGCCGCGGGCAGATCGTCGAGACGGGGCCGGCCGACGAGGTGTACGAGAGTCCGCGCGACCCCTACACCCGCCAACTCCTCGCCGCCGTACCGGCGCTGGACCCGGAGGTCGCCGCGCGGCGCCGGGCGGCTCGGAGGGAGCCCGCTCCGGCGTGACGTCTCGCGTGCGGAACGTCACCGCGCGATCTCCTAGTGCTGTGACCGGAAAGGTTTGCCGGAAAGCTCGCGGCGTCCGGTGCGGTGCATCGCAAGGCGGAGCACCGCCCGCGTACTGGATGTACTCGGGCGATGCGACAACGCGGCGAGGTGCCGTGCCGGACGCCGCGAGCCGGTGAACCCTTCCGGTCACAGCACTAGCGTGTCGGAACGCGTCTCGCCGGCGAAAGTTACGGCCGTTCACCCCTTTTGGTGGTGCGGCGGACAACCGTCCGTCGCGCCACCGCCCTCTCCGCGTACGTTCGTCCCGCTGCGAGCCGCCGGGACGACGGCGGCTCCCACACACGGGAGATCGGGGGTGCACGCGTGCGCATCGGACTGCTTACCGAGGGTGGCTATCCGTATGCCGGCGGTGACACCGGGCTCTGGTGCGACCGGCTCGTGCGCGGGCTCGGGCAGCACGAGTTCGACGTCTACACGCTCAAGAGCGGCCGGCGGCATGAGGACGACGGCTGGGTGCCGATCCCGCCGCAGGTCAGACGGGTGCGCACTGTCCGGCCGTGGACGGCCGGGGACGAGGGCTCCGCGCTGGGCCGCCGCGCGCGCAGGCGGTTCGCCGAGTACTACGGCGAGCTGCTCGGCGCGGTCCACGCCCCGCGGGAGGACTCCGCCGCCGACGTGGCGGACCGTTTCGGCAACGCGCTGTACAGCCTCGCCGAACTCGCCCGCGACACCGGCTCCCTGACCGGAGCCCTCCGCTCCGATCACGCCGTGACCGCCCTGGAACGCGCCTGCCGCGCCCCCGGCGCGCCGCGCGCGGCGCACGAGGCGCGCGTCCCCGACCTGCTGGCCGTCACCGACCACATCGCCCGCGCCCTGCGCCCCCTCTCCCTCGACTGGTACGGCGAGGACGCCCTCGCCGCCGTCGACCTCTGCCACGCCACCTCCGGCGGTTCCGCCGCCCTGCCCGGCCTGCTCGCCCGGCACTTCTCCGGCGTGCCCCTGCTGGTCACCGAGTACGGCGTCCAGCTCCGCGCGCACTACCTCGCCCTCGGTCCGGACAGCGCCGCCCCCGCCGTCCGCGCGCTGCTCGGCGCCTTCCACCGGCGGCTCGCCGCCGAGGTCTACCGGCGCGCCGAGATCCTCACCCCCGGCAGCGGCCACGCCCGCCGCTGGCAGGAGCGGTGCGGCGCCGACCGGGCCCGCATCCGCACCGTCCATCCGGGCATGGACGCCGACCGGTTCGCCGAGGTCGGCGAGGCGCCCGACCGCGCCGACGCGGACACGCTGGTGTGGGTCGGCCGGATCGAGCCCGGCCGGGACCTGGTCTCGCTGCTGCACGCCTTCGCCGAGGTCCGCAAGGAGGAGTCGCACGCGCGGCTGCGCATCGTGGGGGTGCCCGTGGGGGCCGAGGGGCAGGCGTACCTCGCCCAGTGCCGGGCGCTGGCCGCCCAGCTCTTCCCGGACGAGGCGGAGGGGCTGCACGCGGTGGGGGACAACCCCGTGTCGTTCACCGAGGTGGGGGCGCCCGAGGCGCCGACGCTGCCCGACGCCTACGCCGCCGGGGCCGTGGTCGTGCTGTCCAGTGTGGTCGAGGGGTTCCCGGTCAGCCTGGCCGAGGCGATGTTCTGCGGCCGGGCCACGGTGTCCACGGACGTGGGCGCGGTGGTGGAGGTCATCGGGGGCACCGGGCTCGTCGTACCGCCGCGCAACCCGCGGGCGCTCGCCGAGGCGTGCGTGGCGCTGCTGCGCGACCCCGAGCGCCGGGCGCGGCTGGGGGCGGCGGCGCGGGCGCGGGCGCTGGAGCTGTTCGGCGTCGACCAGAACATCGCGGCATTTCACGGCATTTACCTGGAGATCATGTCGCACTGCCCGGTGCGCCGGGTCGCCGTGGACGAGGCGGGGGAGCCGCTGCCGTTCGCCGTCCCCGCCGAGGCCCACGTGCCCGGCCGCTGGACCCTTCCCACCCTGCTGCGCGCCTCACCGGAGCCGGTCCGCGTCGGGGCGGAGGGGGCGCGATGAGGGACGTGAACAGAACGGCCGCGGGTGCGGTCGCCTCCGAGGCCGCCCCGCGCAGGGGGACCGTCGACCCCGTGAAGGCCCTGCTGCACCAGCACCGGGAGCTGTGCGAGCGGGCCGTGGACCCGCTGGAGATCGCGGCGGGGCTGGAGTCGCACGGCTTCACCGACCGCTCCGCCGCCCGCTACCGGCACCGGGACGTGTTCTCCCTCGCCGAGGAGCTGTACGCGCGCGTCCCCCGCGCCGCCGACCCGTCGCCCGAGCCCGTCCCCGGCCCCGCCCCGCGCATCCGCGCCGGCTGGGTGCTGCTCACCCTGCTGCCCGGCGCGGTCGCCTCCGGCGCCGTCGTGGGGCTGCGGCTCGGCCACGGCACCGCCCGTCCCCTGGTCGCTCTCGGCGGACTCCTCGCGGTGGCTCTCGCCGTACGCGCCGCCCTCGGCCGGGGCCCCCTCGCGGCCCGCCCCGGCGCTGCCCCCAGGCACTCCGCCCCCGTGTGGACCGTCTGCCTGCTCGGGTACGGGCTCCTCGGCGACGGCCTGCTGGACGCCGTGATGAGCGGCGGCCCCGACGCGCTGCCCACCGGCGCCCCGGACGGACCCTGGCCCGCCGCCACCGCGCCCGCACTGGCCCTCGCGCTGGCCTGCGCACCCGCGGCCTGGTGCGCCCACCTGCTCGACCTCGGCGCCCGCCGACGGCTCGCGGGCAGCCGGGGCCTGGAGGACTTCACCTCCGGCGCACGCCCCCTGCTGCTCGGCGTCCTCGCGCTGTACCTGGCCGCCCTGGCCGGCCTGCTCGCCCTGACCGGCGCCGTACTGCACGAGGACCCTGCCTGTCCGCAGGGCCTCACCCTGGGTGCCCTGCTCTTCCTCGCCCGCCTCCTCACCGTCCACCGGCACCGGCACGCGCCGGCCGTGATCCTGGGCGCGGCGGCCGCCGCCGAGGTGGCGGCGCCGGCGCTGGTGCTGAGCGGACGGCTCCCCGGCTGCGGGTTCCTCGCCTTACCGGTGACGACCCTGGCGGACTCCCTGGGGCCGGCCGCCGTCCCGACCCTGAGCTGCGGCTGCGCGGCCCTGGTCCTCCTGGTCCACGCCCTGCGCACCCTCACCCGCGCCTCGGCCCACGCGCCCGCGGGGGGCCCGGAGTGAGGCACGCGGATGCCGGGCGGTCACGGGACGAGGGCGGCGGCCGGGCACCCGGCCGCCGGCGGACGTTCCCGCCCGGGCCGGCCCAGGCCTCCGCGGCCACGCATCCGGGCCCGTCGCCCGCCCCCGCGGCCCGGCCGAGGGCGCCCGGGAACCCGCGTCCGGTACCCCGAGCCGGCCCCCGGCTCTCCCACGACCGTCGGCGCCCCACCGCCCCCACGTCCGCTACCCCCTTCATCCCTGAGAAGGAGAACACCAGATGACCACCTCCCGACACGGAGTCACCGCAGTGGCCGGGTCCGTGGGAGCAGCCGCGGCGCGCACCTCGGGGGCCGCCCTATGAGGGTCCTGCTGATCGGAGCCAACGGGTACATCGGCCGCTTCGTCGCCGACCGCCTCCTCGCCGACCCCGCCGTGCAGCTCACCGCGCTGGGCCGGGGCGACGACGCGGACGTCCGCTTCGACCTCGCCACCGGCAGTCCCGGCGCGCTCACGCGGTTCCTGGACGCCGTGCACCCGGGCGTCGTCGTCAACTGTGCGGGCGCCACCCGGGGCGGCGCCCGCGACCTCACCCGGCACAACACCGTCGCCGTGGCCACCGTCTGCGAGGCGCTGCGCCGCAGCGGCTGCGGGGCCCGGCTGGTGCAGATCGGCTGCGGCTCCGAGTACGGGCCGAGCCAGCCCGGCTCCTCCACCGCCGAGGACGCCGTGCCCCGGCCGGGCGGCCCCTACGGGGTCAGCAAGCTCGCGGCGACCGAACTGGTCCTCGGCTCCGGGCTGGACGCCGTGGTGCTGCGGGTCTTCTCACCGGCCGGACCCGGCACCCCGGCAGGGTCACCCCTGGGGCGGCTCGCGGAGGCCATGCGCCGGGCCATGCAGGCGGGCGACGGCGAACTCAAGCTCGCCGGGCTCGGCGTCCAGCGCGACTTCGTCGACGTGCGCGATGTCGCCCGCGCCGTGCACGCCGCCTCGCTGTCCGCCGCGCAGGGCGTGATCAACATCGGATCCGGCCGGGCCGTACGCCTGCGCGACGCGGCCACGGTCCTCGCGCGGGTCGCCGGGTACGGCGGGGCGCTCAACGAACTCGACGCGCCGCCCGGCCCGTTGCGCGGGCAGATCGGGCATCCGCGCGGTGATCTGGACCACGCGGTGCCGGTCGCGTACCCCTACCCGGACGGCTGCGGGAGCTGGCAGCAGGCGGATGTCCGCACCGCCCGCGACCGGCTCGGCTGGCGGCCCCGGATCAACCTGGAGGAGTCCCTGGCGGACATCTGGATGGAGGCGGCATGCCGTATCTGACCGGTGCGACCGCCGTCACCGGCGTCCGCACCGCGATCGGCGTCCCCGACTACGCGCACCCCCTGACCGCGCCCGCCCAGTGGGCCGAACTGACGCGCCCGGGGACGCCGCTGGACTGGGTGGTGCTCAATGTCGCCGCCGGACCCGGCACCCGCCCCGATCCGCACTGCCTGGCGGCGGCGGCCCGGCTGCGGGGTGGCGGGGTCCGCGTGCTGGGCCATCTGGACCTCGCGCACGGCATGCGCCCCTTCGCCGACCTGGTCACCGACGCGCACCGCCACCTCGACTGGTACCGCGTCGACGGCTTCCTGCTGGAACGCTGTCCCGCTGACCGGAGAAACCTGACCGACGTCCGCCGGGTGATCACCACGCTGCGCGCACTCGCCGGGGACACCCACATCGTGCTCGGCCACGGGGAGCACCCCTGTCCGGGTTACGCCGAGAACGCCGAGCAGTTGGTGACCTTCCGGGGCTCCTGGGCCGACTACCGCTGGTCGCAGGTGGCCGAGTGGACCGCCGACCACCCGGAGAGCCGCTTCTGCCACTTCGTGCACGGGGTGCCGCGCGGCCACCTGGAGGAGGCGCTGCGCATCGCGCGCTGGCAGGGTGCCGGGACGGTCTACCTCACCGACCGCACGGATCACGGCGGCCGGGCCAACCCCTGGGAGACCATGCCCGGCCACTGGGACGAATTCGTCTCGCGGGTCGGGACGGGTGTCTCGGAATGAAGAAGGCCGTGGCAGTGTTACGGGAAGAACAACCCGTAGTGATCGACCGACCAACGGAGTCCCCGTGTCGCTGCCACCCCTGGTCGAGCCCGCTTCCGAGCTCACCGTAGACGAGGTCCGCCGGTACTCCCGCCACCTGATCATCCCGGATGTGGGGATGGAAGGGCAGAAGCGGCTGAAGAACGCCAAGGTGCTCTGTGTGGGCGCCGGCGGCCTGGGTTCGCCCGCGCTGATGTACCTCGCGGCGGCCGGTGTCGGCACGCTCGGCATCGTGGAGTTCGACGAGGTCGACGAGTCCAACCTCCAGCGGCAGATCATCCACAGCCAGGCGGACATCGGCCGCTCGAAGGCGGAGTCCGCGCGGGACACGGTCAAGGGCATCAACCCGTACGTGGACGTGGTCCTGCACGAGGAACGGCTCGAAGCCGAGAACGTGATGGAGATCTTCGGCCAGTACGACCTGATCGTCGACGGCACGGACAACTTCGCCACCCGGTACCTCGTCAACGACGCGTGCGTGCTGCTGAACAAGCCGTACGTGTGGGGCTCGATCTACCGCTTCGACGGCCAGGCGTCCGTCTTCTGGTCCGAGTACGGCCCCTGCTACCGCTGCCTCTACCCGGAGCCGCCGCCGCCCGGCATGGTGCCCTCCTGCGCCGAGGGCGGTGTGCTCGGCGTGCTGTGCGCGTCGATCGGCTCGATCCAGGTCAACGAGGCGATCAAGCTGCTCGCGGGCATCGGTGACCCGCTGGTCGGCCGCCTGATGATCTACGACGCCCTGGAGATGCAGTACCGCCAGGTCAAGGTCCGCAAGGACCCCGACTGCGCGGTGTGCGGCGAGAACCCCACGGTCACGGAGCTGATCGACTACGAGGCGTTCTGCGGCGTCGTCTCCGAGGAGGCCCAGGAGGCCGCGGCCGGCTCCACGATCACTCCCAAGCAGCTCAAGGAGTGGATCGACGACGGTGAGAACATCGAGATCATCGACGTCCGCGAGCCGAACGAGTACGAGATCGTCTCCATCCCCGGCGCCAAGCTGATCCCCAAGAACGACTTCCTCATGGGCACCGCCCTGGAGTCCCTCCCGCACGACAAGCGCATCGTCCTCCACTGCAAGACGGGCGTGCGCAGCGCGGAGGTCCTCGCGGTCCTGAAGTCCGCGGGCTTCGCGGACGCGGTCCACGTGGGCGGCGGCGTGATCGGCTGGGTCAACCAGATCGAGCCCGGCAAGCCGGTGTACTGAGCCCTTCCGGCATCCGAGGCCCATGGCCCCCGACTCACGCTCGGGGCCGTGGGCCTTCGCCGTCCCCACCCTGATCAGCGTCCCCGGCGGACGACGCGGAGGCGTATCCGGGGGCCCGGGGCGCTGACGCGGCCCGGCTGACGGGGACCGTGCCGGAGAGCCCTACCGAGCGCCCCCAGGGGCGCCGAACGTCAGGAGCACACCGCGCTAGGCTCGGGGGTCCTGCCCGTCAGCAGGTAGTCGTTGACCGCCTTCTGGACGCATCTGTTCTTGCTGTCGTACGCCCCGTGGCCCTGGCCCTTGTAGGTGAGTTCGACGGCGACGCCCTTGCCGAGCGCGTCGACCATGGCGTGGGCGCCCTCGTAGGGGGTCGCGGGGTCGCCGGTGTTGCCGACGACGAGGATGGGGGCGGAGCCGGGGGCGTGGACGTCGGGGTGGTCGGCGGCGCCGGGGACGGCCCAGTCGGTGCAGCCGGCCATGCCCCAGGCGAGGTAGTCGCCGAAGACGGGGGAGGCCCCGCGGAAGGCGGGGAGCTTGGACTGGATGTACGCCGGGGTGTACCGGGGCTTCTCGTCCGAGCAGTTGATGGCGATGTTGGCCGGGGTGATGTTGCTGTACTCCCCGTTCTCCGACCGTCCGTTCATCGAGTCGGAGAGCAGCATCAGCACCCTGCCGTCCCCCTCGTACGCCTGCTCCAGGCCCTCGGTGAGGTACTCCCAGAAGTCCTTGGAGTACAGCGACTGCGCGATGCCGCTGGTGGCGGCGGTCTGCGTCAACCGGCGTGGGGGGATACCGGGGATCGGCTTCCTCTCCAGGTCCTTCAGCAGCTTGGCGATACGTTCCTTCACGTCGTCCGCGGTGTCGCCGATCGGGCAGTCCTCGACCTTGGAGGTGCAGTCCCGTGCGAAGTTGTCCAGCGCGAGCTGGAATCCGCGCGCCTGGCTGAGCGCCCCCTGCTCGGGCGTCTGGGTGGGGTCCACCACCGCGTCGAACACGGCCCGTCCCACGTGCTTGGGGAACAAGTGCGCGTACACACCGCCGAGTTCGGTGCCGTACGAGATGCCGAAGTAGTGCAGCTTCGAGTCGCCCAGTACCTGCCGCATCAGATCCATGTCGCGGGCCGCGTCCGTGGTGCGCACATGCGGCAGGATCTTCTTGGAACGCCGCTCGCACGCGTTGTTGAACTTCTCGGTGCGGGCGATGAGTTGCTTCTGCTCCGCGGTGTTCGCGGGCGTCGCGTCCTGCTGGAAGAACGTGTCGAGCTGGGAGTCGCTCTCGCACAGCACCGGCGCGCTGCGCCCCACCCCGCGCGGGTCGAAACTGACCAGGTCGTACCGGGTGCGCAGGGCCGCGTAGTCCTCGCCGAACGCGGGCAGCGTGGTGACACCGCTGCCGCCGGGACCGCCGAAGTTGAACACCAGTGAGCCGATCCGGTCCTCCGCCGGGCCGTCCGTCCTGGCGCGGATCAGGGCGATGCCGATGGTGTCGCCCTTGGGCCTGCCCCAGTCCAGGGGGGCCAGCATGGTGGAGCACTGCCACTTCGCGCCGCCGGGCAGCGGCGACGGAGCCGGGCCGCCGCCCTCCGCCTCCGAGGGGGCCGGACATTCCTTCCACTGAAGCCTCTGCTTCGTCAGATCCCCGTGCCCGGACCCGCCGCAGCCGCACAGCAGGGCGGCCATCAGCACGGCACTGGTCGTCAGGGCGGCGGCGCGAAGCCGGGAAGGGTTCGGCATACAGCCATCCTCACGGCGCGCCCGCCACTCCGCGCGGGGCACGAGCCGTAAGGAGTACGGGGACGACAACCCCTACGGGATCCCGTAAGGGCGCACGGACCGGCCCCGTGCCCCTACAGGGCTCCCTTACGGGTCAAATGGTTGAACGCCAGCCATCCCGGCAGCACCGGCAGCCACAGCGTCAGCAGCCGGAACAGCAGTACCGCCGGAGCCGCCACCTCCTTGGGCAGCCCGACCGCGATCAGCCCCACGGTCAGCGTCGCCTCCACGGCCCCGACCCCGCCCGGCGTCGGCGCGGCGGAACCGAGCGCGTTGCCCGCGAGGAAGACCACCGCGACGCTGGCGATGCTGAGGTGCGTCGACTCGTCGCCGAACGCGCGGATCGAGGCGTCCAGGCACATCACGAAGCACCCGGTGAGCAGCAGCATGCCGCCGATGCCGGTGACCAGCTTCTGCGGCCGCTGCAGCACGTCCAGCATGCGCGGCACCACTCCGGCGAACAGCGAGCGCACACGCGTGACGACGAACTTCCGCAGCAGCGGCACCGACGTCACCACCAGCACCAGCACCGCGACCGTCAGCAGCCCCGCGATGACCGTCCGGGACGGCGACAGCGAGGGCGTCTTCTCGGTGCCGGTGAGATAGCCGAAGGAGAGCAGCATCAGGATGTGGCAGCCCAGTCCGAACAGCTGCGACGCGCCCACACTCGCCACCGCGAGCCCCGGCCGCACCCCCTGCCGCTGGAGGAACCGCGTGTTCAGTGCGACACCGCCGACCGCCGCCGGAGCGACGATCTTCACGAAGGAGCCGGCGACCTGCGCCGCCACCGTCCGCACGAACGGCACCCGCTCCGGCACGAACCCGAGCAGCGACATCGCGGCGGCCACGTAACTGAGCGCGGAGAACGCCACGGCGGCCGCCACCCAGCCCCACTGGGCCTGCGCGAACAGCTTGCCGAACTCGATGTGGGTGAGCTGGGTGAGCAGGAAGTACGCGCCGATCGCGCCCGCGATGAAGCTGATCAGCGTGCGCGGCCGGATGCGCTCCAGCCGGGCGGGCTCGACCGGGGCCTGCGGCCTGATCCGGAGCACCTGGTGCCGGATCTGGGTGAGCAGGTCCTCCTCGCGGGCCTCGTCGATCGCCTCGTCGATGGCCCGCTTCTCGGCCCGCTGCTCGGCGCGGACGGTCTTCTTGTCGGGCTTGCCCAAAGGCGCCGCGCCCTCCTCGGAGGCCGCCTCCAGCCGGGCCTGCTTGGCCAGCCGGGACGACTCCAGCACCGCCTCCCGCTCCCGCTGCGCGCGCTCCCGGCCCAGCCTGCGCAGGGTGGCGCGGGTGGAGCGGGTCAGCGCGATGGGCTGGAGCATCGGCAGGCAGTCGGCCACCGTGTCCGGACCGAGCACCGCCACCGCCGAGGCCACGGACCGCTCGGCGCCGACCCTGAGGCCGAGCGTGGTGAGCATCTGGGCCACGTCCATGCGCAGCAGCAGATCGCCCGCCGCGATCTCCCCGCCGCGCAGCTCGGCGAGGATCACGTTGCCGGAACGATCCACCAGAACGGCGTCGCCCGCGAGCCTGCGGTGCGCGATACGCCGGGACTGCAGCGCCCGCACCTGGTGCCAGACCTTGTGCAGCAGCTCGTCGGTGATCTCGTCGTCGGCGAGCGAGTCCAGCGTGCGGCCGCCGGTGTGCTCGTAGACGAGGATGACCGCGTCCGGACCCAGCTCGGAGGTGGCGATCAGCTTCGGTGCGCTGGCGCCGGCCGCGATGGCCGCGTAGGCGAGGAGTGCCTCCTGCTCCAGGGCCTGCCTGAGGGACTGCAGGCTGGAACGGGTGGCGAAGCCGCGCAGGGTCAGGTTGCGCCAGGCCCGGTAGAAGAAGCCCTGCGCCTGCTGCTCCCGGTCGACGACCGTCACGTCCAGCGGCGGGCCGTCCTCCAGGGTCACGAAGTAGCGCCGTCCCCGGTCGCCGTTCTCCGCCTCCGGACCCTCCTCGCGGACCGCGCTGACCGGGTGGAAGCCGACGTGGCGCAGGCCGGCCATCAGGGTGCGGCCGGTGGGACGGACGTTGGGCGAGCCCACCGCGTAGAGGGTGCCGTAGGCGACGGTCCAGCCGATGAGCACCGTCAGGATGATGGCGAACGGCGTGGTGTAGCCGGTGACCAGCATGGAGAACGCGTCGAGCAGCAGCACGATCCACAGCACCGCGCGCCAGCGGGGTCGGCGGGACATGCCGACGGCCGTCATGTAGGCGATGACGGGCGCGAGATAGCCGTGCACCGGGTCGGTCAGCGCGTGGATGTCGCCGGGCGCGGGCTGGGTCAGCGCCTCCTGGATGGAGCCGGGCGCCGCGCGGGCCACCCAGAGGTCCGTGGCGAGGGTGACGCCGTGCGCGAGGACGGCGGCGAGGACACCGTCCGCGATCCGCAGCCCGTCGCGTTTGATCAGCCGCTCGATGGCGAAGGCCACCGGGACCAGCAGGATGGCGATGCTGGACACCAGTCCCGCGATCTTGATCAGCAGGTCGGGTGCCTGGCCGGTGCCCTTGTTGATGTCCTGTTCGAGCCCCGAGGTGGTGCCGTGCGCGAAGGCGGCGACGGCGAGCAGCAGGGCGATCGCCAGCACGCCCACCAGGAGCCGCATGAGGTCGGAGGGGCGGTGCACGCGCGCGGGGAGCAGCGGTTCGTCGCCCTCGACCTCCTCCAGGACGTCGTCGGAGGGGCGCCTCGGGGCGTACGCCCGCGCGGGGACGCCGCCCTCACGCGCGCGTGCGTTCGCGTCCTCGAAGGGGCCGTCGCCCGCTTCGCGGGCGGCCTCGGGGCGCGCGGACGCGCCGGAGGTGCCCTCCGCGTCGTCGTGCACACCCTGCTGCTTCATGGTCTCTTCTTGGTCTCGTATCACCAGTCACCGCCCGCACGATGGTGGCACGACTGAGGGGCACGAGGGGGCATCAGGGTGCGGATGGGGTGCGAAAAGTGCGATCCGGCGGCCCGAGGACCGGTCCGGACGTCCCTGGTGGGCCTCGTCCCGTTGTCGTAGGCGTACGGCAGGATGGGGTGGATGAGCGAGCAGAGCCCTGCCGGGGAGGGGCGCCCGGACGAACTCCCGGAGTACGCCGAGCGCGTGCTGGAGGTGGCCGAGCGGATTCCGCCGGGCCGGGTGATGACCTACGGCGACGTCGCGGAGTGGCTGGAGGAGGGCGGGCCGCGCCAGGTGGGCCGGGTCATGGCGCTGTACGGGGGCGCGGTGCCGTGGTGGCGCGTGGTGCGGGCCGACGGGGCGCTGCTGCCCGGCCACGAGCTGCGCGCCCTCGACCGGTACCGGGCCGAGGGCACCCCGCTGAAGCAGGCCTCGCGCGGTGCCGAGGGGCATCTGCCGCGCCTCGACATGAGACGGGCCCGCTGGGACGGGGGCGACGCGCACCACAGCTGAGGACCTCCGGCAAGGGTCGCGGCTCACATCCGCTCGCACGGGGGACATCGGGCACGTCCGGCGACATGACGTACGTTCGTGGGGCGGGACGCCTCCGAGACACCACGCCTTCGTACGTCCCCGCGACCACCCCGCACCAGTATCAGGACCGGCGAACCACGTGAGCATCACCTCCTCCACGAGGCGCCTGCCGCACCCCCAGGGCCGGCAGGCGCCCCGTGGTGCCTACCGGCTGCTCCGCACCCCGCCCGTCCAGGCGCCGCCGCCCCGCCCGGACGCGGCCCAGCGCGCGGTGATCGAGCACGGGAGCGGCCCGCTGCTCGTCCTCGCGGGGCCCGGCACCGGCAAGACCACGACCCTGGTCGAGTCCGTCGCCGCACGCGTGGCGCGGGGCGACGACCCCGAACGCATCCTGGTGCTGACCTACAGCCGCAAGGCCGCCGTCGAGCTGCGCGACCGGATGGCCCGGCGCATGGGCGCCGCCCGCGCCCCCCGCGCCACCACCTTCCACTCCTACTGCTACGCCCTGGTCCGCGCCCACCAGGACGGCGACCGCTTCGCGGAGCCGCTGCGGCTGCTCTCCGGCCCAGAGCAGGACGTCACCGTGCGCGAGCTGCTCGCCGGGCAGCCCGAGCTGGAGCGGCTCGGACTCACGCACGTGCGCTGGCCCGACGACCTGCGCGCCTGCCTGACCACCCGCGGCTTCGCCGACGAGGTCCGCGCGGTCCTCGCGCGCAGCCGCGAGCTGGGGCTCGAGCCCGGAGCGCTGGACGCCTTCGCGCGCCGCATCGGGCGCCCCGACTGGCGCGCGGCCGCCGCCTTCCTCGCCGAGTACCTCGACGTGATCGACCTCCAGGGCGTCATCGACTACGCCGAACTCGTCCACCGCGCGGTGCTCCTCGCCCACCGCCCCGAGGTCGCCGAACACCTCGCCGCGTCCTACGACGCCGTCTACGTCGACGAGTACCAGGACACCGACCCCGCACAGGTACGGCTGCTGCACGCGCTGGCCGGGGGCGGGCGCACCCTCGTCGCGCTCGGCGACCCCGACCAGTCGATCTACACCTTCCGCGGCGCCGACGTGAACGGCATCCTCGACTTCCCGGCCGCCTTCCCGCGCGTCGACGGCCGCCCGGCGCCCGTCGAGGTGCTGCGCACCTCCCGCCGCTCCGGGGCCGGTCTGCTGGACGCGACCCGCCGGATCACCCAGCGCATGCCGCTGTCCCAGCTCCCCGCCGAGAAACTCCGCGTCCACCGCGGACCCACGGCGGTCCGCGAGGGCGGGCGCGTGGAGGTGTACACCTACCCGACCCCCGGCACCGAGCTGGACAACATCGCCGACATCGTCCGCCGCGCCCATCTGGAGGACGGCGTCCCGTGGAACGAGATGGCGATCCTCGTCCGCGCGGGCTCCCGCACCATCCCGACCCTCCGCCGCGCCCTCACGGCGGCGGGCGTCCCCCTGGACATCGACGGCGACGACCTGCCCCTGCGCCACGAACCGGCGGTCGCGCCCCTGCTGACGGCGCTGCGGACGGTCGCGGAGGCGGAGGCGGGGTCCGCCGGGGAAGCCGACGGGGCCGAGGCGGGGTCGGCGGGGGAAACCGAAGGGACCCAGGCCCCGAAGACCCCCTGGCCGGGCGCCGAGACCGCCATGACACTCCTCTCCTCGCCTCTCGGCGGCATGGACGCCGCCGACCTCCGCAGGCTCGGCCGGGCCCTGCGGGAGGAGGAGCGCGCCGCCGGTGAGGCCCTGCCCGCCCCCTCCGACGTGCTGCTCGCCCGGGCGCTGGCGGAGCCGGAGCGGCTCGTCGCGCACGACCCGGCCTACGCGCGCGGGGCGCAGCGGCTGGGCGCGCTGCTGCGCAAGGCACGCGCCTGCCTGGCCGAGGGCGGGACCGCCGAGGAGGCGCTGTGGGCGCTGTGGAACGGCACGCCCTGGCCCAGCAGGCTGGAGCGGGCCGCGCGGCGCGGGGGAGCGGCCGGCCGCAACGCCGACCGCGACCTGGACGCCGTCTGCGCCCTGTTCGCCACCGCCGCCCGCGCGGAGGAGCGCACGGGCGGACGCGGCGCACTGAACTTCCTGGAGGAGATCGCCGCCGAGGACATCGCCGCCGACACCCTGACCCGCCGCGCGGTACGCCCCGACGCCGTGCGCCTGATGACCGCGCACCGCGCCAAGGGGCTGGAGTGGCGGCTGGTCGTCGTCGCGGGCGTGCAGGAGGGGCTCTGGCCCGACCTGCGCCGCCGGGGCTCCCTGCTGGAGGCCGACCGGATCGGCCGGGACGGCCTGGCCGAGCCGCTGACCCCGGGCGCGCTGCTCGCGGAGGAGCGCCGGCTGTTCTACGTGGCCGCCACGCGCGCGCGGGACCGTCTCGTCGTCACCGCCGTGAAGGCACCGGCCGACGACGGCGACCAGCCGTCCCGCTTCCTGACCGAGCTGGGCGTCGAGCCCCGCGACGTCACCGGCCGCCCGCGCCGTCCGCTGGCGGTCGCCGCGCTCGTGGCCGAACTGCGCGCCACCACCGTCGATCCGGACGTCTCCGAGGGGCTGCGGGACGCGGCCGCGCGCCGGCTGGCCCGGCTCGCCGCGCTCGCGGACGAGGACGGCCGGCCGCTGGTGCCCGCCGCCCACCCGGACCGCTGGTGGGGGATGTACGAGCCGACCGCGAGCAAGGTGCCGCTGCGCGACCGGGACCAGCCCGTGGTGCTGTCCGGCAGCGCGCTGGACCAGCTCGCCAACACCTGCGCCCTCCAGTGGTTCCTGGGCCGCGAGGTGAAGGCCGACGCGCCCGCCACGGCCGCCCAGGGCTTCGGCAACGTCGTCCACGTCCTGGCCGACGAGGTCGCCTCCGGCCGTACCCCCGCCGACCTCGACGTCCTGATGGAACGCCTGGACTCGGTGTGGAACGCGCTCGCCTTCGACGCGCCCTGGAAGTCCGCCCAGGAGAAGGAGACCGCCCGCGCGGCGCTCGAACGCTTCCTGAACTGGCACGTCCTGGACCGCGCCACCCGCACCCCCGTCGCCAGCGAGCGGGACTTCGACGTGACCCTGGAGGCCGGCGAGTACCAGGTCCGCATCCGGGGCCAGATGGACCGCGTCGAGACGGACGGCGACGGCCGGGCCTATGTCGTGGACTTCAAGACCGGCAAGAACGCGCCCACCGCCGCCGAGGTCACCCGCCACCCCCAGCTCGCCGTCTACCAGCTCGCGGTGGCCGAGGGCGCGGTGGACGACGCCTTCGACGGCGAGCGCCCGCGGCCCGGCGGCGCGGAACTCGTCCAGCTCCGGCAGGGCGCGGCGAAGAAGGACGGCGGCGAGACGCTGCCCAAGGTGCAGTCCCAGGACCCGCTGGAGGGCGAATGGGTCGGGGACCTGCTGGCCACGGCGGCCGGAAAGGTGCTGGACGAACGGTTCACCCCGGCCACCGGCCAGCACTGCGCGCACTGCTCCTTCCGGGCCTCGTGCAGCGCCCGGCCCGAGGGACGGCACGTGGTGGAGTGACGTAGGGCACCACCGCACCTCGCCGACCTGCGGTTTCCACAGTGCGGGCGTCCGCTTGTCGGCGGGCGCCGCTAGCCTTCCCCGCATGCCCGCGCACCTCACCGACCCCGAGCAGCTCAAGGAGCTGCTGGGCATCCCGTTCACCCCGGAGCAGACGGCCTGCATCATCGCGCCGCCCGCCCCGCAGGTGATCGTGGCCGGAGCCGGTTCGGGCAAGACCACCGTGATGGCCGCGCGCGTGGTCTGGCTGGTCGGCACCGGCCAGGTCGCCCCCGAGCAGGTGCTCGGCCTGACCTTCACCAACAAGGCGGCCGGCGAACTCGCCGAACGCGTCCGCAAGGCGCTCGTCAGGGCCGGGATCACCGACCCGGACGCGAGTCACCCGGACGACCCGCCCGGCGAGCCCGTCATCTCGACGTACCACGCCTTCGCCGGGCGCCTGCTCGCCGACCACGGACTGCGTCTCGGCCTGGAGCCCGGTTCGCGGCTGCTCGCGGACGCCACCCGCTTCCAGCTCGCCGCCCGGGTGCTGCGCGAGGCGCCGGGACCCTATCCGGCGCTCACCCGCTCCTTCGCGGACCTCGTCACCGACCTGCTCGCGCTCGACTCCGAGCTGTCCGAGCACTTGGTCGACCCCGCGGACCTGCGCGCCTGGGACGCCGACCTGCTGACCACCCTGGACGGGGTCAGGCTGAGCAACGCCGACCTGCGCAAGGTTCCCGAGACGCTCGCCGCGCGCGCGGAGCTCGCCGGCCTCGTCCAGCGTTACCGGGCCGCCAAACGAGCCCGTGACCTGCTCGACTTCGGCGACCAGATCGCCCTGTCGGCCCGCCTCGCCCGGATCCCCGAGGTCGGCCGCCTGCTGCGCGGGGAGTTCCGGGTCGTCCTGCTGGACGAGTACCAGGACACCTCGGTCGCCCAGCGCGTCCTGCTCGCGGGCCTCTTCGGGCAGCGCACCGGCCACCCCGTCACCGCCGTGGGCGACCCCTGCCAGGCCATCTACGGCTGGCGCGGCGCGTCCGTCGCCAACCTGGACGACTTCCCCGAGCACTTCGCCCGCGCCGACGGCAGCCCCGCCGCCCGGCAGGCGCTCAGCGAGAACCGGCGCAGCGGCGGCCGCCTCCTCGACCTCGCCAACGGCCTCGCCGAGCCCCTGCGCGCCATGCACGCGGGCGTGGAGGCGCTCCGTCCCGCCCCCGGCGCCGAACGCGACGGCCTGGTCCGCTGCGCCCTGCTGCCCACACACGCAGAGGAGATCGACTGGCTGGCCGACTCCCTCGCCCACCTGGTGCGCACCGGCACCGCACCCGGCGAGATCGCCGTCCTGTGCCGCACCGCGACCGACTTCGCGGAGATCCAGGGCGCGCTGGTCGCCCGCGACGTGCCGGTGGAGGTCGTCGGGCTGTCCGGGCTGCTGCACCTGCCGGAGGTCGCGGACCTGGTCGCCATGTGCGAGGTGCTCCAGGATCCCGGCGCCAATGCCGCCCTGGTGCGGCTGCTCACCGGTCCGCGCTGGCGCATCGGCCCGCGCGACCTGGCCCTGCTCGGCCGCCGCGCCCGGCTGCTCGTCACCCACGCGCGCGCGGACGGCACCGACGATCCCGACCGCAGGCTCGCGGAGGCCGTCGAGGGCGTCGACCCCTCCGAGATCACCTCGCTCGCGGACGCCCTGGACACCTTCCTGGAGACCTCCTTCGGCACCGAGGGGTACGACGACGACCTGCCGTTCTCCACGGAGGCGCGCGTGCGCTTCGCCCGCCTCGCCGCCGAACTGCGCGACCTGCGCCGCAGCCTCTCCGACCCGCTGATGGACGTGCTGCACCGGGTGCTCGCCGTCACCGGCCTGGAGGTCGAGCTGTCGGCGTCCCCGCACGCGCTGGCCGCCCGCCGCCGCGAGACCCTGTCCAACTTCCTCGACGTGGCCGCCTCCTTCGCGGCCGGCGACGGCGAGGCCACCCTGCTCGCCTTCCTCGCCTTCCTGCGTACCGCCGCCCAGTACGAGAAGGGCCTCGACAACGCGCTGCCCGGCGGAGAGAACACCGTCAAGGTGCTCACCGCGCACAGGTCCAAGGGGCTGGAGTGGGACGTGGTCGCCGTCCCCGGCCTGGTCAAGGGCACCTTCCCCAGTGCCCAGGGGCGCGAGAAGTGGACCGCGCAGGCCAAGGTGCTCCCGCACGCCCTGCGCGGCGACACCGCCACCCTGCCCGACGTGGACTCCTGGGACGCCAAGGGCATCAAGGGCTTCCACGAGGCGATGAAGGAGCACCAGCTCACCGAGGAACTCCGCCTCGGGTACGTCACCTTCACCCGCCCCCGCTCGCTCCTGCTCGGCTCCGGGCACTGGTGGGGCCCCAGCCAGAAGAAGCCGCGCGGCCCCTCCGACTTCCTGACGGCCCTGCACGACCACTGCGCCGCCGGGTACGGCGAGACCGAGGTGTGGGCGCAGGCCCCCGGGGAGGACGACGAGAACCCCGCCCTGCGCGCCGCCGGCGCCGGCCGGGCATGGCCGCTGCCCCTGGACGCCACGGCCTTCGAACGCCGTCACCGGGCCGCCCGCGCGGTCCGCGCCCACCTCCGCACCCCGCCCGCCACCGTCCCGGTCCCGTACGACGACCCCGAGTGGCCCACCGCGCCACCGGAGGACGAGGAGCCCTACGACGCGTTCGGCGAGTCCGGCGAGCCCGGCGAGTGGGACTCCCCGAGCGCCGACCGCCCGGCCTCCCCCGTCCCGCACCAGGCGTCCGCCCCCGAGCTGCTCACCCCGGAGGAGGCCCGCGCGGTCGCCTCCTGGGACCGCGACCTCGACGCCCTCGCCGGGGAGCTGATGCGCGCCCGGCGCGGTGTCGTCGACGTACCGCTGCCCGCCGTACTCACCGCCACCCAGATGCTCCGCCTGGCCGAGGACCCCGACGGGCTCGCGCAGGAGCTCGCCCGCCCCATGCCGCGCCCCCCGCAGCCGGCCGCGCGCCGGGGCACCCGCTTCCATGCCTGGGTCGAGTCCCGCTACGAGGAGCTGATGCTGCCCCTGCTGGAACCGGACGACCTGCCCGGCACCGACGCCGAGATCGCCGACGAGGCCGACCTCGAAGCCCTCAAGGAAGCCTTCGAGCGCACCGAGTACGCCCGGCGCACGCCGTACCGCGTCGAGGTGCCCGTACAGATGACCCTCGCCGGCCGGGTGGTGCGCGGCCGGATCGACGCCGTCTACAAGGACGGCGAGGGCGCGGACGCCACGTACGAGATCCTCGACTGGAAGACCGGCCGCACGCGCGAGGCGGACCCGCTGCAGCTCGCCGTGTACCGGCTGGCCTGGGCGGAGCAGCAGGGCATCGAGCCCGAACGGGTCACGGCCGCGTTCCTGTACGTGCGCACCGGGGAGGTCGACCGTCCGGACCCGCTGCCCGGCCGGGAGGAGCTGGCGCGACTGCTCGAAGGGGATGGAACCGGGGCGAAGGGGCCGCCCGGGTGTGACGAACCGCCCGCCGAGGATGTCCGCGCGGGCCGATAGGCTCGTCAGCATGAGCCAGACCCCGGACAGCGCCGTCCACGCGTACATCGAACGGCACCGCGCCGCCTTCCTCGACGACCTCGCCGCGTGGCTGCGCATCCCGTCCGTGTCCGCCCAGCCGGAACACGCCCCCGATGTCCGCCGCAGCGCCGACTGGCTCGCCGCGAAACTGACCGGGACGGGCTTCCCGGTGGCCGAGGTCTGGCCCACCGCCGGCGCCCCGGCCGTCTACGCCGAATGGCCCTCGGACGACCCAGAGGCCCCCACCGTGCTGGTCTACGGCCACCACGACGTCCAGCCCGCCGCCCGCGAGGACGGCTGGGACACCGACCCCTTCGAGCCCGTCGTCCGCGGAAACCGGCTGCACGCGCGCGGTGCCGCCGACGACAAGGGCCAGGTGTTCTTCCACACACTCGGCGTCCGCGCCCACCTCGCCGCGACCGGCCGCTCCGCCCCGGCGGTCAACCTCAAGCTGCTGATCGAGGGCGAGGAGGAGTCCGGTTCCCCGAACTTCCGCGCCCTGGTGGAGGAGCACGCCGACCGGCTCGCCGCCGACGCGGTGATCGTCTCCGACACCGGCATGTGGTCCGAGGACACCCCGACGGTGTGCACGGGCATGCGGGGCCTCGCCGAGTGCGAGATCCGGCTGTACGGCCCCGACCAGGACATCCACTCCGGTTCCTTCGGCGGCGCCGTGCCCAACCCGGCCACCGCCGCCGCCCGCCTGGTCGCCGCCCTGCACGACGAACAGGGGCGCGTGGCCGTACCCGGCTTCTACGACGGCGTGGTCGAGCTGACCGCCCGCGAGCGGGAACTCCTCGCCGAGCTGCCCTTCGACGAGGCCGAGTGGCTGCGCACCGCGAAGTCGTACGCGGCCCACGGCGAGGCCGGATACAGCACCCTGGAGCGCGTCTGGGCCCGCCCCACCGCCGAGGTCAACGGCATCGGCGGCGGCTACCAGGGCGCCGGCAGCAAGACGATCATCCCTTCCTCGGCCGTGGTGAAGCTGTCCTTCCGGCTGGTCGCCGGGCAGGACCTCGGCGCCGTCGAGAAGGCCGTGCATGACTGGGCCGAACGGCAGGCGCCTCCCGGTATCCGGCTGGAGATCGAGTTCAGCCCCGGTACGCGCCCCTGCCTCACCCCGCTCGACCACCCCGCCCTCGAGTCGGTCGCCCGCGCGATGGGCCGCGCCTTCGGCAAGCCGGTGCGGTTCACCCGCGAGGGAGGCTCCGGCCCCGCCGCCGACCTCCAGGAGGTGCTCGGCGCCCCGGTCCTCTTCCTCGGCATCTCCGTACCCTCCGACGGCTGGCACGCGCCGAACGAGAAGATCGAGCTGGACCTGCTCTTCAAGGGCGTCGAGACCAGCGCCCACCTGTGGAGCGACCTCGCCGAGAACTGGCGCCCCGTCCGCCGCTGAACAGCCGCCGTTCGGGAACGGCACCGCGCCGGGCACACTTGAAGGACCGCCCGGCCCGGCCGCGGTGCCCAGACCCGTGTCCCGCCGAACCGCCCGTTTCATTGGGGGAGTTGGAAGCACCAGTGACCACCCGGACCGACCACACCGCTGACCGACCCATCTCGCTCACCGCCCCGAGCGGCATCGACCGAGCCGCCCACCACCGGCTCGACGAAGCCTGGCTCGCGGCGGCGTGGAGCCATCCCACGACCCGTTGCTTCGTGGTCTCCGGCGGCCAGGTGCTCATCGACGAGACGCCCGACGGGCGCACCGAACTCGTCATGACCCCGTCCTTCGAGGCCCCTCTCACCGAGGCGCACCGCTACTTCCTGGGCGAGGACGAGGACGGCGTCAGCTACTTCGCGCTCCAGAAGGACTCCCTGCCCGGCCGCATCGACCAGTCCGCGCGTCCCGCCGGACTGCGCGAGGCGGGCCTGCTGCTCTCCCCGCGGGACGCGGGGCTGATGGTGCACGCGGTCGGCCTGGAGAACTGGCAGCGCACCCACCGCTTCTGCTCCCGCTGCGGCGAGCGCACCGTCATCGCCGCCGCCGGGCACATCCGGCGCTGCCCGGCCTGCGGTGCCGAGCACTACCCGCGTACCGACCCCGCGGTCATCATGGCGGTGACCGACGGCCAGGACCGCATCCTGCTCGGCCGGCAGGTGCACTGGCCCGAGGGCCGCTTCTCCACGCTGGCCGGCTTCGTCGAGCCCGGCGAGGCCATCGAGCAGTCGGTGCGCCGCGAGGTCTTCGAGGAGGCGGGCATCACGGTCGGCGAGGTCGAGTACGTCGCCAGCCAGCCCTGGCCGTTCCCGTCCAGCCTGATGCTGGGCTTCTTCGCCCACGCCACCTCCACCGAGATCGACGCCGACGGCGAGGAGATCGAGGAGGCCCGCTGGTTCTCCCGCGACGAGCTGGGCGCCGCCTTCGACTCCGGCGAGGTGCTGCCGCCCTACGGCATCTCCATCGCCGCCCGGCTGATCGAGATGTGGTACGGCAAGCCGCTGCCGACCCGCAGCGCCTTCTAGGGTCATTCGTCCGGATCAGGCCGGATCAGGGGCGGCACCGGCCCCCGCGAGCCCGGCGTGATCCGAACGAGAGGCCCCGGACGCGGGAGACCCCGGCCGCCACCGCAGTGGCGGCCGGGGTCTCCCGCGGTTCTCGGGGTCAGGCGCCGAGCGCCTGCTTCACCTGGGCGAGACTCGGGTTGGTCATGACGACCTCGGAGCCACTCCCGATGGGAACGACGCGCACGGTCGGCACCGTCTGGTTGCCGTCGTTCGCCTTCTCCACGAACGCCGCGGACTCCGGGTCGTGCTCGATGTTGATCTCGGTGAAGGGGATGCCCTCCCGGTCGAGCTGGCCCTTCAGCCGGCGGCAGTAACCACACCAAGTCGTGCTGTACATCGTCACAGTGCCCTGCATGTCTCGCGCTCCTCAGGCGGCCGGGGGGTACGTCCTACGTCGTGCACTGGGCCAACGCGGGAGACCCGGCGGGCATTCCCACGGATGTGACACCCGCCGCTCGCGGCCGCTGTGACACCCGCCGCATTAGAACGACTATCGGGTCCTGCCTGTGGACAACCGACGCGGTGGTCCCGGCAGACCTGGCAGCATGGCCATGTGACAGCAGCAACGCCCTCCCCTCTCTTCCCGCGGACCCCGGACTCTGCCGACGCGGTGCTCGAAGGGCTCGACCCCGAGCAGCGCGAGGTCGCCACCGCCCTGCACGGGCCGGTGTGCGTCCTGGCCGGGGCCGGCACGGGCAAGACCCGCGCGATCACCCACCGCATCGCGTACGGGGTGCGCTCCGGACTCCTGGCCCCCTCCAGCGTGCTCGCCGTCACCTTCACCAACCGCGCCGCGGGCGAGATGCGCGGACGGCTCCGCCAGCTCGGCGCCCAGGGCGTGCAGGCCCGTACCTTCCACTCCGCCGCGCTCCGCCAGCTCCAGTACTTCTGGCCGAAAGCGATCGGCGGCGGACTGCCCCGGCTGGTCGACCGCAAGATCCAGCTGGTCGCCGACGCGGCCGCCGCCTGCGGTCTCCGCCTGGACCGCGGTGAGCTGCGGGACGCCACCGCCGAGATCGAGTGGTGCAAGGTCACCCAGACCGTTCCCGCCGACTATCCGTACGCGGCTGTGAAGGCGGGCCGCGAGACACCGCGCGACCCGGCCGAGATCTCCCACCTCTACGCGGCGTACGAGAACCTGAAGCGCGACCGCGCCGTCATCGACTTCGAGGACGTGCTGCTGCTCACCGTCGCCGTCCTCCAGGACCGGCAGGACATCGCCGAACAGGTACGCGCCCAGTACCAGCACTTCGTGGTGGACGAGTACCAGGACGTCAGCCCGCTCCAGCAGCGGCTGCTCGAACTCTGGCTGGGCGACCGCGACAGCCTGTGCGTCGTCGGCGACGCCAGCCAGACCATCTACTCGTTCACGGGAGCAACCCCCGACCATCTCCTCGACTTCCGGCTCCGCCACCCCGGCGCCACGGTGGTCAAGCTGGTCCGGGACTACCGCTCCACCCCCCAGGTGGTCCGCCTCGCCAACGGCCTGCTCGCCCAGGCCCACGGCCGCGCAGCCGACCACCGGCTGGAACTGGTCTCCCAGCGCGCCCAGGGCCCCGAACCCGTCTACACCGAGTACACCGACGAGCCCGCCGAGGCCGAGGGTGCCGCCCGCCGCATCCGCGAGCTGATCGCCGCCGGGACCCCGGCCGCCGAGATCGCCGTCCTGTTCCGCACCAACTCCCAGTCCGAGACCTACGAACAGGCGCTGGCCGACGCCGGCGTCCCCTACCAGTTGCGCGGTGCCGAGCGCTTCTTCGACCGGCCCGAGGTGCGCAAGGCGGGCGTCGCCCTGCGTGCCGCCGCCCGCTTCGGCGGCAACGACTCCCTGCTGGACGAGGCGGTCGACCTGCCCTCGCAGGTCCGTGCCGTGCTCTCCGGCGAGGGGTGGAGCAGCCAACCCCCGGCCGGCTCCGGTGCCGTCCGCGAACGCTGGGAGTCGCTGGCCGCGCTGGTCGCCCTCGCCCACGACTTCGCCGCCAACCACCCCGAGGCCACGCTGAGCGACCTGGTCGCGGAGCTGGACGAACGGGCCACCGCCCAGCACGCCCCGACCGTCCAGGGCGTCACCCTCGCCTCGCTGCACGCCGCCAAGGGACTGGAGTGGGACGCCGTCTTCCTGGTCGGCGTCGCCGAGGGCATGCTGCCGATCACCTACGCCAGGACCGACGAGCAGATCGAGGAGGAGCGCCGCCTCCTGTACGTCGGCGTCACCCGCGCGCGGGAACGGCTCCACCTCTCCTGGTCGCTGGCCCGCTCGCCCGGCGGCAGGGCTGGCCGCAGGCCGAGCCGGTTCCTCGACGGACTGCGCCCCGGCTCCACCGCCACCGTGGGCCGGGCGGCGACCGGCACCGGCGGCGTCGAGCGCGGCACCCTCGGCGGCCTCCCGGCGGCACCCCGGCGCGCCCAGCGCAGCCCGGCCCGCTGCCGGGTCTGCGGGCGCACCCTCACCGACGCCGGCGAGATGAAACTGATGCGCTGCGAGGACTGCCCCTCCGACATGGACGAGGGCCTCTACGAGCGGCTGCGGGAATGGCGGGCGGCGGAGGCGGGACAGAGCGGACAGCCGGACTTCTGCGTCTTCACCGACCGCACCCTGATGGCCATCGCCGAAACCCGCCCCGACTGCGCTGCCGAGCTCTCCCGCATCCCCGGCGTCCTGGATCGCAAGCTGCGCCGGTACGGCACCGACGTACTGGCCATCTGCGCAGGCCAGGAAGTCGGCACCGACCTCGCGGACGCGGCCGGTACGGGTGGTCGGAACTCGTCGCAAAAATAGTTTGCGCCCGCGCCGGGAATCCCCATAGGTTCTAGGCACGGAAACGGCGGCCTTCTCGAAGGCCGTGAATCCGTGCTGTACTTCCCTATCCGAGGACCGATTCACACCGGTCCCCAAGACGCCGAGAGGAGGCGAGCCCAATGATCAGCATCGAGACCATCATCACCAGCCCGGTCAAACTGACCGATCGTCCGGCCGTCTCCCTGTGCATGCTCGGCACGCCCTCCCAGGGCACCGGTCTGTCCGGCATTCGTGCCGCCCGTCCGGCCTCCTCGCTGCTCTCCGCGGACCTCCCTGTCCGTGAGCGCAATGAGCGACCGACCAAGGCACTGGCAGCGGTAGAGGCACAGGCGCAGGGCGCCTATGCCTTCGCGGCGGCCGGTGCCGGATTCCGCACGCAGACGCAGCACCACCAGATGTGGGCCTTCCGTGGGCCAGAACCCTGGAGTGATCCAGCCTGATCGTCGATCAGGCAGGCGCCTTCAGGGCCGCGGAACCCCATCCGGGAACCGCGGCCCTTCTGTTTTCCCCGAACAGGGAGAACAACCCCGAAGACGCCTCGGGACAACAAAAGAGAACCCGGTACCCAGCCGACACCCGGTCCACCGACCGGAACGACCAGACGAGGAAAACACCCCGTGCAACTCGAAGCGCACGCCCCGTCAGTACCGCCTTCACAAGCGATCACTCAGCTCGGCTCCACGGAGGACCCCGCCTTGCTCCCCCTCACCGCGCTCACCGCGCTCGACGACGCCATCGAGAACCTCGGGGTGCCCGTCCCCTGCCGTTCCAACGACCCGGAGGTCTTCTTCGCCGAGTCGCCGGCCGACGTCGAGTACGCCAAGTCGCTCTGCCGGACCTGCCCGCTGGTCGAGGCGTGCCTCGCCGGGGCCAAGGAGCGCCGGGAGCCCTGGGGCGTCTGGGGCGGGGAGCTGTTCGTGCAGGGCGTCGTCGTCGCCCGGAAGCGGCCCCGCGGCCGTCCGCGCAAGAACCCGGTCACGGCATGAACGTCGCACGCAGGCACCCCGCAGGAACGATCGATCGTCCCCTCACGCACGACCCCAAGAAGCAGGCCCCGATGAAGCCGTCCACCAGCGAGCCCACCGGCTCGGCGACCCCAGACCTCGGCAACCGTGGCGTGACAGGCTCGCGCCAGACGAACAGGACCCGCGAAATGCATCTCATCCCAGAAGCCCTGGCCCGTGCGCATATGCACGAGCGCCTGCACGACGCCCAGCGGGAGCGCCGGGCCACGAGCCTGGCCACCGCGCGGCGGATGCAGCGCCGGGCGGAGCGCGCCTCGCTGCGTGCCCGCCGTGCGCTCGCCGTCGCCGTCATGCAGTAGGCGCCGCCCTCGACGCGCACTGAGCGCACCCACCCGAAGCGGTGGCCTCCCGGCTCCGGGAGGCGAAGTCTTCCCCTCGGGGGCCGGTCCGGCCGAACGGACCGGCCCCCGAGGCACGTCCGCCCCCGCGGTTCCGCCCGGGCCTACGCCTCCGCTGCGGGCACCTCGGGCAGGTCCTCCTCCTCCGGCTCCTCGGACTCCGGCGTCCCGGACTCCGTCGGCTCCAGGTCCGGGCCGAATCCCGGCAGCCACTCCTGCAGCTCCTCCCGGAGCCGTACCTCCGCGCCCAGCTGGCAGAGCACCCCGATGGTGCTCAGCGTGACCCGGTGGATCAGCAGGTAGGACGGCGGCAGGTTGAGCTGCTTGCCGAGCTGGTACGCGGGGGAGCGCGGGTCGGCGACCCGGGCCGCCTGCCCGCGCATCCACGACCGGGTGAAGGTGAAGGCGTCCACCTGCGCGGGCTCGATGATCGGCAGGAGGTAGTCGAGGACCGCGTCGGGATCCAGGTCCATGGACTCCTTGATGAAGCCCTCCTCGCACAGCATCTCGTAGACCGGCTCGGCGTCCCCGTCCAGCGTCATGCGCAGCACCACCCCGATGGTCGGTGGAAGACCGCCGGGGAGCCGGTCGACCGTGCCGAAGTCCAGCACGCCCAGCCGCCAGCCGTCCTCGCCGCCGGGGCCCACCGGCAGCAGCCGGAAGTTGCCCGGATGCGGGTCGGCGTGCAGCAGTCCGGTGCGGGCCGGACCGGAGAAGAGGAAGCGTGCCAGCAGTTGCCCGGCCCGGTCGCGCTGTTCCTCCGTGCCGCCGGAGATGACCTCCGACAGCGGGATGCCGTCGATCCACTCGGTCACCAGCACCTGGTCGCGCTGGTGCACCACCGCCGGGACCACCACGTCCGGGTCGTCCGCGAACTCCGCCGCGTGCGCGGCCTGCGCCTGCGCCTCCAGCTCGTAGTCCAGCTCCTCGGAGACCCGGTCCTTGAGCTCCGCGATCAGCGGCTTGATGTCCATGCCGGGGATCAGCGGGCCCAGCAGACGGGCGAAACGGCTCAGTTGGCCGAGATCCGAGAGCAGAGCCTCACCGGCGCCCGGATACTGGACCTTGACCGCCACCTCCCGGCCGTCGTGCCACACCGCCCGGTGCACCTGGCCGATGGAGGCCGCCGCCGAGGGCTTGTCCTCGAACTCCAGGAACAGCTCCCGCCAGTCCTCGCCCATCCGCTCCGCCAGCACGGCGTGCACCGTGCGGGTCGGCATCGGGGGCGCCGCCTCCTGGAGCCTGGTCAGCGCGACCCGGTACGGCCCGGCGACCTCCTCGGGGAGCGCGGACTCGAAGACGGACAGGGCCTGCCCGAACTTCATCGCCCCGCCCTTCAGCTCACCGAGGACCTTGAAGAGCTGCTCGGCCGTCCGCTGCTGAAGCTCCCGTCCCACCAGCTCGGCCGACTCGCCCACGATCCGCTTGCCCAGCCCCCAGGTCGCCCGGCCGGCGAAGCCGAGCGGAAGCGCGGCGAGCTTCGCGGTCCGGGTGACCGCCTTCCGGGGAAGATCAGACATGCGCCCTCCAAGTCCCTGCCGGCCGCGCCGCGCCGGTCTCGCGTCGCCGCTCGGCCGACGGCCGTTGCACCGCCATTGTCGCGCGCGCCCGCCCTCGCGTTGAGGAGTGCTCGCCCTCGGCTTTCTCCCCGGTCCGCGCCGGGGTGCTTTCCCTCCTCCTCTCCTTCGCCCCGCAGCCGCACGCCGGATGCGGGGCGATGGGATGAGCGTCCCAGCTCAGAGTGGGTAGAGCTGCCTCCCAGCGAGTGCCGGTGGCCGCCGGTTCGGCCCCGTCGAGGAAGCTCAGAGCGTGGGCCGCGGCGAGCCCCGCGACCGCCGTGGCGAGGGTCAGATCACACGCGCCCACCCGGCGCGCGCGGCCCGAGCGCCACTGGGTGATCAGCCGGGGCCACGCGGCGTCCTCGTCGGTGCGGTGCTGCTGGAGACAGCCCGCGCATCCTGTCCCGCCGGGCAGCACCAGTGGTCCGACGACCCCGGTGCCCTCCGCGACCCCCGCGTAGAGATGGGGGGTGCCGGAGACCATGAGCGGCTCGGCGAGGAACGGGTCCGGGGCGTGCACCGCCACCTCGTCGCGCGGGGCGAGCACCACCAGTGACAGGCCTGCTTCCTCCTGCGGGCCCAGACCGCAGAGCCTGCCGTGGCGGGTCCGGCGCGAGGGGCGGTCCGGTGCCGCGCGGCGCACCGCGGCCCGCGCGGCCTCGTCCCGCCGCTCGCCCACCGCCTCCACCGGCAGCCCGCCGGGCGCCACGTCCCAGGGCTGCACCCGGCCCACGTCCCGCACGTCGACCTCCCCCACCCCCGCCCCGGAGAGAAGCGCGGCCAGCACGGACCCCACCCGGCCCGCACCGAGCACCCGCACCCGCAGGGCACGCCGGGCGGCGAGGCGGGTGAGCGCGCCGCCCGGCTCTGCCGTGGTCAGCGACAGCGAGGCGAGGTCCGGGCGCAGCCGCTCCAGTGCCTCCCCTCTCTCCCGCAGCGCGGTCGCTGCGGGAGAGCAGTCCCTCGTGTCGTCGAGCAGCCCCGCCCGGCCCAGCCGGCTCACCAGCCGGTCGGCATGGCCGTCGGGCAGGTCCATCCGCTGGGCCTCCTCCCGGAGCAACGCCAGGTCACGGGTACCGTCGAGCAGTTCCAGGAAGCTGCCCGTGGCCAGGTCCACCGGACCCAGAGTGATCGCGTGCGCGGGAGTCATCCCGAACTGCACGGTGCCGAGATCGCGCCAGCCGCGCCGCAGCGCCGGCTTCACCATCGGATGCATGACGGGCCCCCGTCTCCCAGGTCTCGCACACACCCCGGCCGGGCGTGCGTCCTTCTGCTTCTCGTGTGCCGCCCGAGCCGGTCGGACTCGTCGCGACGACTGCCAGCATGGCCGGGGTCCGGAATCCGTGCCGAAAGTTGTCCACAGGTCCGGGGTGATCGTCGTACGAGCTGCTCACTGGTCCGGTGTCCACAGCCGCTGTCCACAGGTCCGCCCGCCGTCCGCGCCGACGGGTATCTTCGAGACGTGCCCACCGAACCGACCGAACAGCGGTCGTCCACCCCCCACGGCCCCGTCGAGGTCAGGCGGAGCGACCGGCGCCGCCGCACCGTCTCCGCCTACCGCGAGGGCGACCGCACCATCGTGCTGATCCCCGCCCGCATGTCCAAGGCGGAGGAGCGGCGCTGGGTCACCGCCATGCTCGACCGGCTCGCGGCCAAGGAGGCGAGGCGGAGCGTGCCCGGCGGTGACAGCGAGCTGGCCGAGCGGGCCGGGCGGCTGTCGGAGCGGTATTTCGACGGCCGGGCGCGGCCCGGTTCGGTGCGCTGGGTGACCAACCAGAACACCCGCTGGGGCTCGTGCACCCCGGCTGAGGGCACCATCCGGCTCTCCCACCGGCTGCGGGGGATGCCCGGGTACGTGGTCGACTACGTCCTCTGCCACGAACTGGCGCACCTGCTGGTGCCGGGTCATGGCCCGGATTTCTGGCGGCTGTTGGAGGCGTACCCGCGCACCGAGCGGGCGCGCGGCTATCTGGAGGGCGTGGCCGCCGCCGCACGGACGCCGGACATGCCGGCGGACGTGACGGACGACGAGGAGGTGTGAGGGCCGGGCCGCGGTTCTGTACCGGGTCTGTACCGGCTGAGGCCGATGCCGGCGTTTGCGGTTAGCCTGACGCGACGCAACTGCTCTCGGGACGGGGGACGGACGTAACGCATGTCCAGGGAATTCCAACGCGGCCACAAGGCCCGGATCAGTGACCTCACCGCGGGTACGGATCTGTACGTGGGCGTGCAGATCTCCGCTCCCGGACTGACTTTCGACATAAGCTGCTTCGGCCTCGACGCCGACGAACGGCTCTCCGACGACCGGTACTTCGTCTTCTTCAACCAGCCGAAGTCGCCCGAGGAGTCCATCCAGCTGCTGGGTCCCCAGGCGGGCGACACCGAGTCGTTCCGGGTGACGCTGGACCGGATTCCGGCCGGTATCCACAAGCTGTCCTTCACCGCGACCATCGACGGCGACGGGCAGATGTCCCGCATCGCTCCCGGCTATCTGCGGATCGTGGCGGGCGGTGAGGAGGTCGCGCGGTATTCGTTCACCGGCGCGGAGTTCAGCACCGAACGCGCCGTGATGCTCGGCGACCTCTATCTCAAGGACGTCTGGCGGTTCGCCGCGGTCGGGCAGGGCTTCGACGGCGGCCTGGAGGCGCTGCTGAAGAACTTCGGCGGCGAGGTCGCGGAGGAGGAGGCGCCCGCGCCGGCCCGGCCGGAGGCCACCGCGGGGTCCGCCGCCCCCGGTTTCGCCCCGCCCGCCTTCGCCGCCCCCGCCGGACCGGCCACGCCCTCCGCGCCTCAGGCGTTCACTGCGCCCCCGGCGCCCCGGCCCGACGTGCACGCGGCGCCCACCCTGGTCGAACCCCTGACCCCGCCGCACGGCACCGTTCCGCCGCCCGGCCCCGCACCCGCCGCCTTCGGCCACCCGGTTCCGCCGAGCGCGCCCCCGCCACCGGGCTACGGCCAGCCCCCGGCCGCCCCGGCGCCGCCCGGACACGGCATGCCCCCGGTGGCCTCCGCACCGCCCGGCCACACCTCCCCGCCCTCCCTCGGCGGCCAGCCGTCCGCCCCCATGCCCCCCGGCTACGGTCAGGTCCCCGGCCAGGGCACCCCCTCCTACGGCGTCCCGCAGGGCGCGCCCCAGGGAGCGGCCGGTGTGGGCGCCGCGCTCCAGAAGTTCAAGGAGGCGCCCACCGGACAGCGCTGGACCCAGCAGAACCACAAGCTGATCCGCGTCGATCTCGGCGCCGGCGGCCAGCCGGTACTGGCCCGGCAGGGCAGCATGGTGCTCTACCAGGGCAAGGTCGACTTCAACTACAAGGGAGCCGGCATCACCGGGCGGCTCGTGGGCAACGCCACCGGCCAGGAGATGCAGCTGATGCGCTGCACCGGCCAGGGACAGGTGTTCCTCGCCGACGACTCCACCCACCTCCACCCCGTCGAGCTGCAGGGCGACGCGATCTGCGTCTCCGCCGAGAACGTCCTCGCCTTCGACGAGAGCCTCCAGTACGAGGTCCGCCGTATCGAGGGCCACGGCATCCCGGGCGGCGCGCTGTTCACGATGCAGTTCCAGGGCACCGGCACGCTCGTCGTCAAGACGCACGGCACGCCCGTGGTGCTGCCGGTGACGCCGACCACCTTCGCCGACTGCCACGCCGTGGTCGCCTGGTCGGCCGCTTCGCAGGTGATCGTCTCCAGCCAGGTCCGGATGCGCCGCAACGCCTACGCGGGCGACACGGGGGAGAGCGTGAACCTCCAGTTCCGGGGCGCACCCGGCAACTTCATCGTCGTCCAGCCGTACGAGGTCTGAGGGAGCCCGTCATGAACCAGCCGCTCGCGGGCTTCGCTCCCGCACCCGTCACCGCGCGCATGGAGAACCACGGCAGCCACATGCTGAAGGTCGCCATGCAGACCGGCAACGACCTCCTCGCGCGCGTGGGCTCGATGATCGCCTACGAGGGCTTCATCCAGTACGAGCCCAACCCGCCGGCCGTTCGGCAGATCGCCCGCGACTGGATGACCGGTGAGGGCGCCCCGCTGATGAAGTGCTCCGGCGACGGCCTGCTCTACCTCGCCGACTACGGCGCCGACGTGGTCGTGATCAACCTGAACGGCGACGGGATCTCCGTCAACGCCACCAACCTGCTCGCCTTCGACGCCGGCCTGACCTGGGGCGTGGAGCGGGTGAAGGGGCTCGCCAAGTTCGCCGGGCAGGGCCTGTGGAACACGAAGATCTCCGGCCAGGGCTGGGTCGCGCTGACCTCGCGTGGCACGCCGATCGTGGTGGACTGCGGCGGCGGAGAGGACGAGACGTACGTCGACCCGGACGCGCTCGTCGCGTGGTCCCCGAACCTGAAGGTGAAGGGCAAGCGCAGCTTCAAGGCGCAGTCACTGATCGGCCGGGGCAGCGGCGAGGCGTACCAGATGGCGTTCTCCGGGCAGGGCATCGTCGTCGTCCAGCCCAGCGAGGACAGCACCGACCGCCTCCGGTTCCGGGGCTGAGGGGGAGCACAGACACCATGCAGAGCCCGCTTTTCGCGCACAACGACTCGCAGACGCAGGAGCGTTGGAGCCTCCAGAACTCCCAGATGCTGCGCGTCACCCTGGAGGGCCACGACGACCTGCTGGCCCGCAAGGGCGCCATGGTCGCCTACCAGGGCATGGTCGAGTTCGACGCCGAGTACCGCAGCCAGGGCCAGCGCCGGGCGCGGGCCCACACCGGCGAGGGTCTGGACCTGATGCGCTGTCACGGCCAGGGCACCGTCTACCTCGCCAACCTCGCCCAGCACGTCCACCTGCTGGACGTGGAGCAGGAGGGCCTGACCGTCGACAGCTCCTACGTCCTCGCCATGGACTCCTCGCTGCATCACGAGGTCATCGCGGTGGACAGCCTCTACGGCATCTCCGGTTCCGGGAAGTACCAGCTCAACATCACCGGCCGGGGCAAGGTCGCCCTGATGACCTCCGGCACGCCCCTGCTGATGCAGGTCACGCCGGACCGGTACGTCAACTGCGACGCGGACGCCATCGTTGCCTGGTCCACCTCGCTGCGGGTGCAGATGCAGGCCCAGACCCACTCCTCCGGGGTGTGGCGTCGGCGCGGCAGCACCGGCGAGGGCTGGGAGCTGAGCTTCATGGGTTCCGGCTTCGCCCTGGTCCAGCCCAGCGAGCTGCTCCCGCCCCAGCACGCGCAGATAGGGGGCGGAGTCGCGGCCCAGTTCGGCATGGGCCAGCAGGGTGCGCGAGGACAGAACCAGGGCAACGTCTGGAGCTAGTGACTCTCGTTCGGATCACGCCGGGCTCCGCGGGGGTCCGGCCTGATCCGGACTGAGGGCCCTGGACGACGCGCCGTGCGAAGCGCGGCGAACGTGTGGGGGCCGCCCGCAAGGGTGCGCCCCCCACGCTCGCGGCCCGAGCACGCTCACAGCCGCGCCCGGGTGGCCTCCACCAGCCGCACGACCGACTCGTCGGCCACGGACGCGACCTCGTCGTAGCCGAACCACCGCAGGTCCAACGATTCGTCGCTGATCACCTGCTCGGCACCGCGCGGGGCCAGCACCGCGTACTGCACGTCGAGGTGCCAGTTGCACGGGGCCGGGATCTGGTGCCGGTCCAGCCGGACCGGGCCGCCGGGGAGCAGGGTCAGCCCGGCGATGCCGGACTCCTCCGTCGCCTCGCGCAGGGCCGCGCCCGCCATGGAGATGTCGCCCGGCTCGCAGTGGCCGCCCATCTGGAGCCACATCCGCAGCTTCCGGTGCAGGGTGAGCAGCACCCGGCCCTGCTCCGGATCGACCACCAGGGCGCTCGCCGTGAGGTGGCCCGCGTCGCAGGAGCGCCAGACGCCGTCCGGGTGGACGGCGAGGTGGTCCTGGTAGGCAGCACGCAGTTCCGGTTCGCCCTCGTACTCCTTCAGTACGAGGACCGCGTCGTCGTACAGGCTCACTCGCTCTTGTCGTCCTTGCCCTCGTCGCCCTTGTCGCCCGCGGGGCCCTCGGCGCTCTCGGCGCCCTCGTCCTTCTTCAGGTCGGGCTTCCGCGCGCCACCGCCGGCCGCCTCGCCGAGCATCCTGTCCAGCTCGGAGAAGTCCATCTGCTCGCGGTGGACGAAGCCGTCCGGGTCGTCGAGGTCGGTGGCCGTCGGCAGCATGTCCGGGTGGTGCCACAGGTCGTCCCGGCCGTCGACCCCGCGCGCGTCGGTGAGCGAGGCCCACAGACGGGAGGCGTCCCGCAGCCGGCGCGGCCGCAGCTCCAGACCGATCAGTGTGGCGAAGGTCTGCTCCGCCGGACCACCGCTCGCGCGACGGCGGCGCAGCGTCTCGCGCAGCGCGTCGGCGGAGGACAGCCGCGGCTTCGCGGCCGCGTGGACCACCGCGTCCACCCAGCCCTCGACCAGCGCGAGCGCGGTCTCCAACCGGGCCAGGGCCGCCTTCTGCTCGGGCGTGTCCTCGGGCTGGAACATGCCCTGCTGCAGCGCGTCCTGAAGCTGCTCGGGGTTCTGCGGGTCGAACTGGCCGACCACGTCCTCCAGCTTGGCGGTGTCGACCTTGATGCCGCGCGCGTACCCCTCGACCGCGCCGAACAGGTGCGAGCGCAGCCACGGCACGTGGGCGAAGAGACGCTGGTGGGCCGCCTCGCGCAGGGCGAGGTACAGCCGCACCTCCTCCATGGGGACGCCCAGGTCCTTGCCGAACGCCTCCATGTTGACCGGAAGCAGCGCGGCCTTGCCGGCCGGGCCCAGGGGCAGGCCGATGTCGCTGGAGCCGACGACCTCACCCGCGAGCACGCCCACGGCCTGCCCGATCTGGGTGCCGAACATCGCGCCGCCCATCGAGCGCATCATGCCGATCAGCGGGCCCGCCATGGCCTGCATCTCCTCCGGCAGGACATCACCCATCGCCGCGCCGACCCGCTCGGCCACCGGGTCGACCAGTTCCTTCCAGGCCGGCAGCGTCGCCTCGACCCACTCCGCGCGCGACCAGGCCACGGAGGTGTTGGCACCCGACGGCAGCGAGGTCGCGTCGTCCAGCCACAGGTCGGCCAGGCGCACGGCCTCCTGGACCGCGGAGCGCTCGGCCGGGCCGACACTCGCGTCCTTGACGCCGTCCTGCGTGCCCTGGGCGACCGTCTGGCGGGCGATCTGCTTGGCCATGTCCCAGTTCACCGGCCCGCCCTCGTAGGAGAGCATCTGGCCGAGCTGCTGGAACGCCGCGCCCAGGTCATTGGGGTTCAGGGCGCCGAACATCGCGGCGAGCGGATTGTCGGCGCCGGGACCGCCAAAGCCCCCGGCTCCCGGCAGACCGCCGAAACCGAACGGATTGGCCGGTCCCTGCCCACCACCGCTCTGCTGGTCCTTCTTCTTGCCCTCGTCGCCGTCGTCCGGCTCCTCCGGCGGAAGGCCGAATCCGAATGGGGTGTCACTCACGGGGTTCCTCGGCTGGTAAGGCCACCGGTTCTCTCCGGCGGCGCGGCTGCCCGACTTCACCACCCAGCGTAGACACCCGGACCGGATAGGGCCTCGGTGCTTCGCCCACAGATGGGCTGCGGCAGGATGGATGCACCTGGTACGGGCGCGTCGTCCGCGCTCGTACAGAAGACAACCGCTGGAGACGCCCGGTGAGTTCCCCAGATCCGCAGGTTCGCGCAGCGCGAAACCCCTCATCTCCGCCCGCATCGCCCTCACCCGCGGCACGGGGGCCGGTCGTCGCGGTCACCGGCGCCGCCACCGGGATCGGCGCGCTGCTCACCGAGCGGCTCGCGGCGTCCGAGCAGATCCGGCAGGTCGTGGCCATCGACGAGCGGCGCGGGGACTGCGCCGAGGCCGAGTGGCACATCCTCGACGTGCGGGACCCGGCGATCGCGGAGAAGCTGCGCGGCGCCGACGTCGTCGTGCACCTGGCGCTCGACCTGGACCTGGGCAGCGACGCGGCCGCCCGCACCGCCTACAACGTGCGCGGCACCCAGACCGTGCTGACCGCCGCGGCCGCCGCCGGGGTGCACCGGGTCGTGCTGTGCACGTCGGCCATGGTCTACGGCGCGCTGCCCGACAACGAGCTGCCGCTGTCGGAGGACGCCGAGCTGCGCGCCACCGCCGAGGCCACCGGGGTCGCAGACCTGCTGGAGATCGAGCGCCTGGCCCGCCGCGCGCCCCGCGCGCATCCCGGCCTCAACGTGACCGTCGTCCGCCCCGCCCTGCTGGTCGGCGGCACCGACACCGCGCTGACCCGGTACTTCGAGTCGCCCCGGCTGCTCGTGGTCGCGGACTCCCGCCCCGCCTGGCAGTTCTGCCACGTCGACGACCTCTGCACGGCGCTGGAGTACGCCGTGCTGGAGAAGGTCGACGGGGAGCTCGCCGTCGGCTGCGACGGATGGCTGGAGCAGGAGGAGGTCGAGGAGCTGAGCGGCATCCGGCGCATGGAGCTGCCCTCCGCGGTGGCCCTCGGCGCGGCCGCCCGGCTGCACCGGATCGGGCTCACCCCGTCCCCGGCGGGCGACCTGGCGTACACGATGTACCCCTGGGTGGTCAGCGGGAGCCGGCTGCACTCGGCCGGGTGGCGGCCCCGCTGGACGAACGAGGAAGTGCTGGCGGAGCTGCTGGCGGAGGTCTCCGGCCGGCACACCGTCGCCGGACGCAGGCTCGGCCGCAAGGACGCCACGGCGGCCGGCGCGGCGGGCGCGACGGTGGCCCTGCTCGGCGCGGCCGCGGTGGTACGCCGGGCCCGAAAGGCGCGGCGCCGCATCTGACGCGTTGCCGCCCGGCATTCCGCCTCCCCGGCGGTGTGCGGCACCATGGGCCCATGACACCCACGCACGAACACCCCGGTGAGCAGGCGGCCCCCAGCCCGGTCCGGCTGATCGGCATCCGGGACACGCCTCTCTCGGTGGACGAGGTGTTCGCCGCGCTCGGCGACCAGGCGGCGGGCGGGATCTCGCTGTTCGTGGGCACCGTGCGCAACCACGACGGGGGCGCGGACGTCGACGCCCTCGGCTACTCCTGCCACCCCTCCGCCGCCGACGAGATGCGGAGGGTCGCGGAGAAGGTCGTCGCGGAGTACCCGGTGCGCGCCCTGGCGGCCGTCCACCGGGTGGGTGACCTGGCGGTCGGCGATCTCGCCGTGGTCGTCGGCGTGGCGTGCCCGCACCGGGACGAGGCGTTCGCGGCCTGCCGGAAGCTCATCGACGACATCAAGCACGAGGTGCCCGTCTGGAAGCACCAGCGCTTCTCCGACGGCACCGAGGAATGGGTCGGAGCCTGCTGACGGCGGTGACGTTCGGCCCATCGGGTGCTCCGGTTGCGTAACCGACCCCCGCGCGTGAGCGTTGTCCCTGCGAATGGTTAATCTGCTGATCACAGTTCGCAGCGGACACTCATGGGGTTGGGAGGTCGGCATGGCGGTGCTCGTCTGGTTGCTGATTCCGTTCATCGCCGCGGTCGCGGCCGGTCTGTGGGGAAGCTGGGCCAACCGGACCCGCAGGACCCGCGGCGACGGACCCGAACTCGACGGCTACGCGCGCTTCCGCGAGGCCATGGAGAAGTCCCACACGGGCGCTCCCGGCGCCTGACGGGGGTGCCCTGACGGGGCGCTGACGCGGGTGTCCCGTACTGTCGTGCCATGCCACGCCGTACCGCGACGATGCTCGCGTCCACCCTGATGCTGATCGCGCTGCTCTGCGCGGGAGTGCTCATCCCCGTGCCGTACGCGGAGATGTCGCCGGGGCCGACCGTGAACACGCTCGGGGAGCACGACGGCGAGCCGGTGCTCCAGGTCTCGGGCCACCGCACCTATCCGGCCGACGGCCACCTGAACATGACCACCGTCAGGGTGACCAGCGCGGACTTCCGGATGAACCTGGTCGAGGCGGTCTACGGCTGGCTGGCGCACGACACCAAGGTCGTCCCGCACGACACGCTCTACCCGGACGGCAAGACCGAGGAGCAGTCCACGCAGGAGAACGCCGAGGAGTTCAGCCAGTCCCAGGAGAGCGCCAAGGTCGCCGCCCTGAAGGAGCTGCACATCCCGGTGACGTCCTGGGTGATTGTCTCCACGGTGATCAAGGGCTCCCCGGCCGAGGGCAAGCTGCACGCGGGTGACGTGATCAAGGCCGTGGACGGCACCCCGGTCAGGCAGCCGTCCGACGTGGCCAAGCTGGTGACCAGGCACAAGCCGGGACAGAAGGTCGTCTTCACCGTCGTGCCGGCCAAGGAGCAGGCGGCCGCGGAGAAGGCGCACCGGACGGCGACGAAGACGCAGGACGTGACGGTCACGACCACCGACTCCGACGACAAGGGGGCCCACCGGGCCATCGTCGGGATCTCCGCCGGGACCGACCACACCTTCCCGTTCACCATCGACATCAAGCTCGCCGACGTCGGCGGCCCCAGCGCGGGCCTGATGTTCTCGCTCGGCATCTACGACAAGCTCACCCCGGGCAGCCTCACCGGCGGCAAGTTCGTCGCGGGCACCGGCACCATCGACGACGACGGCACGGTCGGCCCCATCGGCGGCATCGAGATGAAGACGGTCGGGGCCCGCGCCAAGGGCGCCCAGTACTTCCTGACCCCCGCCGACAACTGCGCCTCGGCGGCCAAGGACACCCCGAGCGGCCTCACCCTGGTCAAGGTGAAGAAGATCGGCGACGCGCTGGACGCGCTCAAGGACATCCGCGAGGGCCGCACCGCCGACCTGCCGAAGTGCACCACCAGGGGCTGAGGTCCCCACGGACAAACCCGTCACGCGCGCGGGGGCGCCCACCGGACATCCGGCGGGCGCCCCCGCGCGCGAGGCGGTACGAGGATCAGTCGGCGAACGTCGCGGCCAGCGCCTCGGCCAGCCCCGGCACCAGATCGGGACCGGTCAGCACCTCGGTGGACGAGTCCTTCTCCCGCAGCCTGATCGCCGACTCGCGGTTGCCGTCGCGCAGTACCGCCACCGTCATCCGCACCTCCTGGCGCTCCGGACGCGCGGCCACCCACTTGGCCAGCTCGGCGTCGCTCAGCCCCTGCGGGACCTGCGTGTCGACGGACGAGGGCAGCATCAGGCGCTCCACGGTGAGGGCGCAGCCGACCACCGCGTCCGGCCAGGCGATGGTGGCGAGGAACTCGTCGAGCGCCTTGTCCGCCGGGACCTCGTCCTGCTCGATGGGGGTGAAGCCGGTGTCACCACTCTCCTCGTCCAGGCCGAGCTGGGCCGCGAGAGAGGGTTCCTGGGTGCGCAGACGCGCGGTGTCGACGAGGGCGAAGAGGCGGGCCGGCTGGTCCCAGCCGAGGCCGGACGCGTACTCGTCGATCTCGAGCACGGCCCGGGTGAGCGGGCTCGCCGCCATGGGAGTGTTGGACATGGTCACAATCCTGCCTCGTTCCCGGCCGAAATCGGGAACCGAGTAAACCGTGAGTAAGTTGCATAGGTGGGGGCCCGCGATCACAGGGGGCCACCAAGGGCCCGCGAACACGAGGGTCTGACGGATCGACAGTGACTTCGAGGTGCGCACCTTGGCTTTCCAGATGCCGGACCGCGGCGGAGGCCCGACGGGGCCACGGATCAGGGCGGGCCGCCCGTCCCGGCGGGTGAGGACCCTGCTCGTGACCCTGGGCGTCCTGGCAGCCCTCGGCATGGCCTTCACCATGTTCGCCGGCTTCTGGACGGACTGGCTCTGGTACCGGTCGGTGCACTACTCGTCGGTCTTCACCACCACCCTGTGGACGAAGATCGGGCTGTTCTTCGTCTTCGGTCTGCTGATGGCCCTCGCGGTGGGCTTCAACATCTGGCTCGCGCACCGGATGCGGCCCCCGCTGAGCGCCATGTCGATGGAGCAGCAGAGCCTGGACCGTTACCGGATGGGGATCGCGCCGTACAAGACCTGGCTGCTGCTCGCCGTCACCGCGCTGGTCGGGCTGATCGCCGGCGCCTCGGCGGCCGGGCAGTGGCGGGTCTGGCTGATGTGGGTCAACGGCGTGCCGTTCCACCAGAAGGACCCCCAGTTCCACCGGGACGTGTCCTTCTACGCCTTCGACCTGCCCTGGTACCGCTTCCTGCTGGCCTTCGGCTTCGCCACGGCCATCCTGTCGCTGATCGCCGCCGCGCTCACCCACTACCTGTACGGCGGGCTGCGCGTCACCAGCCCCGGCTCGCGCGCCTCGGCCGCCGCGACCGGTCATCTCTCGGTGCTGCTCGGCGTCTTCGTGTCCCTCAAGGCCGTCGCCTACTGGCTCGACCGGTACGGACTCGCGGTGAAGTCCAGCGACTTCCGGGCGACCGGTAACTGGACGGGTCTGCGCTACGTGGACGCCAACGCCTATCTGCCCGCCAAGAACATCCTGTTCTTCATCGCCGTCATCTGCGCGCTGCTGTTCTTCGCCACGCTGTGGCGGCGCACCTGGCAGCTCCCCGTGATCGGCTTCGGCCTGATGGTGCTCTCCGCGGTCCTCATCGGCGGCCTCTACCCGGCCATCGTGCAGAAGTTCCAGGTCCAGCCCAACGAGCAGGCCAAGGAAGCCCCGTACGTCCAGAAGAACCTCAAGGCGACCCGCGAGGCGTACGGCATCGACCGCACCCAGGTCAGCGAGTACTCCGGCAGGGCCGCGACCGAGGACAGGACCAAGCTGCGCGACCAGGTCGGCAAGACGGCCAGTATCCGCATCATGGACCCGAACGTGGTCTCGCCCACGTTCCAGCAGCTCCAGCAGATCCGGAACTACTACGGCTTCCCGAACAACCTGGACGTCGACCGGTACCCCACCAAGGACGGCAAGGAGCAGGACACCGTCCTGGGCCTGCGTGAGCTGAACCTCGACGGCATCCCGAAGAACAACTGGATCAACGACCACTTCCGCTACACCCACGGCTACGGCGTGGTCGCCGCCAAGGGCACCGAGGCCGACGACAAGGGCCGTCCGGTCTTCACCGAGAAGAACCTGCCCTCCAAGGGCGACCTCGGCGAGTACCAGCAGCAGGTGTACTACGGCGAGAAGACCACCACGTACTCCATCGTCGGCGGTCCCCAGAAGGAGATCGACTACTCCGACGACGAGGGCGAGAAGACCACCAGCTACCAGGGCAGGAGCGGCGTCAACCTCGACAACCCGCTCAACCGGGCGGCGTACGCGGTGGCGTTCAACGAGCCGCAGATCCTCTACTCCGGGGCCATCGGCGACGGTTCGCGCATCCTGTACAACCGCACCCCCAAGGGCCGCGTCGAGTCCGTCGCACCCTGGCTGACCATCGACGGCGACGCCTATCCGGCCGTGGTGGACGGACGCATCCAGTGGATCGTCGACGCGTACACGACAAGCAACGGCTATCCGTACGCCTCGCGCACCACGCTCGGGGACACCACGGCCGACTCGCTGACCGCGACCAACAACTCCCGCGCGGTGGTGGCCCAGCAGAACCAGGTCAACTACATCCGCAACTCCGTCAAGGCCACCGTCGACGCCTACACCGGTGACGTCAAGCTCTACCAGTGGGACTCGGCCGACCCGGTGCTCAAGACGTGGATGAAGGCGTTCCCCGGCACGGTGCGGTCCCGCTCGGACATCAGCCCGGAGCTGATGGCCCATCTGCGCTACCCCCAGGACCTGTTCAAGGTCCAGCGCGAGCTGCTCACCCGCTACCACGTGACCAACGCGCAGACCTTCCTCAGCGGCAGCGAGGTGTGGCAGGTCCCGGACGACCCGTCCAACGACTCCCGCGACTCGGTCCCGCCGTACTACCTGAGCATGAAGATGCCGGACCAGAAGCAGCAGGTCTTCTCGCTCACGACGACCTTCACGCCCAACGGCCGGGACAACCTGAGCGCGTTCATGGCCGTCGACTCCGATCCGCGCGCCAGCGACTACGGCAAGATCAGGATCCTGAAACTGCCGACGAGCACCACGGTCGACGGCCCCAAGCAGGTGCAGAGCCAGTTCAACTCCGAACCGTCCATCGCGGAGACGATCAGCCTGCTGAGCCGGGGCCACTCCCAGGTGGAGTACGGCAACCTGCTCACCGTCCCGCTGGACGGCGGCCTGCTGTACGCGGAGCCGGTCTACGTGCGCGGCGGCACGCTGAAGTACCCGCTGCTGCGCAAGGTGCTGGTGACCTACGAGGGCCGGACCGCGTTCGAGGACACCCTGGACCAGGCGCTGGACAAGGTGTTCGGGGTCAAGGGCTCCGAGCCCCCGCCGTCGGGCACCACCGAACCGCCGGCGTCCACCAACCCGACGGTCCGCCAGGCGCTGGAGGACGCCCAGAAGGCGTACGACGCGGGCCAGGAGGCGCTCAAGTCCGGTCCGGACTGGGACGCCTACGCCAAGGCGCAGAAGGACCTCCAGGACGCGCTCAAGAAGGCCGAGGACGCCCAGTCCGCGGCGGACAAGCCCCGGACCAGCGGCGACTGACCGGACCCGCTCCCGCGCCGTGCTAGAGTTGTGCACACAACGGCGCGGGGTGGAGCAGCTCGGTAGCTCGCTGGGCTCATAACCCAGAGGTCGCAGGTTCAAATCCTGTCCCCGCTACTGAAAACGAGGGCCCGGATCTCATCGAGATCCGGGCCTTCGTGATGTGCGAACTCATGTCCTGCGCCTTTCATCGGCCGTGCCGCCGCCCGGAGTTGGGCCAACTGTGTTTGACTTGTCTCTCTGTGGGCATGTCGACAAAACGCTGAAGTGACCTCACGGGCTGCGGTACACCGGGTGTACCCAGGTTGCAGGTGGTGCGACGATGGACGTTATGGGGGACAAGGCAACTCTGTTCGAGACAGGGCGATTTGTGCAGCCTTCGGGTGAGGACCCCTCCCGCGACGTGGACGAGGTGGGGGAGGACGCCGAGGAGGTGCGCCTCGGGATGGCGGCGCGCACCGGCGACGCCGAGGCCGCCAGCATCCTCGGGGCCATGCTGCTGCGCCGCGGCGACCTCGACGCGGCCGAGCCCCAGCTCCGTGCCGCCGCGTCCGCCGGCGACCGGCCCGCCGCCAACAACCTGGGCGTCCTGCTGCACCAGCGCGGGTACGCCGACGAGGCCGCCGACTGGTGGCGGATCGCCGCCGTCGCCGGCTCGGCCGCCGCCGCGCACGCGCTCGGCCGCCACCACCGCGAGCGCGGCGACGAACCCGCCGCCGAGTACTGGCTGCGCCAGTCCGCCGAGCAGGGCCATGTGCTCGGCGCCTACGCCCTCGCCGACCTGCTGGAGCACCGCGGTGACTCCCGCTCCGCCCACTGGATGCGGGCCGCGGCCGAGCGGGGCCACCGCGAGGCCGCCTACCGGTTCGCCCGTTCCCTGGACGGCGGTGACGCCGAGCCCGGGACGGGACGTGCGGCGGAGCCCGGCACCGCCGAGGCGTCGGCCGAGGCCGAACAGTGGTACCGCCAGGCCGCCGCGCGCGGCCACCGCCGGGCCGCGCTGCACCTCGGCGCCATCCTGGAGAAGCGTGGCGAGCTGAAGGAGGCCGGGCGCTGGTACCTCACGTCCGCCAAGGACGGCGAGGCCCGTGCCGCCTGCGCGCTCGGCTTCCTGCTGCGCGACGCGGGGGACACCGAGAGCGCGGCCGTGTGGTGGCTGCGCGCCGCCCAGGACGGGGACGGCAACGCGGCCAACGCGCTCGGCGCCCTGCACGCCGAGCGCGGCGAGACCCAGACCGCCGAGCGCTGGTACCGGGCCGCGCTGGACGCCGGTGACGACAACGGCGCCTACAACCTCGGGCTGCTCTGCGCCGAGCAGGGCCGCACCGCGCAGGCCGAGCAGTGGTACCGGCGCGCCGCCTACGCCGGGCACCGGGAGGCGGCGAACGCGCTGGCCATCCTGCTGCTGCGGGGCGGCGACACCAGTGGTGCCGAGCCCTGGTTCTCCAAGGCCGCCGAGGCCGGCAGTGTGGACGCCGCGTTCAACCTCGGCATCCTGCACGCCGGCCGCGACACCGTCCAGGACAGCGAGGCCGCGGTGCGCTGGTACGAGCGGGCGGCCGCCGCCGGGCACACCGAGGCCGCCCTCCAGGTCGGCATCGCCCGGCTGCGGGAGGGCGACGAGCAGACCGCCGAGCGCCATCTGCGGTGCGCGGCCGGCGGCGGCAGCGCGGAGGCCGCGTACCGGCTGGCCACCGTGCTGGACGCGCGCCGTCCGCCGGAGCCCGCGCACGAACTGGGCGAGAGCGTGCACGACAAGACCGAGTGCGAGGAGTGGTACGAGCGGGCGGCCGGCCAGGGCCACCGGCGTGCCCAGGTGCGGGTCGGCATGCTCGCGGCGGCGCGCGGTGACGTGGTCGAGGCGGCGCGCTGGTACCGGGCGGCCGCCGAGGCCGGGTCCCGCAACGGCGCCTTCAACCTGGGGCTCCTGCTGGCCCGCGAGGGCAGCGAGCCCGAGGCCGCCGTGTGGTGGACCCGCGCGGCCGACGCCGGGCACGGCCGGGCCGCGCTCCGCCTGGCCCTGGTGTACGCCCGCCGGGGCGAGCTCGCCGAGGGGCAGCGCTGGGCGGCCCGCGCGATGGAGCTGGGCCCCAGGGAAGTGGGGGAGCGGGCGGCGCGGCTGGAGGGCGCGCTGCGCGAGGAGCTGTCGGCCTGAGCTGGACGGAAGGTGCGCGGGGGAATGGATTTGCCTCCGCGCCCATGGGTCCCGTAGTGTCGTGTTCACCGACGCGGGGTGGAGCAGCTCGGTAGCTCGCTGGGCTCATAACCCAGAGGTCGCAGGTTCAAATCCTGTCCCCGCTACTGAAGGCAGAGGGCCGGAATCCGATGGGATTCCGGCCCTCTGTCGTGTCCGGGTACCGGCTCAGGCGGCGGCGCACTCCGGGCACACGCCCCGGTAGGTCACCTCGACGTCCGAGACGGCGAAGCCGAAGCGCTCGGTGTCGGGGAGGTCGGTGAGCGGGTCGCCGGTGGGGTGCACGTCACGGATCGCGCCGCAGCGTGAGCAGACCAGGTGATGGTGCGGACGGTGCGCGTTCGGGTCGTACCGCTTGGCGCGGTGGTCCGTGCTGACCTCCAGCACCTCGCCGAGCGAGACCAGTTCGCCCAGGGTGTTGTAGACGGTCGCGCGGGAGATCTCCGGCAGCTTCGCCACGGCGCGCGCGTGGACCTCGTCGGCCGTGAGGTGGACGTGCTCGCCGTCCAGCACCTCGGCCACCACTCGGCGCTGCGAGGTCAGCCGCCATCCGCGTCCACGCAGCCGGTCCAGAAGGTCACTCATGGCAGCCAGCGTAACAGCAGGCGGAACAGATCCCGAATGGGTGTGATTTTGGAATGCCAGCAGAGTTGGACTGAGTCCAACTCCGCTGGCGGGCGTCAGAGAGCGGGTTCCGGGGCGCGGGCCGGGGCCCAGCAGCGAATGATGTCGCGCACCGAGACGATGCCCGCGGGCTCGCCCCGGTCCAGCACCACCAGATGCCGGAAGCCGCCGTGCGTCATGGCGCTCGCGGCCTCCCGCAGGGTCCAGGCCGGGGCGGCGAAGACCACGGACGTGGTGGTGTGGGCCTGGGCGGACTCCGTGTCCGGGTCCTGGCCGAGGCCGACGGAGTTGAGGATGTCCCGTTCGGTGAGGATGCCGATGCCGCCCGCCTCCGGGTCGAGCACCACGGCGGCGCCGACCCGGCGGGCGGACATCAGGGCGGCGGCCTGGCGAAGGGTGTGAGCGGGGCCGATGGTGAGGACCACCGTGCTCATGGCGTCTCGGACGAGCGTGGGGGGTGATGCGGGGGCGGGAACGAGCATGGGCTTCAGCCACCTCCTGCGGAACCCGCGCCGCACAGCACGGATTCACGAACGCACAAACGAGGGAGGCTTCAGAGTGACAGGTAAAGGGGAGGTCAACAAGGGGGCGTGCGTTACCCGTCGGGGGCGCGCGCACCGAGCGGGTGCGCTCAGTCGCCGACGCGGCCCAGCAGCGCGTCGTGCAGCAGGCCGTTGGAGGCCGCCGCGTTGCCGCTGTGCGGGCCCGCACGGCCGTCCAGACCGGTGAAGGTGCCGCCCGCCTCGGTGACGATGATCGCGTTGGCCGCCATGTCCCACAGCGACAGCTCGGGTTCCGCGCACATGTCCACCGAGCCCTCCGCCACCATCATGTAGGGCCAGAAGTCGCCGTAGGCGCGCGTGCGCCACACCTCGCGGGACAGCTCCAGGAAACCGTCCAGCCGGTCCCGCTCCTCCCAGCCGGTGAGCGAGGAGTAGGCGAAGGAGGCGTCGGCGAGGTCCGCCACCGCGGAGACGTGGATACGGCTCGCCGAGGTGAGGCTGCGTCCGGTGAAGGCGCCGTGGTCCTTCGCGGCCCACCAGCGACGGCCCAGGGCGGGGGCCGAGACCAGGCCCACGACCGGATGGAAGCCACCCGGACCCGCCTCCATCAGCGAGATCAGGGTCGCCCACACCGGGACCCCGCGCACGTAGTTCTTGGTGCCGTCGATCGGGTCGATCACCCAGCGGCGCGGACCGGAGCCCTCGGCGCCGTACTCCTCACCGAGCACCGAGTCGCGCGGGCGGGCGCGCTGGAGGTGGTTGCGGATCAGCTCCTCGGCGGCCTTGTCCGCCTCGCTGACCGGGGTCATGTCCGGTTTCGTCTCGACCTTCAGGTCGAGTGCCTTGAAGCGCTCCATGGTGGTCGCGTCGGCGGCGTCGGCGAGGACATGGGCTAGGCGCAGGTCGTCGAGATAGTCCGGCATGTGACGACCGTATCGGCCGCGGGTGTCCGGAAGCCACCAGGGGGGGCGCGGGCGCGGCGCACGGCGCACTGGCCGAACCGTGCTCCCGGCACGCCCCCCGACCCTTGACAGCGCCGGCGGGCGAGTCAAATCTAAGCGCCACGACTCGCCCCAGGGAGGCGACGATGCCCGCAGCCCGTGAATCGCTGCTGGACGCCGCAGGCGGAGCGCTCGCCCACCGGCCGTGGTCCACGGTGCGGATGGTCGACGTGGCCGCGGCCGCCGGAGTGTCCCGGCAGACGCTCTACAACGAGTTCGGCAGCAAGGACGGCCTGGCCCGGGCCCTGATGCGGCGCGCGGCCGACGGCTACCTCGCCGGTGTGGAACGCGCCCTCGCCACCCACGCCGACCCCCGCGACCGGCTTGCCGCCGCCGCCGAGTGGACCGCCACCGCCGCGCGGGGCGACACGCTGGTACGGGCCATGCTCACCGGAAGCTGGACCGAACGGCTCCCCGAGCCCGCGCGCAACGGCCCGCCCTCCACCTCCACCGTGCCCGCGCAGCGCCGGGCCGACGGGCCGCTGCCGGCGCCCGGGGACTTCCTGCGGATGGCACGCGACCGGGCCGTGGCGGTCCTCGCCGCACCCGGCACCCCGGCGTCCGACACCGCCCGGCTGGCCTTCGCCTGCGAAGTCGCGCTCCGCCTCGGCCTGTCCTGCGTGGCGGCGCCGGCCGGCGAGGGCGGCACGACGGCACTCGTCCACCACGCCCTGCGCCGGAACCTCGACGGCTGAGGGGCGTCTCCTCGGTCCGCGTCGGCCGGTGAAGACCGAGGAGACGCCCCTCAGTGCGCCGACCCCGAGAGCTGGAGTCCGATCACCCCGGCGATCACCAGGGAGATGGAGACGATCTTCAAGGTGGAGACCAGGTCACCGAGGAAGACCATGCCGTAGATCGCCGTGCCCGCCGCGCCGATGCCGGTCCAGACCGCGTAGGCCGGGCCGACGTCGAGCTTCTTCAGGGACAGGGTCAGCAGGCCGAAGCTGCCGAGGGCGAAGGAGGCGAAGGCGATGGTCGGCCAGAGCCGGGTGAACCCGTGGGACAGCTTCAGGCACACGGCGAAACCCGTCTCCAGAAGCCCGGCCACGATGACCAGCAGCCACGCCATGCGCTGTCCTCCCCTAGGGTCTGACTTCCGGATCTTGCCGGGGTCGCGGGTTCTGGCACGCACATCTGCGGCGTTGTCGTCGGTTGCCGACGCTCCGCGTCGACGCCCTCCTCCGCCGTGCAGCTGCACGCACCGGAACCCGCTCGGGTCAGCCGACAGGCGCCCTCGGCCCGAGCCGGCCTGATCCGGAGGAAAGACCTTTGGTCCGGATCCCCGGCTCGGTGCGATTATGCACTCGCCGGACCCGCGCCCCGGCAAACCACGCGAGTCTCAGTCGCCCTCCCGGCGCTCCCGCGTCGCCAGCAGCCGGCGCAGCGAGTACAGCCGGGCCGGGCGCGCGTGGCCGGCGGCCACCCAGGCGTCCAGCGCGCAGTCCGGTTCGTCGTGACTGCACGCGCGCGGGCACTCGGCTGTGCCCGGCACCAGGTCCGGGAAGGCGTTGATCACCCGCGTGGGGTCGATGTGCGCCAGCCCGAAGGACCGTACGCCCGGAGTGTCGACCACCCAGCCGGCGCCGTCGCCGAGCGGCAGGGCCAGTGCGGAGGTCGTGGTGTGCCGGCCCCGGCCGGTCACCGCGTTGACGTGTCCCGTCGTACGCCGGAGGTCCTGCGGTACCAGCGCGTTGACCAGGGTGGTCTTGCCGACGCCGGAGTGGCCGACGAACGCCGTTATCTTTCCGTCGAGTTGCTCGCGGACCCGGTCGGCCGCGCCGCCGTTCTCCAGTTCCTCGCGGCTGGTCACCACGTAGGGGATGTCCAAGTCGCCGTACAGCTCCAGCAGCTTGTCCGGGGAGGCCAGGTCCGACTTGGTCATCACCAGCAGGGGCTCCAGGCCGCCGTCGAAGGCCGCGACCAGGCAGCGGTCGATCAGCCGGGGGCGGGGCTCGGGGTCGGCGAGGGCGGTGACGATCGCGAGCTGGTCGGCGTTGGCCACCACGACCCGCTCGTAGGGATCATCGTCGTCGGCGGTGCGGCGCAGCAGGGAGGAGCGCTCCCCGATGCGGACGATCCGCGCGAGGGTGTCCTTCTGGCCCGACAGGTCGCCGACGATCGAGACCCGGTCGCCCACCACGGCCGCCTTGCGGCCCAGCTCACGGGCCTTCATCGCGGTGATGGTCCGTCCCTCGACCAGGCAGGTCAGCCGGCCCCGGTCCACGGTGAGGACCATGCCCTCCGCCGCGTCCTCGTGCTTGGGACGGATGCTGGTCCGCGGGCGGTTGCCCTTGCGGTTGGGACGCGTGCGGATGTCGTCCTCGTCGGTGTGCTTGCCGTAGCGGCGCATTGTCTCGTCCAGCCCGTCAGTCGCCGAGCATCCCGGTCCACAGCTCGGGGAAGTCCGGGAGGGTCTTCGCCGTCGTCGCCACGTTCTCGATCCGCACCCCCGGCACCGCCAGGCCGATGACCGCGCCCGCCGTCGCCATCCGGTGGTCGTCGTAGGTGTGGAACACGCCGCCGTGCAGGGGGCGCGGCCGGATGCGCAGGCCGTCGGCGGTCTCCGTGACATCGCCGCCGAGTTCGTTGATCTCCTTGGTGAGCGCCGCCAGCCGGTCCGTCTCGTGCAGCCGGAGGTGGGCCACGCCCCGCAGGGTGGAGGGGGAGTCGGCGAGGGCGGCGACCGCGGCGATGCCGGGGGTCAGCTCGCCCACGTCGCCCAGGTCCACGTCGATGCCGTGCACCGCGCCGGAACCGGAGAACACCAGCCCGTACTCGGTCAGCTCGCAGGAGCCACCCATCTCGGTGAAGATCTCCCGCAGCCGGTCACCCGGCTGGGTGGTGCGCTCCGGCCAGTCCGGGATCGTCACCTTGCCGCCTGAGACCAGGGCGGCCGCCAGGAACGGCTGGGCGTTGGACAGGTCCGGCTCGACGGTGAGGTCCCGGCCCAGCAGCGCGCCCGGGGTCACCCGCCACACGTTCGGCTCGCCGCCCGACTCCGGGGTGTCGACCTGGGCGCCGACCGCGCGCAGCATGTCCACCGTCATCCGGATGTGCGGGAGCGAGGGCAGCGTCGCGCCGGTGTGACGGACCTCCACGCCCTGGTTGAAGCGCGGCGCGGACAGCAGCAGCGCCGAGACGAACTGGGACGAGGAGGAGGCGTCGACCGACACCGGGCCGCCCTCCAGGGCCCCGCCGCCGTGCACGGTCAGCGGCAGCGCGCCCCGGCCGTCGTCGTCGATCCGGGCGCCCAGCACGCGCAGCGCGTCGATCACGCCGTGCAGCGGGCGCTCGTGGGAGCGGGGGTCGCCGTCGAAGCGGATCGGGCCGTCGGCCAGTGCCGCGAGCGGCGGCAGGAAGCGCATGACCGTGCCGGCGTTGCCGACGTCCACCGCGGCCGGACCGCGCAGCCCCGTCGGCAGCACCCGCCACGCCTCGCCGGAACCGTCCGGGCCGACGCCCTCCTCGATCTCCACGCCCATCGCCCGCAGCGCCCCGGCCATCAGCAGGGTGTCCCGCGACCGCAGCGGACGGCGCAGCCAGCCCGGCTCGGAAGCGAGGGCGGCGAGCACCAGGGCCCGGTTGGTGACCGATTTGGAACCGGGCACGTGGACCGTCGCGTCGACGGCTCCGGTCGCGTGCGGGGCGGGCCAGAGGGCGGTGTGCGCGGGGTTCACGGTCATGCGCCCCACTTTAGTGGCTGGGACCGCCCCCAGATCTTGGCCGGACCCGGCAGGCGGCGGGTCAGAGCCGCAGCAGCCACTGCCCGCCGCCGATCAGCGAGCACAGCGACACCGCGTGGAACAGGAACAGCCACAGCCCGGCCGGTACATGGGTGAGCCGGGACAACTGGTCCGCGTCCGAGTCGCCGGCGCCGCCCCGCCTCCGCTTGGCCTGCAGCTCGAAGGGCGGACGCACCCCGCCCAGCAGCAGGAACCACACCACCGCGTACGCGAACGCCGCCTGCACCTGCGGTCCCGCCAGCCAGGACACCAGAAGGAACGCCCCGCCGGTCAGCACCACCGTCAGCACCCCGTAGGCGTTGCGGATCATCACCAGCATCGCGAGCAGCAGGGCGGTCGCCACCCACAGCAGCAGGGTGATGCGGCCGGAGGCCAGCAGCGCGGCCCCGCCCAGCCCGAGCAGCGAGGGCGCGGTGTAGCCCGCGGCGGCCGTGAGGATCATGCCGAGCCCGTAGGGCTTGCCCCGGCTCACGGTGAGGCCGCTGGTGTCGGAGTGCAGCCGTATCCCGGTCAGCTTCCGGCCGGTGACGAGCGCGATCAGTCCGTGGCCGCCCTCGTGCGCGATGGTGATCGCGTTCCGGGCCACCCGCCACACCGGGTGCGGGGCGACCACGGCGAGCGCGGCGGCCAGGGTGGCGAGGACGACCCACAGGTCGGGACCGGACTGGGTGCCGCTGAGCCGGTCCCAGAGGCCGGGCAGCGCGGCGGTCGTGTTGCTGTCCATGTGTACGGGTGACTCCCTGTGTCGGACGGACTCTGGCACTGTGGCTGGTATGTGCGGACGGTATGCGGCCAGTCGTGGCCCAGAGGATCTCGCGGGAGCCTTCGGCATCGAAGTGGGGGTCCCCCCAGCCCCGGCGGAAGGGGGCGACCGTACCCCGGACCCCGAGGAGACCCTGGCGCCGGACTGGAACGTGGCCCCGACCAAGGAGGTCTACGCGGTCCTGGACCGCCCCCTGAAAGACGCCGCCGACCGGCGTCCGGTTCGCCAGCTGCGCCGGCTGAGGTGGGGACTGGTGCCGTCCTGGGCCCGGACCCCCGAGGGCGCCGCCCGGATGATCAACGCCCGCGCGGAGACCGTGCACGAGAAGCCGGCCTACCGCCGCGCCTTCGCCGCCCGCCGCTGCATCCTGCCCGCCGACGGCTACTACGAGTGGGTCACCGGCGAGCAGGAGCGCGACCTCGAGGCCGAGGGCAGGAGGAAGCGGCCGCGCAAGCAGCCGTACTTCGTGACCCCCGCCGACGGCTCGGTGTTCGCCATGGCCGGTCTGTACGAGTTCTGGCGCGACCGCACGCTGCCCGACGACCATCCCGGCGCCTGGTGGGCGACCTGCTCGGTGATCACCACCGAGGCCGAGCGGGGCCCGCTGGCCGTCGCGCCCGCCGAGGGCCCCGGCTCGCTGGCCGACATCCACCCCCGGATGCCCCTCATGCTGACCCCGGACCGCTGGGACGCCTGGCTGGACCCCGCCCGTACCGACCCCGGGGAGCTGCGGGAGCTGCTCGCCCCGCCGCCCGGGGGCCTGATGCGGGCCTATCCGGTGTCGACCGCCGTCAGCAACGTCCGCAACAACGGACCGGAGCTGCTGAAGGAGCTGGAGGGGCCCGAGGAGGGCACACTCTTCTGACGTGAGCCCCACTTCCGCCGATGCGACCGAGACCGTCGAGACCGTGGCCGGGACGGCCCGCGTCACCTGGCACCACGCACCCGAGCCCCGCCTCGTCCTGGCCGCCGGTCACGGCGCCGGGGGCGGCATCGAGGCCCGCGACCTCCAGGCCCTCGCCACCGCCCTGCCCGCGCACGGGGTGAGCGTCGCCCTGGTCGAACAGCCCTGGCGGGTGGCCGGCCGCAAGGTCGCCCCCGCGCCCAGGACGCTGGACAGCGGCTGGCGGGGTGTGTGGCCCGCCCTCACCCGCGCCGGCCTGCCGGTGATCTCCGGGGGCCGCAGCGCGGGCGCCCGCGTCGCCTGCCGTACCGCCACCGAGCTGGGCGCCCGCGCGGTGCTCGCGCTGAGCTTCCCGCTGCACCCGCCGGGCAGGCCGGAGAGGTCCCGGGCCGACGAGCTGCTCGGCGCCGGGGTGCCCACGCTCGTCGTCCAGGGCGGGAACGACCCCTTCGGCCGCCCCGAGGAGTTCCCCGCGGACGGGTTCGAGCTCGTCGAGGTGCCCTGCGGCGACCACTCCCTCGCGGTGCCCAAGCGGGCCCCCCTGACCGGGGAGGCCGCGCTGGAGACCGTGACGGACGCCGTCACCAGGTGGGCCGCGTCACTCGGGTGACCCCCGGGAATGCCGGACGCGGCAACGCTGTTGTGGCGAGCAGAAGCAAGGGAGCCCGAAGGGGCGTCGTCGCGGGAGAGGAAGTCAGCCGCATGGGTTCGACCGCATGTCCGAGTCGCAGCAGCCGCACTGACCTGGACTGGACGGTGCTGCACGCGGCCAGGACCGCTCCGCTTCGAGCGGCGGCGGGTACGGGTCGTGTTCTATCCTCCGAGACGAGTGGGGCCGGTTTCGGCCTCGCGCGGGAACTTGAGGAGGTGGGTCCGGTCACCGGTACCGACGCAGGGGCCGGCAGCGGCCAGGCGGAGCAGCCCGAGGGCCAGGGCGCGAGCGCGGGTACGGGCGCCGAGACCAGCGCGGAGCGCAGCGCGCGCTTCGAGCGGGACGCGCTCGAATTCCTCGACCAGATGTACTCGGCCGCGCTGCGCATGACGCGCAACCCGGCCGACGCGGAGGACCTGGTGCAGGAGACGTACGCCAAGGCGTACGCCTCGTTCCACCAGTTCCGCGAAGGCACCAACCTCAAGGCGTGGCTGTACCGGATCCTCACCAACACCTTCATCAACTCGTACCGCAAGAAGCAGCGGGAACCGCAGCGCAGCGCGGCCGAGGAGATCGAGGACTGGCAGCTCGCCCGTGCCGAGTCGCACATGTCGACGGGGCTGCGCTCCGCCGAGTCCCAGGCGCTGGACCACCTGCCGGACTCGGACGTGAAGTCCGCGCTCCAGTCGATCCCCGAGGAGTTCCGCATCGCGGTCTATCTCGCGGACGTGGAGGGCTTTGCGTACAAGGAGATCGCGGACATCATGGGGACACCCATCGGTACGGTGATGTCCCGGCTGCACCGGGGCCGTCGCCAACTGCGCGGCATGCTGGAGGACTACGCGCGCGAGCGCGGCCTGGTCCCCGCGGGCGCCGGAGAGTCGGACGAAGCGAAAGGCTCGGGCTCATGAGCTGCGGAGAGCCGCACGAGACGGACTGCAGTGAGGTCCTCGACCACCTGTACGAGTTCCTCGACAGCGAGATGCCGGACGTCGACCGCGACAAGTTCCAGCACCACTTCGAGGAATGCCACCCGTGCCTGGAGAAGTACGGTCTGGAGCAGGCCGTCAAGAAGCTGGTCAAGCGGTGCTGCGGGCACGACGACGTCCCCGCGGACCTGCGCGCCAAGGTCATGGGCCGGATCGACCTGATCCGCTCCGGCGGCACCGTCCCCGAGCATGACGTGACCACGGTCGCCCGCGAGAGCTGACCGCCGCCTCGGTCACCCGAACGTGCTAATCCCCCCGGACCAGCCCCCGCCCTCCCCGTGCCCCGTCCTACGCTCCACCCGGACGGGGCACGTTCGGGGAGGGCGTCATGAAGGCGGTTCCGGCAAGAGCACGGGTCTGCGTGGCCGGTGCCGCCCTGCTCGCCGCGCTCTGCGCGCTGCCCGCCCTCACCGGCCCCACGGCCTGGGGCGCCGTCGGACTCCTCTCCGCGCTGTACGCGCTCTGTGACCAGGTCGTCCGGCGCCGCTTCGGCGGCACCTTCTACCCCGTCCTGCTCGCCGGGGCCTTCCTGCTGTCCCCGGCCGCCGCCGCGCTCGTCCCGCTGCCCGCCGCCCTGCTCTCCCCGGTCGAGCACGCGCCGGCCCTCCCGCGCCGAGTCTGGCGCGCCGCCCGGCCCGCGCTCGCCGTCTGGGCTGCCGCCCGGACGCACCACGCGCTCGACGGCGGCGCCGCCGTCGACGGCTCCGTCTTCCCGTACGCGCTGCTGCCCGCCGGGGCCGCCGTGCTCGCCTTCTGCCTGGTGCTCACCCTGCTCGACGGCGCCATGCACGCCGCGGCCGACCGGGTGCCGGCGCGCCGCGCCTGGCGGGGACTGTTCACCCGCTCCCTCGCGCCCGTCGCCGTGCACGGCCTGGCCGGACTGATGACCGCCGTGCTGTGGCGCAGCCCCTACGGTCCCGTCGCAGCCCTGCTGGTGCTGCTGCCGATGGGCGTCTCCTGCTGGGTGTTCGCCCAGTACCACCGCGAGCGCGCCGCCCACCAGGCCACCATCCGCGCCCTCGTCCAGGCCGTCGACATCAAGGACGGCTACACGAGGGGCCACAGCGAGCGCGTCGGCCGGGCGTCAGTGATGATCGCCCGCCAGCTCGGCCTGGACGACGAACGCGTGGAGGTACTGCGCTTCGCGGGCATCCTGCACGACGTGGGCAAGCTCGGCGTCCCCACCCGGCTGCTGCGCAAGGACGGCCCGCTCACCCCCGAGGAACGCCGGATCATCGAACTCCACCCCGAGTACGGCCACGAGATGACCCGCGGCATCTCCTTCCTCGGGGAGGCCCGCGCGGCGATCCTGCACCACCACGAACGCCTCGACGGCAGTGGCTACCCCTACGGCCTCGCCGGTGCCCAGATCCCCGAGTGCGCCCGTGTGGTCGCCGTCGCCGACGCCTTCGACGCCATGACCTCCACCCGCTCCTACAGCCGGGCCCGCCCGGTCGAGGTCGCCGTCGCCGAGCTGGAGCGGTGCGCGGGTGCCCAGTTCGACCCCCGGATGGTCGGCGCGCTCGCCGCCGCCCTGCGCCGCCACGGCTGGCGGCCCGAGGTCACCGCCGACGAGCCCGCCTCCGGCGTCCCGCCGCGCCAGCGCACCCACGGACGGACCACCGGGGCCCACCGGTGACCGCCCGCAGACTGATCCACGGCGCCGCCGCGCTCGTCGCCGTCCTGGCCTTCGGCGCCACCCTGTGGACCGGCATCGAGGACCGGGGCACCGCGCTCGCCTTCGGTGTCCTCATCGCCGTCGGCGAACTCACCCGCTGGCGGGGCGGCGGCTCCCGCCGCGCCGCGCCACTCGGCACCGCGGGCTCCCTGTCGTACGCCCTGCTCGGCGCGGAGGCCGGAGAACCGGCGCACCACGGGCCGGCGCAGATCGTCACCGTGGTGCTCGTCGCCACGCTGCTCGGTGGCGTTCCCCACATCTGGCGTGGCCAGAGCCCCACCCTGGACCACCTGGCCCGCCGGGTCCTCAAGGTGGGCTTCGCCGCCGTCTGCTTCCAACCCCTCTACAGCCGGGGGGTGTTCCGGCACTGGGACGGTTGCGCCTACGCCCTGCTGCTCGTCGCGCTGCTCGTCCTGACCGCGCTGTGCGACGCCGTACTGGCCGCCGCGCTCGGCCGGGCCCGCACCGGCTGGCCCTTCGGCCCGCTGCTGCGCGAGGAACTGCGCGGGCTGCCCGGCATCGGGTCCGCCGTCTGCGCCACCGGCGTGGTGATGGCGCTCGCGGTCGCCGTCGCCGGACTCTGGGCGCTGCCGGTGTTCTGCCTTCCGCTGCTGCTCACCCAGTTGTCGCTGCGCCGGTACGCGGCGGTGCGCGCCACCTACCGGCAGACCATCACCTCCCTGGCCCGCGCCACCGAGATCGCCGGCTACACCCCGGCCGGGCACGCCCGCCGGGTCGCCGCCCTCAGCCTCGCGGTGGGCCGGGACCTCGGGCTCACCGGCACCGAGCTGACCGTGCTGGAACACGCGGCGCTGATGCACGACATCGGCCAGCTCAGCCTTCTCGACCCGGTCCCCGCGGGCGCGACCGCCGGGCTGCCCTGTGAGGAGCAGCGCCGCATCGCCCTGCTCGGCGGGGCCGTCGTCCGGCAGACCGGGGTGGCCGCGGCCGTCGCCGTGGTCGTGGAGCGGCAGGCCGACCCCTACCGGGACCAGCCGGTCGCCGCCCGCATCGTGCGCGCGGTCAACGCCTACGAGGAGAAGTCCCACGACGCCGGGGCGCAGGGCCCGCTGTGCGCACTGGAGGAACTCCGGCTGGCCACCGCCGGGGACTACGCCCCCGAGGTGGTGGAGTCCCTGGCGCGGGTCCTGTCCCGTGACTGTCTGAGCCTGCCGGTTGCTGGGTAACCGACGGGTAATGAGCGCCTCTCCCGCGTGACGTGGTTGGATGCGAGGGAGAGGCATGTCCGGGGGCACAAGCCAGCCCACTGAGCGGAACGGAACTGGCAGGCGGGAATCGTGAGGATCTTCGGCAAGGTACGGAACCGGCCCTCCGCCTCCTGGCGGCAGGCCACCGACCGGGCGTTCACGCTCATCGGCGACGGCCGGTACGAGGACGCGGGCGAGCTGCTGACCCGCGCCGCCGATCTGGAGCCCTGGCTCGCCGAGTCCTGGTTCAACCTGGCCCTGCTGCACAAGTTCCGGCACGACTGGGAACAGGCCCGCGCCGCCGGGCTGCGCGCGGTCGCCCTGCTGGACCGGGAGACCGGCGCGCCCGACTGGTGGAACGTGGGCATCGCCGCCACCGCTCTCCAGGACTGGCCGCTGGCCCGCCGCGCCTGGCAGGCGTACGGGCTGAAGGTGCCCGGCGGCGCCACCGCGCTGGGCGAGCCGCTGGGCATGGAGCTGGGCAGCGCGGCCGTACGCCTCTCCCCGGAGGGCGAGGCCGAGGTGGTCTGGGGCCGCCGGCTGGACCCGGCCCGCATCGAGGTGCTGTCCATCCCGCTGCCGTCCTCGGGGCGGCGCTGGGGCGAGGTCGTGCTGCACGACGGTGTCCCGCACGGTGAGCGGACCACGTCCACCGGGCACTCCTATCCGGTCTTCGACGAGATCGAGCTGTGGGCGCCGTCGCCCGTGCCGACCTGGGTGGTGCTGCTGGAGGCGGCGACCGAGGCGGACCGGGACGCGCTGGAGCAGCTGGCCGCCGACGCGGGGTTCGCGGCGGAGGACTGGTCGTCCTCCGTGCGGCTGCTGTGCCGGATGTGCTCGGAGTCGCGGATGCCGTCCGACGAGGGGGAGGGCGTGCATCTCGATCCCCACGACCACAGTGAGCCCGGTCATCCCGGTCCGCTGGGGCACCGGACCGACGGGCAGCTCTGGGTGCCGGAGCGCGAGTGCGGGATCGCCGCGCCGGCTTCGCTGGTCCGGGGGCTGCTGGACGGGTGGGTCGCCGACAGTCCCGACTCCCGCGACTGGCGGGATCTGGAAGAGGTCTGCTGATCGCCGCTGCCGGTGCGCGGTCTTCGTACGCGCCCACGCGGCGGTCCCGTACGAAAGGACCCGGACCCGCGCCCCGCGGGAGGCGTGTCCACGTACCCTGTATCCGCTACTCCCCCCATGTTTGTTTTGAGGAAGGCGTCACTCGGTCATGGCTCAGCAGGACACCGATCAGCAGCGCGTGGGCGTGCTCCCCGTCGATGACGAGGGCTATGTCGTCGACACGGAGGACTGCGAGGAGCGCGAGACCGGCTGGCGCGAGCGCGGGACCTCGCGGCCGATCACGGTCGTCGGGAACCCGGTGCTGCACAAGGAGTGCGCGGACGTCACCGAGTTCGGTCCCGAGCTGGAGGAACTGGTCGCGGACATGTTCGCCAGCCAGCGCACCGCCGAGGGCGTGGGCCTGGCCGCCAACCAGATCGGCGTGAGCCGGAAGGTCTTCGTCTACGACTGCCCGGACGACGACGGCGTCCGCCACACCGGCGTGGTCGTCAACCCCAAGCTGGTCGAACTGCCCGCCGCCGCCCGCCGCCTGGACGACAGCAACGAGGGCTGCCTCTCCGTGCCCACCGCGTACGCGCCGCTCGCGCGCCCCGACTACGCCGAGGTGACCGGGCAGGACGAGAAGGGCAACCCCATCAAGGTGCGCGGCACCGGCTACTTCGCCCGCTGCCTCCAGCACGAGACCGACCACCTGTACGGGTACCTCTACATCGACCGCCTCTCCAAGCGGGACCGCAAGGACGCGCTGCGGCAGATGGCCGAGAACGAACCGCGCTACGACGTGGTCGCCAACGACTGACGCGGCCGCGCGGAACCGGCGCCACCGCACCGAACAGCCGCGACGCCCGGCCGGAGACCATTCCGGCCGGGCGTC
>NZ_JBSFFI010000027.1:0-82130 GCF_053596035.1 Streptomyces sp. NPDC001781 | reverse complement strand
CCAGGACCGGCCGGTCCTGGGGCGCCCCTCGCCCGTCGCCCCCCTTCGACATGCGGTTCTTCCGCCCCCGCCGTCCGTACTGCGGGCTCGCCGGGCCAGGTGCACGATGGTGGGAGTGGGCAGGCGAGAGGAGGCGGCTGCCGATGGCTCGGACACCTCCGGAGACGGTCGTACCCCTACGGCTCTGGCGCTGGCGGCGCAATCCGCTGCGCAGGCGCGGCGACCTCGTCGAGGCGTGGGTCGTGCTCCTCACCTGGATCCTCGTGGTGCTGGGCGGTGCCCTCGGCGGCATGGCGGCCGCGAGCTCGGTGGACTCCACGCTCGCCGCCCGGCGCGCCCAGGTGCACGAGGTCCGCGCGGTCCTCACCGGCCCGGCGCCGAAGACCCCGCCCTCGCGCGGCGGTTACGACGACGACCGGGTGTGGGCCGACGTGCGCTGGACCGACGCCAAGGGCGCCGTGCACACCGACAAGGCCAAGGTGAGGCCTGCGACCCCGGCCGGGACCACCGTCGGCCTGTGGACGGACGGCAGGGGCCGCACCGTGCCCCCGCCCGCCTCCCCGGCCGAATCCCTGCTCCAGACGGTGCTCACCGGCGTCCTCGTCGCCCAGATCACCGGCACGGCCGTCTGGGCCGGCGGGCGGCTGGTGTGCGGCTCGCTCGTCCGGCGCCGGCTCGCGCAGTGGGACGAGGAGTGGAGCCGGGTCGGCCCGGAGTGGCGGCGGCTCAGCGGCGGCAGGGGCTGACGCCCCGGCCTCACCTGCGCAGCGCCTCGAACGCGCGCCGGGCGGCGACACCGATCGCCAGGTCGATGTCCGGCGCCAGGGAAGCCCTGCGGTCCGCGCGGGTCAGCGCGGCCAGAGCCACCCGGTCGCCGGAGTCCGCCTCCACCACACCGATCTCGTGCCTCAGGTGCAGGAACGACCCCGTCTTCCCGCTGAACCGCAGCGAGTCCGCGCGCAGCTCGCTCGCCATGCGGTGGGTGAAGACCTGTGAGCCCATGAGCCGGCGCAGCTCCGCCGTCGCGGCCGGATCGGAGATCTCGTCGCGCCAGACCCGCTCCAGCAGGGAGACCAAAGCCCTTGCCGTCCCGGTGCTGGCGTGCGCCGGGTCCAGCGTCTCGATGGTGTGCCGGCCCGTGCGCTCGTCGCGTACCGCCAGCTCCAGCGCGAGCGAGAAGTCGTTGCCGCAGGCTCCGGCCGCGCAGGCGTACATGTGGTGCAGCCGGTGCCGTACCCGCAGGTCCGGGCAGTCCCATGAGCGCAGCCGGGCGGCCACCTCCGGGACGGGAACCAGGTCGAGGAGGAGATCGGCGGCGACGTTGTCGCTCACCGAGAGCATCATCATCAGCAGATCACCGACGGCCAGCGTCGCCGGATGGCGGAACGCCGCGAGCCCGGTGGGACCGGCGCTCCCGGGCGAGGGCACGTGGCTCACGGGCCGGGCCGGGTCGAGTCGCCCGGTCGCGATCCGGTCCAGCACCACGAGGGCGAGCGGGACCTTCACCACCGAGGCCAGCGGCACCGGTACGTCCGCTGCGAAGCCCAGTTCCTCGCCCGTGTCGATGTTCCGGGCCAGGAACGAACCCCGGACGCCGAGCGCGTCCCACTCGAGGGCGATGCCGTCCGCCACCTCGGTACTCATCCCGCCACCTCCGCAAGGGTCCTCGTCAGCCAGGCCGGGACCTCGCCGCTCTCCCCGTGCGACCCGCTCGCGCCGACCGCGTACCCCCGGTGGAGGGAGGTGTCTGCCAGCGGGGTCCAGCTCGCGCCGTGCTGCCGGGCGAACGGCTCCGCGCACAGCAGGCGTGCCCGCCCGGCCAGCGTGCCGGCCAGCGCGGCGGCGGCCGGCCCGGCCGGCCGCAGAAGCGTCTCCGGCAGCCCGGCGCGCGCCGCGGCACGCGCCAACCGATCCTGTGCGTAAGGCACTTCGTCTTCCTCCAGGGTCAGGATGGGCAGGCCGGCCACGCCTCGGGGCGGACGGAGGTCCTCCAGGTGGAGGACGCGTCGTGCGAGCGGTGACGCCGCCGCCAGGCCGAGCGGAACCCGGAGCGCGGCCCGTTCGGGGGCGACGCGGAGCAGGGCGTAGGCCAGCGAACCGTCAGTGAGGCCCGACTGCCTTGCCCGTGGTGGGAGTTCACGTACCGCCAGCGTAGTGCCGCGCTCGGTGCCGGCGCGGAGTACCCCGGCCAGGGCCACCGGCGCGCAGTGCGCGGGCACCCCCACGACCCGTACCCGCGCGGCGCGGGCCGAGCGGGCGGCCACGTCCAGCCGGTCGGCGCGCTCCAGCACGTCCCGGGCGTACGGGAGCAGCGAGGTGCCGAACTCCGTCACGGTGACCTGGCGCCGGGAGCGGTCGAACAACTGGCCGCCGAAATAGGTCTCCAGCGACTTGATACGGCGGCTGAGCAGCGGCTGCGCGATCCCCAGCCGGTCGGCCGCGCGCGAGAAGCTCACCTCGTCGGCCGTCGCGGTGAACGCCGCCAGATGCGCGAGCAGATCCATCCAGGAGTCATATCAATAAGTCATGGAGCGTTCAAAGTTCACTCTTGGACATGAGCGGTGTCCTGCTGTTTCGCTGTCACCCCGTCGGTGATCCAGCCGGCCCGACGGGACGACTTCCGTGGAGGAGACCGCACATGACCCGTGCCACCCCCGTCCCGCGCCGCACCCTGCTCCGCGCCGGTGCCGCCCTCGGTGCCGCGGCCGCCGTGACCGCCGCCGCCCCGGCCTCCGCCGGCCCGCACGGTCCGGCCGCGTTGCGCCCCGAACTGGCCGCGCTGGAGAAGCGGTACGGCGCGCGGCTCGGTGTGTACGCGCACAACACGCGCACCGGAGCGACGGTGGCCTACCGCGCCGACGAGCCGTTCGCCATGTGCTCGACGTTCAAGGCCGTCGCGGCCGCGGCCGTGCTGCGCGATCACGGCGGCCGCGCCGCGCTCGGTGAGGTGATCCACTACCCGCCGGCGGACATCCTTTCCAACTCCGAGCAGACCAGGGCCCACCAGGAGACCGGGATGGCGCTGGGCGAGGTGTGCGCGGCCGCCGTCCAGTACAGCGACAACACGGCGGGCAACCTCATGCTCCGCCGGATCGGCGGCCCGGCCGGGCTCACCCGCTTCTTCCGCTCCCTCGGTGACCGGGTGAGCCGGCTGGACCGCTGGGAGACCGACCTGAACACCGCCGTACCGGGTGATCCGCGCGACACCACCACACCCCGCGCTCTCGGCCGTACCTTCGAACTGCTCACGCTGGGGCGGGTACTGGATGACGGCGACCGGGAGCAGTTCGTCGGCTGGCTGCGCGGGAACACCACCAGTGGCAAGCGCTTCGGGGCCGGCCTCCCGTCTGGCTGGGTCCTCGCGGACAAGACCGGTACCGGCTCCTACGCCACCGCCAACGACCTCGGTGTGGCCTGGACCGGCAAGGGCACGCCGCTGCTGCTGTCCGTGCTGTCCACCAAGCCGGCGCCCGACGCGCTGGTCGACGAGGCACTGATCGAGGAGACGGCCCGTCTGCTCGCGGCCACCCTCGCGCCGGGGGAGTAGCCGGGGCCGCAGGAGGGGGTGCCGCCGCGGACGGTTCCCCCCCTTTTCCCCTCCGCGCGGGCCGGTTTCCCAGTACCGGCAGTAACATGATGATCTTTCTCTGTAAGTTACTCACCAGTCAATCAGGCGCCGCCCGCAGGGGCGCGACCTCCTCCGGAGATGACCATGTCCGCTACCGACGAGGCGTTGGACAACGCCCGTAACGCCTACGAGCAGCATGTGGGGACCTGCCGCCAGTGCCGTGCCGACGGCGCGGCCTGTGCCGTTGCCAAGGTCCATCTGCGTACGTACAACAACGCCCGCCGCCACCATCTCCGGGCCGCGGGCGGCACGGTTCCCAGAGGCTGAGACCTCCGGGGCTCAGTACGGGGGAGCGTCCCCGGCCTCCAGCAGTGAGCTGGTGGCGTCCACCGCCCCCGCTGCCGACGGGAAGAGCCGGGTCCAGGCGCGGGCCCGCCCCAGCGCGCCCAGCCGCCAGGCGAGTCGGGCCGCGCGGCGCAGCTCCGCGGCCGTCAGCCCGAGGTCCGTCCAGGGGTCCAGGTAGGCGTCGCGCAGGCGGGGGAGTACCCCGGGTCCGAACCGCTCGGCCGCCCGCTGGGCCGGAATGCGCAGACTGGCGAACGGGTGCGAGACGACGGCGTCCCCCCAGTCGAAGTAGGTGAACCGGCCCGGCCCCGGGTGGAAGAGCTGGCCCTCGTGCAGGTCGGCGTGGTCCAGGGAGTCGGGCACACCGAACGCGTCCAGCTCCGCGCACCAGTCGGCCAGCCGGGTACCGAGTGCGTCGAGCCGGGCCCGACGGTCCGCCTCCGGGGCGCCGGTCCCCGCCCGCAGCATGCCGAAGGACGCGGGCACCTCGCTCACCCGCAGTCCCGGTACGCCGAGCGCGCACAGTTCGGCGACGCGCGGGACCAAGGCGCGCTGCATCCGCGCGTACCCGCCGAGCAGTTCCTCCCAGGCCCGCGGCCCTGCCTGCACCTCGCGGAACAGCGGCCCGCCGTCCGGCAGCAACGACCACCCCCGGCCGCCGTCCACGGCCAGCGGCCGCAGCACGTACTCCGGGACCCACCGGGCCAGCGCGGCGGTCAACGGCCCCTCGAAGGAGCCGGCCGGCGGACTGGCCTTGAACCACACGGGGGCCCGCCCGCCCACCGGCACCCGCATCAGCACAGACCAGGGGCGCACCCGGACCCGGGGCACCCCGCTCCATCGAAGCCCGCACCGGGCGAGCTCCCCCTCGATCCACTCGAGGACGGCCCCCCGCCACGCCGCGTCCTCCCACGGCGTCACCGCGTCGGGGTACGCCCCCCGGTCCACCTCGATCATGCGCTCCATCACGTCATCCCAGCACGCCGGACCGCCTCCGGCCAGGGAATTCGCCGGCCGACGCCCGAGTTCTCGCCGCGCGTGCGCCACGGTCGGCTCCCGCGGCTCTGTCAGGGGCCGTCGCCGCCCCGTCCGGGCCGGTGGGGCACACGAGGGTGATCCCGCCGGCCAGGCCCCGGCGGCCGCGCGGCCCGCGCCTGGACCGACGTCCCCTCAGCGCCCGTAACGCCGCTCGCGGGCCGCGTACGAGCGCAGCGCGCGCAGCAGGTCGATCTGGCGGAACGCGGGCCACAGCACGTCCACGAAGTGCACCTCCGCGTACGCCGACTGCCACAGCAGGAACCCGGAGAGGCGCTGCTCGCCGGAGGTGCGGATGACGAAGTCGGTGTCGTGCCCGGCGGGGGAGTACAGGTTGTCGGTGATGTGCTCCAGGTCGAAGTCGGCGGCCAGGTCCCGTGGGTCGCCCCCGGCCCGGATGTGCCTGTCGAAGGCGGCCCGGACGGCGTCCACGATCTCCCGGCGTCCGCCGTAGCCGACCGCCACGTCGACCTTCAGCCCACCCCGGCCCGTCGTCGTGGCGGCTGCCTCCTTCAGCACCCGCGCGGTGTCGCCCGGCAGCAGGTCCAGCGCGCCGATGATCTCGATCTCCCAGGGCGCGTCGGTCGCGCACACCCGGCGCACGGTCTCCTCGATGATGTCGAGCAGCGGCCCGAGTTCGGCGGCCGGACGGTGCAGGTTGTCGTCGGAGAGCATCCACAGGGTGACGTGGCTGATCCCGGCGTCGGCGCACCAGTGCAGGAAGTCCGTGACCTTCGCGCCGCCGACCCGGTAGCCCTCACGGACGTCGGTGTGCCCCGCGCCCCGCGCCCAGCGCCGGTTGCCGTCCAGCATGATCGCCACGTGCCGGGGCCGGGGCAGACCCTCCAACTTGCGGTTCAGCCGACGCAGATACACCACTTCCAGCGCCGAGCGCAGTGCCTTCCATGCCACGCCGAGATCCTTCCATGGCCGGGGGGGGAACGAGGTCGCAAACGATAGCGGCAATTGCCGGAGGCGCTCTGCCCGGCCACCCTCCGGCCGCTCCGGGCGGGGTCCCCACCCTGGCCCTGTCGGCGCTCGCTCGCCAACTACCGACGCATGTCCTGTCGTTGGAGATCGAGGCGGAAGAGTCGCGTACCGCGTACGGCCCGGTGTACTCGACGGTCTCCCGGCGGGGGTCTGCCCGGCGTACCGGTGGATCTCCGTGGGCAGTTCTGTGCGGTCGGCGGGGGAGCGGACCCGGTCAGCGAGGTCCGCGAAGCGGACGGCGTCCGCCGGCGCCGGAGCAGCAGATGCCCGGTGCGCCCGGCGGCTTACGACTCCGTCAGGGGGACGGACAGCAGCAGGGCCGCCGCGCAGCCCATGCGGCTGCCCGCGTCCCCCGCCGCACCGGGTCAGCCGGCCGCCTCCGCGGGGGCGAGCCCGGCCCCGCTGCCCGCGTCCGCCTCGGCCCGGCTCAGCGCCGCGTCGCGGGTGTCCGGCATCAGCACATAGGTGACCAGCGAGACCAGCGCGCACCCCGAGACGTACCAGAAGAACAGCTTCTCGTGACCGGCGTCCTTGAACCACAGCGCCACGTACTCGGCCGTCCCGCCGAACAGGGCGTTGGCCAGCGCGTAGGGCAGGGCAACGCCGAGGGCCCGTACCCGGGTCGGGAACAGCTCCGCCTTCACGGCCGCGTTGATCGAGGTGTACCCGGTCACGATCACCAGCGCCAGGAGGGACAGCGCCAGCGCCGGCCAGTACGAGTGCGTCGACCCCAGCGCCGTCATGATCGGATAGGTGCCCACCGTGCACCCCACCGCGAAGGTGATCAGCAGCGGCCGGCGGCCGATCCGGTCGGAGAGCGCCCCGGCCGCCGGCTGGATCGCCGCGAACACCGCGAGCGCGGTGAAACTCACCAGCGTGGCCGTCGACTTGGCCATGCCCGCGCTGCCGATCAGGTACTTGGTGAGATAGGTGGTGTACGTGTAGTAGGCCACTGTGCCGCCCAGGGTCAGCGCCATCACCAGAGCGGCCTCACGCCGGTGCTCCCACAGCGCCCTGAGCGAGCCGCGCGCGGTGTCCGTGCCGCCGCCCGTCTCCTCGGTGAACGCCTCCGTCTCCGTCAGCCGCCGCCGCAGCCAGAACACCACCAGCGCGAACACCGCGCCCAGCACGAACGGCACCCGCCAGCCCCAGCTCTGCAACTGCCCGGTGGTGAGGGTGTGCTGCATCGTGATCAGGATCGCCAGGCCGAGCAACTGCCCGCAGGTCATGGACACGTACTGGAAGGACGATCCGAGCCCGCGCCGGTTCCGGGCGGAGGCCTCCGTCAGGTAGGTCGCGCTGGCCGCGTACTCCCCGCCGATGCTGAGCCCCTGGAGCAGCCGCGCCAGCAGCAGGACCAGCGCGCCGAAGTAGCCCGCCTGCCCGTAGGTCGGCGCGACGGCGATCAGCAGGGCCGCGACCGACATCATGGTGACGGTGAGGGTCAGCGCGCTCTTGCGGCCGTGGCGGTCCGCCGCCCGCCCCAGCACCCAGCCGCCGACCGGACGCATCAGGAAGCCGACCGCGAAGATGCCGGCGGTGTCCAGCAGCTTGGTCGTCGGATTGTCACCGGGGAAGAAGGAGTCCGCGAAGTAGATCGCGAAGCTGGCGTAGACGAACCAGTCGTACCACTCCACGAGATTGCCCAGTGAACCGCCGATCAGGGCGAAACGGCGGGCGGCGGGGGTCACCGAGGGTGGTGCGGCGGACGCGGACATGGCGGCTCCAGACGTGGGGGGCGGGGCCCGCCGCCGTGGGACGCCGGACCCGGATGCCGCCCGAGCATGCGCCGCGCACCCGTCCCGGGCAAGGGACGACGCGCAGATCTCACACGCCGCCAAGGAAGCGGCGCGTCCAGCCGCGGATACAGCCGGGTGCCGCCCGGCCGGAAGCCGGCACGCTCGTACACCCGCCGGGAGCCGTCCCCTGTGGGTTTCAGCCACACCGATTCCGCGCCCCGCTCAGCACCCCACTACGGCCTCCGTGGGGTCGTGCCCGGCAGCGGGGTCCGCCAGCCGAATTGCGGCCCTGGTGCCGAGGTCGATGTAGAGGTAACGTCCGGAACTGGAAATCCGGTTCTGCCTCAATCTGGACGTCTCCGTGCCCTTCCCGGTCGCCCCGGCCCTGGCCCGTCTGGTCGCCACCGGTACCGAACACGGCGCCGAGCCGCCGGAGACACTGCGGGACCGGCGCGCCCGGGAGCTGCGCGCGACGGTGGAGGAACTGGCCGCGCGGCGCGGGGCGACCCCGAGATCGCTGAGCCGCGACGCCAAGCGCGAGCTGGTGCGGCAGCTGCACGGCGAGGGCTGGTTCGATGCGCGGGACGCCGCCCGGACCATCGCCGACCTGCTCGGAGTCCGGCGGGCGACCGTCTACAACTGCACGAAGCAAGAGCCCACACCACTCCCTGGGGGACCCGCCATGCCCGCCGAACCGCACCTCACCCTCGACGACGTCCGCGCGGCCGCCGCCCGCCTGGATGGCGTCGCGCACCGGACCCCAGTCCTCACCTCGCGCACCCTCAACGCCCGTGTCGGGGCGGAGGTTTTCATCAAGTGCGAGAACTTCCAGCGGGTCGGAGCGTTCAAGTTCCGCGGCGCCTACAACGCCGCCGCGCAGTTGCCGCCGGACCAGCTCGCCAAGGGCGTCGCCGCCTTCTCCTCCGGCAACCACGCCCAGGCCGTCGCGCTGGCCGCCCGGGAACTGGGCACCACCGCCGTCATCCTGATGCCCGAGGACGCCCCCCGCTCCAAGATGCAGGCCACCCTCGGCTACGGCGCGGAGGTCGTCACCTACGACCGCTACACCGAGGAGCGCTCGACGCTCGGCGAGGGACTGGCGAGGGAAAGGGGGCTGGCCCTCATCCCGCCCTACGACCACCTCGACGTCATCGCAGGCCAGGGCACGGCCGCGCTGGAACTGCTGGAGGACACCGGCGAGCTGGACGCGCTCGTGGTGCCGGTGGGCGGCGGTGGGCTCATCGCGGGCTGTGCCGTCGTGGCGAAGTCCCTGAACCCGTCGGTGCGGATGATCGGCGTGGAGCCGGAGTCGGGCGACGACACCAAGCGCTCACTGGAGTCGGGGGAGCGCGTCACCATCCCGGTGCCCCGCTCCATCGCCGACGGGCAGGTGGTGCCGAGCCCCGGCGAGATCACCTTCCAGCTCAATCAGCGGCTGGTCGACGCCATCGCGCTGGTCAGCGACGAGGAGATCGCCGACGCCATGCGCTTCGCCTTCGAACGCCTGCGGATCGTGCTCGAACCGAGCGGTGCCACGCCGCTCGCCGCCCTGCTGTCCGGGCGGGTCGGGGACCTTCCGCCGCGGGTCGGCGTCATCGCCTCGGGCGGGAACATCGACACCCGGCGCTTCGCGGAGATCACCGCGGGCTGAGCCGGGCACCGGCCGCCGGACCCCCTGCGGTGCGGGGGCCCGGCGAATGGCGGGCGGATCAGACGGTGCCGCTCGCGGAGACCGACACCTTGGCCTTCGGGGCGCCGCTGCCGCTGCCGAGGGACTCGATGCGGTCCACGACGTCCTGGCCCTCGACGACCTCGCCGAAGACGACGTGCTTGCCGTCCAGCCAGCTGGTGACGACGGTGGTCACGAAGAACTGCGAGCCGTTGGTGTTCGGGCCCGCGTTCGCCATGCTCAGCAGGTACGGCCGGTCGTGCTTGAGGTTGAAGTTCTCGTCGGGGAACTTCTCGCCGTAGATGCTCTTGCCGCCGGTGCCGTTGCCGTTGGTGAAGTCACCGCCCTGGAGCATGAACTGCGGGATGACCCGGTGGAAGGGGGAACCGGCGTAGCCGAAGCCGTGCTTGCCGGTGGCCAGCTCGCGGAAGTTCTTGGCGGTCTTGGGCACGACGTCGTCGAAGAGACGGAACACGATCCGGCCCGCCGGCTCGTCGTTGATGGTGATGTCGAAGTACACGTTCTCGCTCATGTAGATCAACCTACCGTCGCTCGGCGCCGGACGTTCGCCGCGGTCGGGCACGGCGGACCGGCTCTGCGAGGTCCCGCTGCGGACGCTCGGGATCGAATGTGCGACCGCAAAGACAGGTCGGCTGCATGAAAGTCGCTCCGTTCAGGTGTTGTTGACCCGAATGAGGGTCTCCCTTGTATGCCTAGGCAAACCCCGTCGAGCGTCACCAGCTCACCGGCAGTGTTCTCGGACCGCGAATCAGCCCGTCCCGCTGGAACTCGACCTCCTCGGCCGGTACGGCGAGCCTCAGCTCCGGGAACTCCGTCATCACGGCCTCGATCAGCACCTCGGCCTCCATCCGGGCCATCAGCGCGGCCAGGCAGAAGTGCGGGCCGTGCCCGAAGGCGACGTGCCCCACGCCGGAGCGGTCGAAGTCCAGCAGGTCCGGAGCGGGGAAGGCGGAGGGATCGCGGTTGGCGGCGACGTAGGCGTTGTAGACCACGTCCCCCTTGCGGATCAGATGGCCGCCGACCGTCACGTCCTCGGTGGCGATGCGGGGAATGCCGACGCCGTTGCGGTGCGGGACGAACCGGAAGAGTTCCTCCACCGCCCTCGGCAGCAGTTCCGGCTCCCGGCGCAGCCGCTCGAACTGGTCCGGGTGGGTGAGCAGGGCGTACATCATGGAGCCGCTGTTGTTGCGCACGGCGTGCCCGCCGCTGACGTACACGGCCATGGCCAGCGAGATCGCCTCGTCGTCGGTGATCTCACCGTTCGCCGTGGCCGCCGCCAGCACTCCGGCCAGGTCATCACGCGGCTCGGTGCGGCGGCGCTCCAGCAGCCGGACCACCCGGTTCCGGGTGTCCTGCCGGGCAGCCTGGTTGCGCTCCTTCGCGTTCGCCTTGGTCAGCAGCGCCTCCGAGTTGCCGGCCCAGTTGCGCCAGTCGTCCTCGTCGGCGCCCAGGAAGGCGCAGACCACCGCGATGGGGAACGGCGTGTACAGGTGCTCCATGAGATCGCCGGGCGCACCCGCGCTCCGCATGTCCCGGAGCATCCCGCGGGCGGTGCGCTCGGCGAGCGGCCGCAGCCGGGCCATGCTCTTCGCGGTGAAGGCCCGCGCCACCACCCGGCGCAGCACGGTGTGCCGCGGCGCGTCGATGTACTGGAGGCCGGCCGTCCGGGAGGCCACGGTCTGCGGCGCCATCGTCGTCACCGAGCGGCCCAGCAGTTCCGCGCGGGAGAAGCGGGGGTCGGAGGTGACGAAGCGGACGTCCTCGTAGCGGGTGACCAGCCACGCGTGCCCCTCCCCGTAGGGCAGGCGGATGCGGGTGACGGGCTCCTCGCGCAGCAGCGAGTCCAGGAAGGGGTCGGGGTCCAGCGCGGGCAGGTCCTCGACCAGCCAGGGCCGTACGGGCGGCGGGGGCGGGGAGGACGGGGGTACGGGTTCGACGGACGCGGAGTCGAAGGTCATGGCGGGTCCCTTCTCCAGCAGTGTCCGTCAGCCTCCCGCAGCCGCACGGCTCCCGCATGCGGGGTTCCGCCACATCAGCGGTCCCCCTGGCGCACCGGAGTGCATCAGGGGGACCGATGGGGCCGGGAGGTCATCACCGACGGGTCACCAGTAGTGCCGACGGCCGGCGACCGCGTGACCGGTGGCGCCGAGAATCCAGAGGACGGCGCCGATCACCGCGAGAATGATGCCGATCGTCCACAGGATCGAGATCCCGGTGAGAAAGCCGATGATCAGAAGGATGACGCCGATCGCGAGCATGGTGTGCCTCCAGCCGTAGGAGTAGTACCTGCTCTTCTTGTGCCCCGATGCGGGGCACAATCTCACTTCGGAGCGGGAAACCTGCACGTCCATTCGAGCCGATCCGGGACCGGCGGCGTTTCCGCAGGTCAGTGATGTGCCGGCGGCTCGTGGGGGGAGGTGGGCAGGGCCAGATGGCCGAGGTCGCCGGGCGGTGGCGAGCGTACCGGCCACAGCGGGGCCGCCTGCCCGTCCGCGACCGCCGCGGGCGCGTCGGTGAGGTTCATCCGCTCGCGCAGCCGCCCGTAGAAGTCCATCGGGCCCAGCCGCACCGCTCGCAGCCGCCGGGGCGACGCGTAGACGCCGATCCAGTCGCCGGGGTCGAGCACGCCCCGCACCTGGCCGTCGATGCTGACGGCGGCCTGGCCGGAGCGCTCCAGCACCCGGAACGCGATCGGCTCGTCCGGCGCCGCCAGCACCGAGCGGTCGAACGTCATGTGCGGGGCGACCGGAGTGAACAGCAGCCCCTCCATACGGGGTGAGACCACCGGCCCCCCGGCGGCGAAGCTGTACGCCGTCGAGCCGGTCGGGGTGGCCACCAGCAGCGCGTCGGCGGAGTACGAGGCGAGGAGCTGGCCGGCGATGTAGACGCCGACCGACACCTGCCGGTCCCGGGTCAGCTTCTCCACGACCACGTCGTTCAGCGCGACGACGTTCAGCGCCACGCCCCAGTCGTCACCGACCGAGCACTCCCCGCGCACGCGTGGCGGCGGCAGCATCGGGCCGCGCCCGTAGCGCACCAGTTCGGCCATGTGCGGCGGCACCTCCAGTGGGCAGGAGGCGCGCATGGTGAGCAGCATCCGGTTCTCGGCCTCGTACCGGCCCTCGTGCACCGCGTCCAGCGCGGCGCGAACGGCCGGCGCGGGGACCTCCGTGAGGAAGCCGACCCGGCCGAGGTCGACGCCGAGCACCAGGGCGTCGTTCGCGGCGGCCAGGCGCGCGCCGCGCAGGAAGGTGCCGTCGCCGCCCAGGGTGACGATGAGGTCCGGGTCGCCCGCGCTGTCTACCTCCTCGCGGGCGCTGTGCCGGGCGCCCTCCTGCCACACGTCGATGTCGGCGCAGCTCACGTCGTGCCCGGCACACCACTCGCGCACCGCGTCCGCCGCGGCGACGGCGGCCGGCCGCCCGGCGTGCACGACCAACCCGACACGGCTCACCGTCATTCCGACACCCGCCTCCCAGCCGACCCTCACGACAGGCCCATCCTCACCGGGAGGCGGACAGGCGTGCGGGACGCCACGCCGCCGGGGTGCTACCGGGCGGTGCCGAAGTCCTGCGTCCAGTAGCTGCCGGGCTGGGCGAGACCCACACCGATCTCCTTGTAGGAGCAGTTGAGGATGTTCTCCCGGTGGCCGGGGCTGTTCATCCAGCCGGCCATGACCTGCTCGGGCGTCGAATAGCCGAAGGCGACGTTCTCGCCGTACGCGCTCCACCGGTAGCCGGCGGCGGTGATGCGCGAGCCGGGGTCGGAGCCGTCGGAGCCGGTGTGCGACATCGTTTTGTGTGCCGCCATGTCGGCGCTGTGGGCCTGCGCGGCCCTGGTCAGCGTCGAGTTGAGCTGCACCGGGGAGCAGCCGGCCTTCGCGCGCTCGGCGTTGACCAGTTCCACGACACGGGACACGTCGCCGGAGGCCGTCGCGGCGGGCCGCGGGGTGCTGGGCGCGGTGGAGACCTGGTGCGCGACCGGCGCGGGAACGGGCCTCGCGGAGGTCGGCTCGGCGGGCCGGGCGGCCGCGGTGGACCTCGCCGCCTCGGGTGCCTGCCGTGCGGGGCGGTGGTGGGCGGGCGCCGAGGCGGGCCGGTGCGCGCTGCGGGTGCTCGGGGAAGCGGAGGCTGCCGCCCGGGTGGCCTGCTTGCGCACCTGGTGCGACGGGTGACGAGGGCTCTGCTCCGTCTGCCAGGCGGTGGCCTCGGTCTGCCGGCCGGAGTCGTCCTTCCAGCCCACGCAGGCCACGGCGGCGGTCGGTACGCCCACCGTGCCCACGGCGACGGCGGCTATGAGCACCCGCCGGTACTGCTGGTCCTTGCGGTGCTTTCCCATGCGTGAAACCTCATTCGGTAGGCGCCGGGCGCCGCCGCGCGGCTTCCTCTTGCTGGAACCCGCCTCCCGAACAGCAAAAGACGCCCTGCGAGTCGTCATTCTTAGGACGGTCACACAAGGCGTGCAAAGAGACTGACGTACTACCGGGCTTCGTAGACCTCGGAGCTCCTTGCCAAGGTCACGAAGGCGTGCCGACCCGGTGGTAGCGGCTTCCGGCCACTGCTGCCGGGCCGTCAGAACCCCGCATGATTTGCGAAAGCGAGGTTCCTGAGCGAGTGGACCGACCGCCCCGGGGGACAGCGTGATCCAAATAGCCGCCAAGGCGGACAAAGCGAACCGGTCGCCGCGGCCGGTCGACTACTAAGGAGCACCCGTAGGTCATCGGGGCCTGTGAGGGATGTCACGGAACCATCCCCTTGTCCGGCCGCCCGGCCCGAGGAGATCGCAACGGCCGCCCCCCCCTGATGCCGGGCGACCGCGCCTCCTTCGTCGCCGGCGCGGTCGTCAGGGTGGACGGCGGCGCCCTCACCTGAGGCGGGGCGCCGTGGTCGTGGTCGGGGCAGGGGCCGGCAGGAGGGTCGTCACACCTTGCGCCAGCGAGCGTTGCACCAGGAGAAGGCGCCGAACGCGACCAGGCCCAGGGCGATCAGCGCCAGCAGCCAGGGCCCGGCGGGCATGTCCCGGAACGAACGCAGGGTGTCGTCCATCCCCTTGGCCTTGCCGGGCTTGTGCTGGACGGCCGCGATCAGGGCGAACACCCCCGCCACGGCGAAGACGACACCACGGGCCGTGCCGCCGACCACGCCCAGGACGTCGACGGTCTTCCGCATGGTGGGGGACATCTCGCCGGTGCGCAGGTGCTTGCGGAACTTCCGCATCACCGCCCGCGCCGCGATGTAGATGCCCGCCCCGATCACCACGAGACCGGCTGCCCCGACGATCCACTGGCCGCCGGGCCACTTCAGCGCCATCGCCGTCACGTCCTCGCTCTGCTTGTCCGAGGAGCCGCCGCCGCTGCTCTTCTGCCCGGCCGCGTAGGACAGCACGGAGTAGGAGACGAAGGCGTAGAAGACCGCGCGCGCCGCGGACATCGCCCGCTTCGACGCCTTGGAGCCGTCCGGACCGGCGCTGCCGACCACCGCCTCCGACAGCCGCCACAGCGCCATGCCGACCAGCGCCACACCGACGATCCACAGCATGGCGGCGCCGAACGGCTTCTCCGCCAGCTCGGCGAGCGCGCCGCCGCGGTCGGCCTGCTTCTTGCCGCCGCCACCGCCCAGGGCTATCTGAAGGGCGATGACGCCCACGAGCAGGTAGATCAGTCCGCGGGCCACGAAGCCCGCCTTCGCCGCCGCGGTCATCGCCGGGCTGTCGGCCGCTCGCCGGGCCTGCCCCCGACCGCGCTGTGCCAGAACGCTTGAGTCCATGACACACCCCATGCCCCGGCGTGTCCGCGTCACGCCCGAACGGGGCCGACATGCCAAGGTGGGGTGTGATCGACTCCGGCACGGAACCCTCCCGGCGGCGCCGCGGCCCCGGTTACCTCGGCGCCGCGGGCGTCTTCGCCGTGGGCATGATGGGCACCACACTGCCCACCCCGCTGTACGGGCTGTACCGCGAGCGCATCGGGTTCTCCGAGCTGATCGTGACCGTGGTGTTCGCGGTCTACGCGGTCGGCGTCATCGTCGCCCTGCTGCTGGCCGGCGGCGCCTCCGACGTGCTGGGGAGGCGGCCGGTGCTGGTCGTCGCCCTGGCGCTGTCGGCCCTCAGCGCGGTGTGCTTCCTGCTGGAGGGCGGGCTGCCGCTGCTCTGTCTCGGCCGTGTGCTGTCCGGGTTCTCGGCGGGACTGTTCAGCGGCACCGGGACGGCCGCCGTTCTCGACCTCGCGCCGCCTGGGCGCCGGGGGCGGGCCGCGCTCGCGGCGACGGCCGCCAACATGGGCGGGCTCGGGCTCGGGCCGCTGGTTTCCGGGCTGCTCGCCCAGTACGCGCCGTGGCCGCTGATCCTGCCGTTCCTCGTCCACCTCGGCCTGCTCGCCGTCGCGCTCGTCGTCACCCTGCTGCTCACCGAGACCGTCCACCACGAAGGGGCCCGGCCATCGCTGAGGCCGCAGGGCATGCGGGTGCCGCCCGAGGTGCGCGGGGTGTTCGGTCCGTGCGCGCTGGCCGCCTTCGCCGGGTTCTCCCTGCTCGGCCTGTTCACGGCCGTGGCGCCCGCCTTCCTCACCGAGACCCTCGGCGAGCACAACCTCGCGGTCACCGGTGCCGTGGTCTTCAGCGTGTTCTGCGCCTCCACCGCCGGACAGCTCCTCATGGGCCGCATCGGCCCCGGTGCCGCCCTTCCCCGCGGCTGCGCCGTACTCGCCGCAGGCCTCGTCCTGGTCGGCACCTCCCTCCTCGTGGAGTCCCTCCCCCTCCTCCTCGTCGGCGCCGTCACCGGCGGCGTGGGCCAGGGCATGGCCTTCCGCGCGGGCCTCACGGCAGTGGGCGCGGCGGCTCCCGAGGAGCACCGGGGCGCCACCATCTCCGCCTTCTTCGTCGTCGCCTACCTCGGCATCTCCCTTCCGGTCGTCGGTGTGGGCGCGCTGACGGTGGGGCTGGGGCTGCGGGGGGCCGGCATGGTGTTCACGGCCTGCGCGCTGGCGCTGGTGGTGGCGGTGGGGACGTGGGTGAGGCTGCATCCGCCGCGCACGCCGTGAACCCGGCCCGCGGAGGGTGGCCTCCGGGAACGACTCGACGTGGCTCTCGCGGCGCTCGACCGGCACGAGGAGGGCTGACCGGTTCAGGCCGGGGTGCGCACCGTCGTGGTCACCGCGACCTGGCACGGCATGCGCGGAGTCGAGCCGAAGCCGAAGCGGACGGGTGGGTCCACCGGGGCGAGTCGGCCCAGGTCCCGGCCCTCGAAGGTGGCCGTGGCCGCCGTGAGCCGGTGCAGGTCGCGGGCGCCGTACCACTCGTACCGGCCGCCTCCGGCGGACCCCCGTGTGCGCACCCCCATCAGCAGTCGGGCCACCGGGTCGGTCAGGGCGGCGAGGGCCGGCCGGGAGACGACCGGGCCCGCCAGGCGGAGCAGGGTGCCCAGGGCGCCCCGGCGGCCGACCGTGAAGCACAGGTCGAGCAGCGCACCGGACGTCACCGTCCAGCGGTCCCCGGCGATCCGCACCCCCACGGGGACGACCCGCACCTCGTCGAACACGTACGTCCCGGCGATGAAGTCGGCCACCTGCCGGCTCGGCGCCAGCAGGACGCGGTGTCCGTCGGCCTGCTCCACCATCACGTCGCTGAACGGGCCGAAGGGCGTGCGGGCCCAGTGCCCCAGGACCAGGCGGGTTCCGGAGGCCGTACCGACGCCGGTGATCCAGCCGTCGAAGCGGAGGTCGGCGAAGGTGCGCTCGGGTGCGGGCGGGGCGTCGGAGCCAGGGGGCGTCACGCGCAGACGGATGCCCCAGGCGGGAAGCGGTGAAACAGGTCAGACACCCGATGGGGTGGCCCGCGCGAGGATCTCGGCGGCGACGGCGAGCGCCGCGTCGCGGTCCTCGGGGACCAGTCCGATGCGGGTGCGGCGGTCCAGGAGGTCGGACGGGTCGAGGGCACCCTCGTGGCGGGCGGCCCACAGCAGTTCCGCGCGGGTGACCGGATGGCCGGGGAGCACCGGCTCGGCGAGCGCCGGGTCCCCCTCGGCCAGGGCGAGGACGGCCGGGGCCTCGGTGCCGTATCGGCGGACCAGCCGGGCGGGCGCGGGCAGGTCGCGCAGACGCTCCGGGGCGGCGGCGCCGACCAGGGGGAGTGCGGCGGTGGGGGAGGGTGTCCAGGACAGGCCGCGTGCGGTCACGGCCGCGTCCACCGCGTCCTGCGCCATCCGCCGGTACGTCGTGAGCTTGCCGCCGACCACCGTGACCACCCCGTCCGGCGAGGTCAGCACGGCGTGCCGCCGCGAGATGTCCGACGTGCGGGTCGAGTCGGGGGAACCCGGCACCGACGTGTCCAGCAGCGGACGCAGCCCCGCGAACGCGCCGTCCACCTCGTCCCGCCGCACCGGCGCGTCGAGCACGGAGCCCAGCACGTCCAGCAGGAAGCCGATGTCCGTCTCCGGCACCTCGGGCACGTCGGGGATCACGCCCTCGACCGGCTCGTCCGTGAGACCCACATAGGTACGGCCGTCGCCCTGCGGCAGCACCAGCACGAAGCGGTTCGTCTCGCCGGGCACCGGTATGTGCAGGCCGGCCGGGAGCGCGCCGAGGCGCTCGGAGCGCAGCACGAGATGGGTGCCGCGCGAAGGCCGTACGCGGAAGCCCTCGACCAGCCCTCCGGCCCACACGCCGGTCGCGTTGACGACGGCACGCGCCTTGATCTCCCCCTCCTCGCCGGTGAGTTCGTCCCGGAAGCGGGCTCCGGCGGGGCCGAGTTCCAGGGCGCGGACGCGGGTGAGCACGCGGGCGCCGTGCGCGGCGGCGGTGCGGGCCAGGGCGGTCACCAGACGGGCGTCGTCGGTCACCTTGCCGTCCCAGGACAGCAGGCCGCCGCGCAGCCCGGCCGCCCGCACCGAGGGCGCAAGGTGCCGGGCCTCCGCCGCCGTCAGCCGGCGCGGTACCGGCAGCACCTGGCGGGGGGTGCGGGCGGCCAGACGCAGCATGTCCCCGGCCCGGAATCCCGCCCACGCCAAGGACGCCTGCCCCCGAGAGACCAACGGGGTCAGCGGCAGCACGAAGGGCTGCGCGGCCACCAGATGCGGTGCCGTACGCGTCATCAGCACGCCCCGCTCGACGGCGCTCTCGTGCGCCACGTCGAACTGACCGGTCGCCAGATAGCGCAGGCCGCCGTGGATCAGCTTGGAACTCCAGCGGGAGGTACCGAAGGCCAGGTCGTGGGCGTCGACCGCGACCACGTCCAGACCGCGCGCCGCCGCGTCCAGGGCGACGCCCGCCCCCGTCGCGCCGAGGCCCACCACCAGCAGGTCAGCGGTGCCGCCCCCGGCCGCCCTGGCCAGCTCGCGGGTGCGGCGGGCGGCGTCGAGGGACGAACCCGGTGCCGCCGTACGGCCGGCGCGGTCGCGGTTGCTCATGGGGTGAGGGTCCTTTCCAGAAGGGTGCGCAGCTCGCCCAGGAAGGCGGCGGTGTCCAGCTCGGTGTCGTCCTCGTCGGTCATGGTGCGCAGCGACAGCGCGAAGGACTGCACCAGCAGCAGCACGGCACGGGCCTGGCGTCCGGGGTGCGTCACGCGTACCGAGCCGTCGGCGTGGCCCTCGCGCAGGGCGTCCGTCAGGAGCGCCAGCAGGGCCTCCTGGGTGGCGCCGCGCCGGTCGAGCACGTAGGGGAGCAGCAGCTCGGGATCGACGTCCAGGATCTTGTGGAACAGGGGATGGTCGCGGAACTCGGTCACGCCCGCGACCAGTCCGGTCACGATCCGGGCGCGTGTGTGCGGGCCCGCCGACGCGTCGGGCATCGCGCGGGTGGCCACCGCGAGCCACTCGCGGGTCATCAGGTCGCCCACCAGCGTGCGCAGATCGGGCCAGCGCCGGTACAGCGTCATCCGGGAGACCCCGGCGCGGCGGGCGACGTCCGCGAGCGTGGTGCGGCGGACACCTACGGCCAGGACGCAGTCGCGCACCGCGTCGAGCACGGTGTCGGCGTCCGAACGGTTGTGACGGATGGACGTCATGTGTAACAGTGTAACGCCCCGGCGGCCGGGGAGAGATGGCGCCGCACACACCGAACCGACCTGGTGAGGACGACCGTTCGATGGACATGCTGTGGAACGGCTGGGGCGACCCGGCGAAGGCGGCCCCCCTGCCCGACGCGGTGGCCGGGCTCCTGCACGACCTGCTCGGCGTCCGCCCGAGCCCCTCGGCTCCCGTCGCGCTCGACGAGCTCGAGCTGCCCGGCCCCACGCTGGCCCCGGCCGCCCTGAAGGACCTCGCCGACGCGGTGGGCACGGCGGACCACGTCCGCACCGACACCGGGAGCCGCGTCCGCCACATCAGAGGCAAGTCCACGCCCGACCTGCTGCGCATCCGCGCCGGCGACGTCACCGACGTACCGCAGGCCGTCGTCCTGCCCGCCTCACACGAGGAGGTGCTCGCCGTGCTGCGGGTCTGCGCCGCGCACGCGGTGGCGGTCGTGCCGTACGGCGGCGGCACCAGTGTCGTCGGCGGACTCGCCCCCGAGCGCGGGGAGTTCATCGCCCTCGACCTGCGCCGGATGGACGCCCTGATCGACCTCGACCCGGTCTCGCGCACCGCCGTCCTCCAGCCCGGTCTGCGCGGCCCGCGGGCCGAGGCCCTGCTCTCCGAACACGGTTTCACGCTCGGCCACTTCCCGCAGTCCTTCGAGTGGGCCACCGTCGGGGGCTTCGCCGCCGCCCGCTCCAGCGGACAGGCGTCCGCCGGGTACGGCCGTTTCGACGAGATGGTCCTCGGCCTCACCCTCGCCACCCCCGAGGGCACCATCGAGACGGGCCGCGCCCCGCGCTCCGCCGCCGGACCCGACATCCGCCAGCTCGTCCTCGGCTCCGAGGGCGCCTTCGGCGTCATCACCGCCGTCACCGTCCGGGTACGGCCCCGGCCCGAGCAACGCCTCTACGAGGGCTGGCGGTTCGCCACCTTCGCCGAGGGCGCCGCCGCGCTGCGCAGGCTCGCCCAGGACGGGCCCCGGCCCACCGTGCTCCGGCTCTCCGACGAGACCGAGACCCTGGTCGGTCTCGCCCAGCCCGACGCCATAGGTGCCGCCCTCGCCGACGGCGGCACCGGCTGCCTCGCCGTCACCGGCTACGAGGGCACCCCCGCCGACACCGCCCGGCGCCGCGAGGAGGCGGCCGCCGTCCTGCGGGAGTGCGGGGGCACCCTCGTCGGCACCGAACCCGGTGAACGCTGGGCCGCGGGCCGCTACGAGGCGCCCTACCTGCGCGACTCCCTCCTGGACGCCGGCGCCTTCGCCGAGACCCTGGAGACCGCCGCTTTCTGGTCCCGGATACCCGAGCTGTACACCGCCGTGCGCACCGCCCTCACCGACACCCTCACCGCCGCCGGCACCCCGCCCCTGGTCATGTGCCACATCTCCCACGTGTACGAGAACGGCGCCTCCCTCTACTTCACCGTCGTCAGCGCCCAGGGCGAGGACCCGCTCACCCACTGGACCCCGGCCAAGCACGCGGCCAACGAGGCCGTACTCGCCGCGGGCGGCACCATCTCCCACCACCACGGTGTCGGCACCGACCACCGCGACTGGTACGTACGCGAGGCCGGGCCACTCGCCGTCGACGCGCTGCGCGCCGTCAAGGCCCGGCTCGACCCCGCCGGGCTCCTCAGCCCCGGCGTCCTGCTCCCCACCGACTGACCGCGCCCGGAGGCACACCGATGCGAGAGTTCACCGCCGTGGTCAACCCGACCGCGGGCGCCTCCACCGGGGCCGCCACGCTGCTCCAGGTGGCCCGGCACCTGCGCGAGGCCGGCGCCACCCTGGAGACCGAGTACAGCCACAGCCTCGCCCACGCCCGCGAGACCGCCCTGCGCGCGGGGGAGAACGGCCGCGTCGTCCTCGCCGTCGGCGGCGACGGCATGGCCGGCGGCATCGGGGGAGCACTCAGCGGTACCGGCGCCGTGCTGGGGCTCGTACCCGCCGGGCGCGGCAACGACTTCGCCCGCGCCCTCGGCCTGCCCGCCGACCCCGCCGCCCTCGCCGGAATCCTGCTGCACGCGGAGCCCCGCCACGTCGACACCGTCGAGGTCGAGTCCGCCGTCCACCCGCGCACCGTCGTCCTCGGCAGCGTCTACGCCGGGGTCGACGCCCTCGCCAACCGGTACGCCAACCAGTCCCGCCTGCTGCGCGGCGCCGCCTCCTACTACGCGGGCGGACTGCGCGCCGTGGCCACCTGGCGCGCCGCCGACTACCGGATCACCGTCGACGGCGAGGAACAGCGGCACCGCGGCTACACCGTCGTCGCCGCCAACTCGCCCTACTACGGCTTCGGCCGCGCCATCGCCCCGGCCGCCGAACTCGACGACGGCCTCCTCGACGTCGTGCTGATACACGAGGCCCCGCGCCGCCTCTTCTTCACCCTCATGAACGAGCTGAAGACCGGCGCCCACCTCCGCCGCCCCGAGGTCCGGGTCCTGCGCGGCAGGGAACTGCGCATCGAGGCCGACCGGCCCGTCCCGTACGGAGCCGACGGCGAGGTGGAGGCCACCCTCCCCGTCACCGTCCGGGTCCGCCCCGCCGACCTGGCCGTGTTGGCCCCCTCCCCGGAGCCCGAGGGCACGAAGCGGTAACGTCTGGCAACCGCGACCGTGTCGACAAGGTCTGGACCGGCATGAAGATCTCTTTCCTGCTCCACAACGCGTACGCGATCGGAGGGACGATCACCACGACCTTCAACCTGGCCGGAGCCCTCGCCGAACGGCACGACGTGGAGATCGTGTCCGTACTCCGCAGCCGCGAACGGCCCCCGCTCACCCTCGACCCACGCGTCCGGCTGCGCCCCCTGGTCGACCTGCGCGATGAGCAGGACCACCCGGCGCACCGCGAACCCGCGCGGGTCTTCCCGGCCGCCGAGGGACGCCACCGCGAGTACAGCAGGCTGACCGACGAGCGGATCGCCGCCCACCTCACCGGCACCGACGCCGACGTGGTCATCGGCACCCGGCCCGGCCTCAACGTCCACCTCGCCCGCCAGGCACCCGACCGCGTCCTCCGCGTCGGCCAGGAGCACCTCACCTGGGACCACCACTCGCGCCGGCTGCGTACCGTGCTGCGCCGCGCCTACCGCGACCTCGACCTCGTCACCACCGTCACCGAAGCCGACGCCCGCGCCTACCGGCGCGGCACCTGGCTCCCCGGCGTCCGCGTCGAGACACTGCCCAACAGCGTGCCCGACCCCGAACTCCCGCCCGCCGACGGCGACTCCCGGCTGATCGTCGCCGCGGGGCGGCTCGGACCGGTGAAGGACTACGGCACCCTGATCCGCGCCTTCGCACACGTCGCCGCAGCCCACCCCGACTGGCGGCTGCGCATCTACGGCAGAGGCGAGGAACGGGACCGGCTGCACTCCCTCATCCAGCGGCTCGGCCTCAGCGACCACGCCTTCCTGATGGGCGCGGCCGTACCGATGGAGTCCGAGTGGGTCAAGGCGTCCATCGCCACCGCCTCCTCCACCTTCGAAGCCTTCGGCATGACCATCGTCGAGGCGATGCGCTGCGGACTGCCCGTCGTCAGCACCGACTGCGCCCACGGCCCCGGCGAGATCATCCAGGACGGCGTCGACGGACGGCTCGTACCGGTCGGCGACCCGGACGCCTTCGGCGCGGCCCTGCTGGACCTGGTCCGCGACGGCGAACGGCGCCGCACCATGGGCAAGTCGGCCCTGGAGAACGCCCGCCGCTACGCCCCCGAGGCAGTGGTGGCCCGCGCCGAACGCCTGCTGGCCGAGGCTCTGGCCGCCAAGCGGACGGGAGAACGGCCGCCCGGCCAACCGGGCGCCGGGCGCCGCCGGCTGACGGCCGCCGGGCAGAGCGCCCACGACCTGGCCCACACGGCCGCCGCGAGCGCCCTCCGTACCGTGCGGGGGTGGCGCCGATGAACTCCGTGACGCGCGCGACCTGTGTGGTGGACGCCGACGGCCGCCTCACCTTCATCCTGCCCCCGCCCGCCGCGGACTCCGCGCACCTGCTCCTGCGGGCCCGGCCGCGCAAGGGCGTCCCCGACCCCGCCGCGCGCCTGCTCCCGCTGGAGGCCTCCGGCGACGGGCGCGCCCGCGCCGTGCTGGAGCCGCTGCCCGCGCTGGAGGAGGGCCGCTGGGACGCCTTCCTGGTGCGCGAACCGGGTCTTGAGCCGCAGCAGTTGACCTCCGGCCCGCTGGATCTGCGGGTCCTCGTGGACGGCGCCGGTGCGGACCGGCCGTCCCCGGTGGCGGTGCGCATCCCGTACCGGGCGCTGGACGGCTTCCTGGCCGTACGGGCCTGGCTGCGCCCGGCGCACGCGGAGGCCGGGACGATAGAGGTCGGCGACAGGGCCACCACCGTCACCGCCCGCCTGCACGGCACCGACCTCGGCGAGGACGCCGTCGTACGGCTGCGCGGACGGCGCAGCCGCGAGGAGCGCACCCTCGGCCCGAGCGTCGACGCGGACCACCGGGGCTTCAGGTTCACCGTCGCCCACGCGGACCTCACCGGCGTGGACGTCCGCTACTGGGACGTCCACGTCCTGCCCGCCGCCGGCGCTGCCCCCGTACGGGTGGGCCGTGTCCTGGACGACGTGGCGGACCGCAAGCACTCCTTCGTGTACGCGGCCGCGTCAGACGGCGGCCGACTCGTCCGCCCCTACTACACGGTCGACAACGACCTCTCCTTCGAGGTCACCGACGCGGGATGAGCCCGTTTACCGGCAGGGCCCGGCACAGCGGTGCCGGACCCTGCCGGTAAACGAACCGGGTCGTGAGCGGCGGTCCCGGCCGCGTACTCGTCCATCGCGCAACCGCCCTCGCAGACGCCCCCGGCGAACCCGCCGACCCGCACCGGCGCGGTGATCCCGGTGGGCGTCGAGCACGGCTCTGCCATAGGTCGTGGCCGCGATCCGGAGCCCCGGGTCAGGGACCAGCCTGCGGCGGGTGTGATCACCGCGTTCACCGTGGCCGACCCGTGATGCGAGAACGGCCCTACCAGTTGGATGAGTTGTGACGCTGATCTCGGGCCGTGCGCATCACACCGGGCTACGCAGGACTACGCCGACACACACCTGGCGATCGCCGGGCTGGTCTCCGATCGATCCAGTCAACGGGTAATTTGCTGCAGGACGGGCACAGAACCGGTCCGGCAGTCGGCTGATCACCTCCAGCCGACCCGCCAAGGGCCTGTCCGGCGGATCAGGGAGCGGCGTCGGATGCGGTGCATCGCAAGGCGGAGGGTCGCCCGCATACCGGGCGTGTGCGGGCGACCCGACAACGCCGCGAGGCGCCACAGCCGTCGTCGCGCGCCCGCAGAGGAGCGCGGGACTGCCCATAGAGTGGATCCTCCCACGCCACCGCCGCAAGCCGTCATCGCAGGACCCGACCCCGCGGCACGCGCCACGGCCCGACAAGCCGCCCGCGCCCGAGCGGCACACACTGGCTCCCGAGGCGAGGACGACCCCGGCCCGGAGCCCGAGAAGAGGAACAACACCATGGGACGAGTGACCGTGCGGCGTCGAGTGCTCCGCATCCGCGACGGCGCGTCCTCGCACCGCCCGGACACCCTGGCCGCCGAGGAGCCGATGGAGATCCGCGTCGGCGGCCGGCCTCTCACGGTGACCATGCGCACCCCCGGCGACGACTTCGACCTCGCGGCCGGCTTCCTGGTCAGCGAGGGCGTCGCGCACGCCGGGACCGATGTCGCCGGCATCCGGTACTGCCTGGGCGCCACCGACGACGGCAGCAACACCTACAACGTGGTCGATGTCGTCCTCGGACCCGGCGTCGAGGCCCCCGACGCCTCCCTGGAGCGCAACTTCTACACCACGTCCTCCTGCGGTCTGTGCGGCAAGGCCAGCCTGGACGCGGTACGCACGGTCGCCGCCTGGTCCGTCGCCGAGGACGAACTGCGCGTGAGCCCGAAGACGCTGGCGACCCTGCCGGAGAAACTGCGCGCCGCCCAGAAGGTGTTCGACAGCACCGGCGGCCTGCACGCCGCCGGGCTCTTCTCCTCCGACGGCGAACTGCTCTGCCTGCGCGAGGACGTGGGACGCCACAACGCCGTCGACAAGGTCGTCGGGCACGCCCTGCGCTCCGGGATGCTCCCGCTGCGGGGCTGCGTCCTGATGGTCAGCGGGCGGGCCTCGTTCGAACTGGTGCAGAAGGCCGTCATGGCCGGCATCCCGATGCTCGCCGCCGTCTCCGCCCCGTCCTCGCTCGCCGCCGATCTCGCGGCCGAGAGCGGCCTCACCCTGGTCGGCTTCCTGCGCGGCGACTCGATGAACGTCTACACCGGCGCCGAACGCCTGGAAGCCCAGCCCGTCGTCTGACCCCCCGGTGGCCATGTCCGGAACGGGCGCGGCCACGGCCCGTGCCACGCCGGTTGAAGCGCGGGGCCGCCCGGCAGCCGCTCCAGGGCGCCCGCCACGTCCGTATGCTGCATCCGGTCCGTCGGCGCTCAAGGCTCTTGCCGTGTGCGGCGTTTTCAGGAACGGATCTCGATCGGACGCCGGCCGGCCTTCCGGGATCTCGGCAGCCGGACGGTCAGGACACCCTTGAGGAGATCGGCCTGTACGCCCTCGAAATCCACCTCCACGTTCTCGCGGGGAACGCCGGTGATCCGGCGCGGACCGGATGCGCGCCGCCCGTGTCCGTCCACCACGGGATCGCGTCCGGCCCACCAGGCCGACCGCGCACTGCCCGCACGTCCACTCATGTCCGGACTCCTCATTTCCTCGCGCGCATGTGAAGGAGTGTGCACAACAGGCTCGGCAGCGGCAGCGAGACACCGGAAAACGGGTGGGGAAAGCCCGGAAAACCCTTGGGAGAGCTCGTTTCCCCCCGGGTTGCGAGGCCCTGTGCATCGCGATTCAGTGAAGACCTGATCCGTCGCGTACCAGGAGCTGCCATGTCGATGTCGTTCGGCTCACCGTTCGGTTCCTCCGACCCTTTCAGTGATCTGCTGAACCGATTCTTCGGCATGTCGCCGGCGTCATCGCCCCCTGCTGTGCAGCGAGTTCCCATTGGCCGGCTGCTCACCGAATCCTCGTGGGAACTACTCAACCTGGCCGCGCAGAAGGCCGAGGAGGACGGTACCTCCGACCTGGACACCCAGCACCTGCTGTGGGCCGCGACCAAGGTCGAGCCCAGCCGCCGCATCCTCGCGCAGGCCGGCGTCGACCCCGACAAGCTCGCCCGGACGATCAGTGAGGTGCTGCCCGGCGAGTCCGGCACACCGTCCGCCGAGCCGGGCCTCACCCCGGCCGCCAAGCGCACCCTCGCCGACGCCTTCGCCCAGTCCCAGGCGGCCGGAAACTCCTACATCGGCCCGGAGCACATCCTCGCCGCACTGCTGGACGACGCCGACTCCGGGGCCGGGCGTCTGCTGTCCGCCGAGGGCGTCGACGGGCGGAAGCTGGCCTCGCGCACCGAGCAGGCCGCCCGCCAGGACCGGGGCCGTCCGGAGGGCGGCCCCACCAGCACCCTGGACGAGTTCGGCCGCGACCTCACCGAGGAGGCCGAGCAGGGCAAGCTCGACCCGGTGGTCGGACGGGCCGACGAGATCGAGCAGACGGTGGAGATCCTCTCCCGCCGCTCCAAGAACAACCCGGTCCTCATCGGCGAACCCGGCGTCGGCAAGACCGCCATCGTCGAGGGACTCGCCCAGCGCATCGTGACCGGTGACGTCCCCGACACCCTGAAGGACAAGCGTGTCGTCGCCCTCGACATGTCCGGCCTGGTGGCCGGCGCCCAGTACCGCGGCCAGTTCGAGGAGCGGCTGAAGAAGGTCATCGAGGACGTCCAGGCGTCCGAGGGCGACGTCATCCTCTTCATCGACGAGCTGCACACCGTCGTCGGCGCCGGCGCCACCGGCGAGGGCTCGATGGACGCGGGCAACATCCTCAAGCCCGCTCTCGCCCGCGGCGAGCTGCACGTCGTCGGCGCGACCACGATCGACGAGTACCGCAAGTACGTCGAGAAGGACGCCGCCCTCGAACGACGCTTCCAGCCCGTCATGGTGCCGGAGCCCAGCGTCGCGGAGACCGTGCTCATCCTCGAAGGGCTGCGTGACGCCTACGAGGCCCACCACCGGATCCGCTACGAGGACCCCGCGCTCGAAGCCTGCGCCGCGCTGTCCGACCGCTACATCACCGACCGCTTCCTCCCGGACAAGGCCATCGACCTGATGGACCAGGCCGGAGCGCGGGTCCGGCTGCGCAGCGCGGCCCGTTCCACCGAGGTCGTCGCCCGCGAGGACAAGATCGCCAAGCTGCGGCGTGAACTGGACGAGGCCGTGTCCGGCCAGGACTACGAGAGGGCGAACGAGCTCAAGGGCAGGATCGCCGAGGTCGAGGGCGAACTCGCCGGGATCGAGGAGCGCCGCGAGGGCGTCGTCACGGTCACCCCGAACGACATCGCCGACATCGTCTCCCGCCGTACCGGCATCCCCGTCTCGCAGCTCACCGCCAGCGAGAAGGAGCGGCTGCTCAAGCTGGAGGAGGAGATGCACGCCCGCATCGTCGGGCAGAACGAGGCCGTCACCGCCGTCTCCCAGGCGGTGCGCCGCAGCCGCGCGGGCATGGGCGACCCGGACCGCCCGGTGGGCTCGTTCCTCTTCCTCGGCCCCACCGGTGTGGGCAAGACCGAACTCGCCAAGGCCCTCGCGGAGCTGCTGTTCGGCGACGAGGACCGCATGATCCGCTTCGACATGAGCGAGTTCCAGGAGAAGCACACCGTCTCCCGCCTCGTCGGCGCGCCCCCCGGGTACGTCGGCTACGAGGAGGCCGGACAGCTCACCGAGAAGGTCCGCCGCCAGCCGTACAGCGTGGTGCTGTTCGACGAGATCGAGAAGGCGCACCCGGATGTGTTCAGCACTCTGCTCCAGATCCTGGACGACGGCCGGCTGACCGACGGCCAGGGCCGCACCGTCGACTTCCGGCACACCGTCATCATCATGACGTCGAACATCGGCGCCCATCTGATCCTGGCGCACCAGGGCGACGTGTCCGAGATCAAGGACGACCTGCTGGAGGAGCTGCGGGGCCGGTTCCTGCCGGAGTTCCTCAACCGGATCGACGACATCATCATCTTCCACGGTCTCACCGAGGACGACCTCTCCGAGATCGTGGACCACCTGCTGGACCAGAGCCGGCGCCGGGTGACGGCGCAGGGAATGCACCTGGAGGTCACCGAGGCGGCGAAGAAGCTGCTGATCGCCCACGGTCACCAGCCGGAGTTCGGCGCGCGTCCGCTGCGCCGCACGATCCAGACCGAGCTGGACAACCGCATCGCAGAGCTGCTCCTCAGCGGCCAGGCCGATCCGGGGGACACGATCGTCGCGGATGTGCGGAACGACTCGCTGCACGTCACCGTGCGCAAGGCGGACGAGAAGGAGTCCGAGAAGGACGACGGGGTCGCGGGGGAGAGGGCGGCGGCCGAGAAGACCGCGTCCGGCGGCAGGAGGAAGGCCGACTCGAAGGACGCCTAGGGTCTTTCGTCCGGATCAGGCCGGACCCCGCGAGCCCGGCATGATCCGGACGGGAGGGCCTGGGCCAGGCAGGACTCACGGCGGCAAGGAGAACCCCCATGGCCCACCACCACAAGTCCAACAAGAACGTCGAGGGCGACCCCCGTCGCGGACACGGGCGCGGGCTGCCCCGCCGCCCCGACGACACCGAACTGCAGGAACGCACCCAGCAGGACCGGCGTGACGTCGGCCTGCCGGTCCGCAGGCAGGAGAGCCCGGAGCGGATCCACGAGCAGGAGAGCGCCGAGGTCCACCGCCAGGTCGAAAGGGGCGAGGTGGAGGCGGGTGACCTGACGCGCCGGCAGCGCGAGCAGGAGTACCCCTTCCCGCCGTCCCACTACGACAGCTGACACGCGGAAGACGACGCCGGGCGGACCGGGCACCCACGTCCGGCCCGCTGGCGCGACGTCCGCTCTCAGCCCTGACTCAGCCCTGACCGCCGGGGGTGCCCAGGGAGACGACGACCGCAGTGGCCTCGCCCTCCGGCGTGTCGTAGCCGACGGTGTCGCCGGGAGCGCGGCCGAGGAGCGCGCGGCCCAGCGGGCTGTCGGAGGTGACCAGCCTCGGGTCACGGGGGTCGGCGATCTCGCCGATGTGCAGGGTGTCCGTGGTGCCGTCCGAGAACCGGACGGTGACCGTCGTGCCCATGCCGACCTTGTCGGTGGGTGCCGGTCCCGCGATGCCGGCCTGGCGCAGCCGCTCCTCGATCCGGTCGATGCGCTCGTCCAGCCGGTTGAGCTGATCGGCCCGCTGGATCTCGTCCGCCTGGTCGGCGCGGTCGCCGACCTCGTCGGAGTCCTTCAGCGTCGCGGCGACCGTCCTCCGCTCCTCACGCAGATCGGACAGTTCCCGTGTCAGCGCCTCGCGTGCGTCGGCGCTGATCGGCTCCGGACCACCGGTCATCCCTGCTCCAGTGCTACAGAAGGAAGTGCTGGACACAAGGCACCTTACTGGTGTGATCCCGGCACCGGGAGAACCTCGGGCACCCAGGGGCGCGGCAGCACCCGGCCCTCCAGCGTGTACAGGGCGGGGAACGTCGTGCTCCGCGCGGGATCACGGGTCACCCCGAAGACGACCGGAGCGTCGGCCTACCAGGTTCCGGCCATCGGCGGGTGCTCCTCACCCCGGCGGCGGGCGCGCCCCGTTCCCGGACTTTTCGTCCGCGCCCCGGACCTGGCGCGCGAGCCGGGGCGTGCGCCCCGGCGGCCGTGCTCGGGGGGATATCCGCATGTATGGTGTCCGGACCGCGGGGCAGGAGATCATCCGTCCCCGCACCGAACGTGTCCGACCACGCCAGAAGGAGGCCCGCATGTCCTCGAAGCGACGCCGGAAGAAGAAGGCCCGCCGCAAGAACGGCGCCAACCACGGCAAGCGGCCCCAGTCCTGAACGACGGCCGTACCGGGCCCGGTCACCCCACCAGGGGGCGACCGGGCCCGGCCCGTTCTCCGGCTTCCCGCATCCGGCTGCGGCCCCGGCCGGCCCGGAGCCCGGGCCCGGAGGGCTCCGAGGTCCCCGCGACGCCACCAGTCCCGCTTGCGGACCCGCAGCAGACCTCCGGAGCGGCGGGTGGTCAGCCGGGCTGCGGCACCATCCGGTGCAGGCCCCGGCGGTCGTAGTAGCGGGTCGCCGCGAAGCCGAACGCCAGGGCCACCACGAAGCCGATCGCGATCATCGTCCAGGCGCGTCCCAGCCCGGCGTCGGCACGGGCGTCGAAGTAGAGGATGGCCCGCACCCCGGCCGCAAGCTGGCGCATCGGCTCGAAGGCGCCCAGGAACCGGTAGAAGCCCGGTACCGCCTCCAGCGGCACGGTGGCGCCGGAGGACGGCAGCGCGAACGCGATGAAGACGAACATCGACACGAGCTGGCCCAGGCTGCCGAAGGCCGCGTTGATCGCCTGCACCCCGAGCCCCACCGTCAGCACCGCGCAGTACGAGAACACCCACAGCAGCCCCGGGTGCGGGGCGTCCATGCCGAGCACGACGATCGTCGCCAGCATGATCAGCGAGGTGGTGAGCAACGAGAGGCCGGCCGTCATCACGATCTTCAGCACCAGCGTCTGGGTCCAGTCGATGTGCACCGTCGGGCGCCGCGAGTGCCACGGGCCGATCTCGGTGTCGGCGTAACCGAGCCCGCTGTCGACGCCGTTGTGGATGATGTTGCCGCCGATGAACCCGGCCAGCACCAGCAGCAGCGCGTAGTAGAAGGCACTCAGCCCCAGCCCGCTGTGCGCGCCGATGGGATGGCCCACCCGGGTCCGCACCTCCACCGGATCGGCGATCAGCACGCGGGTAGCCGCTCCCGCCCGCTTCACCGCGGGGGACGCCGACAGCTGCCTGCCGACCGCGACCGACACCTCGTGCGCCGCGTTCTGCGTGATCCGGCCCGCCAAAGAGGAGGCCAGGCTGCCGGCGCCGGGGTTGGTCAGCACGGACAGTACCGGACGGGACTTCGCGTCCGGGGTGGCCAGCGCGCCCACGGTCGCCGTGAAGTCCGCCGGGATCACCAGGGCGCCGTACACCCGGCCCGACGCCAGCTCGTCCCGTGCCTTCGCCCATGTCGTCGGGCGCCAGCGGACCCGGTCGTCGGCTGAGCCCGAGGAGAGGACGGCGCGGGCGGCCTGCGTGCCGACGTTGGCCCGCTGCCCCGGCAGCGGCTCACCCGTGTCCTGGTTCACCAGCGCCACCGGCATCCGGTGCAGGCTGCTCTCCGGGGTGAGGATGCCGCCCATGTAGAGCAGCGACAGCACCAGCGCGACCAGCGAACTGAGCACGGCCGGCATCAGCCACAGCTTCCACCGCCCCAGCAGCTGCGCCGCGCTCACCCCCGGTCCGGACGCGTGCGGGGACATCCCGGAAGCCATACCACTCCAAGAGGTGCAGTCGGCGGCAACCGCCGAACGGGCTGCGGCGCCCGTACCAGCGCGTTCGGCCGCCGGACCGCACCGCCTGCGGACGCAGGCCGACGATAGATCGCGGACACCGAAACGTCCCGCCACCACACCGGCCGGCCGTTCACGACGACCGGCACGGACGGACCTTGCCGGGCCCCTTCCGGCCGACCCGCCCACGCCGGGGTGCACCTCACCCCGGCGGCCCGGCCTGGTCCCGGCGCGACGGGCCGGGCGGCGCGTCCCGTGATCGCATCCGGCCCCGTTCCGGAGAGGAGCCGGGACACGTGCGGGTGAGGCAGACTCGGCCCCATGACATCCATGACGCGGTCGCGAGCCACGGGCGTGGTCGTCGGCGGAGGCCCCAACGGCCTTGCCGCGGCCGCGCTGCTCGCGAAGGCGGGGCTCGACATCACGCTGCTGGAGGCCGCCGACGAGGTCGGGGGCGGCACCCGCAGCCACGCGGGTCTGCTGCCCGGCCTGCTGCACGACCACTGCTCCGCCATCCACCCCATGGCCGTGAACTCACCGGCCCTGCGTGAACTGGAGCTGGAACGGCACGGACTGCGCTGGCTCCTGCCCGAGGTCGACTGCGTCCACCCGCTCGACGACGGCACGGCGGGCGTACTGATGCGCTCCGTCGAGGAGACCGCCCGCCTCCTCGGCCCCGACGGCGACCGCTACCGGGCGCTGATCGAACCCTCGGTACGGCACTGGGACGCGCTCGCCGGTGACGTGATGGGCCCGCTGCTGCGTGTCCCCTCCCACCCGCTGCTGCTCGCCCGTTTCGGTCTGCCGACCATCCTGCCCGCCACCGCTCTCGCCCGCCTCTTCCGCGCCCCGCGGACGCGCGCGCTCTGGGCCGGGATCGCCGCCCACGCCTTCCAACCGCTGGGCCGCCCGTTCACCTCGGCCATCGGCCTGGGCATCCTGGTCTCCGGGCACGCCGCCGGATGGGCCGTGGCCGAGGGGGGCTCGCAGTCCATCGCCCGCGCGCTGGAGAGGGCGCTGCGCGAGTACGGGGGGCGGGTCGAGACGAACGTCCGCGTCACCGACCACCGTCAGATCCCGGCCGCCGACGTGACCCTCCTGGATCTCGACCCCGGCCAGGCCGCGACCGTCTACGGCGACCGGCTGCCCGCCCGGACCCGGTCCGCCTACCGGCGGTTCCGCCGGGGCCCCGGCGCCTTCAAGATCGACCTCGCGGTCGAGGACGGCATCCCCTGGACGAACGAGAAGGCCCGGCGCGCCGGGACCGTCCACCTGGGCGGCACGCTCGACGAGGTCGCGCGGGCCGAACGGGACGTCACGGCCGGACGCATGCCAGACCGGCCGTTCGTCCTGGTCGGCCAGCAGTATCTCGCGGACCCCGGCCGCTCGGCCGGGAACGTGCACCCGGTCTGGGCCTACGCGCACGTCCCGTACGGCTACACCGGGGACGCCACGGAGGCGATCCTGCGCCGGATCGAACAGTTCGCCCCCGGCGCCCGCGACCGGATCGTCGGCCTGAGCGCCACCACCCCTGCCGGATTCGCCGCCGGCAACGCCAACTTCACGGGCGGCGACATCCTCACCGGCGCGAAGACCGCCCCCCGGCTCGTCCTCGGTCCCCGCCCCGCCCTCGACCCCTACACCACCGGCCTGCCGGGCGTCTTCCTGTGCTCGGCGGCCACCCCGCCCGGACCGGGTGCCCACGGGATGTGCGGGGCGGGGGCGGCCGCTTCGGCGCTGCGGTACCTGAGGGCTGTCCCGCCCTCAGCGCGCGAGTAGCTCCAGCGTGTCGATGACACGGTTGGAGAAGCCCCACTCGTTGTCGTACCAGGCGACCACCTTGACGTGGCGGCCGTCGACGCGGGTGAGGGCGGAGTCGAAGACCGAGGAGGCCGGACTGCCGACGATGTCGGAGGAGACCAGGGGGTCCTCGGAGTACTCGAGGACACCGGCGAGCGGGCCCTCGGCGGCCGTGCGGTAGGCGGCGAGCACCTCCTCGCGGGTGACGTCGCGGGCGACCGTCGTGTTCAGCTCGACGATCGAGCCGACCGGTACCGGTACCCGGATCGAGTCGCCGGACAGCTTGCCGTCGAGGCCCGGCAGCACCAGGCCGATCGCCTTGGCCGCGCCCGTGGTCGTCGGCACGATGTTGACGCCGGCCGCGCGCGCCCGGCGGGGGTCGCGGTGCGGGCCGTCCTGGAGGTTCTGCTCCTGGGTGTAGGCGTGCACGGTGGTCATGAACCCGTGCTCGATGCCCGCCAGTTCGTCCAGCACGGCGGCCAGCGGGGCCAGCGCGTTGGTCGTGCAGGAGGCGTTCGACACGATGGTGTGCAGGGCCGGGTCGTAGGTGTCGCTGTTCACCCCGTACGCCAGCGTCACGTCGGCGCCGTCCGAGGGGGCGCTCACCAGCACCCGCTTAGCGCCCGCGTCCAGGTGGGCGCGGGCGGCCTTCGCCGAGGTGAAGCGGCCGGTCGCCTCCAGCACGATGTCGACGTCCAGCTCCGCCCAGGGCAGCTGCGCCGGCTCGCGCTCGGCGAGGACCTTGATGCGGCGGCCGTCGACCACGAGGGTGTCGCCGTCCACCTCCACAGGGCGGCCCAGGCGTCCGGCCGTCGAGTCGAAGGCCAGCAGCCGGGCCAGCCCCGCGGGTTCGGTGAGGTCGTTGACCGCGACGACCTCGAGGTCACTGCCCCGCTCGAGCAGAGCCCGCAGCACGTTGCGTCCGATGCGGCCGAATCCGTTGATGGCGATGCGCGTCATGAATGGTGTCCCTTCCGTCCGCCATCAGGTTCGCGGACGAAGACCCTGTGCGGCAGTGGCAGGAGCGCCATGGTTCACAAGGATCGCGCCAGAGTCACTCGCCCCGCGCGAACGTCCGCCGGTAGTCGCCGGGCGTGGTCCCCAGCACCCGCTGGAAGTGCAGCCGGAGATTGTTGCCGGTGCCGAGCCCGACCTCGTCGGCGATTCTCTCCACGCTCCGCTCCGAACGCTCCAGCAGTTCCCGCGCCAGGTCCACCCGCGCCCGTGTCACCCACTGCATCGGCGTGTACCCGGTGTCCTCCGCGAACCGCCGGGAGAACGTACGCGGCGACACCGCCGCGTGCCGGGCCAGCGCCTGCAGGCTCAGCGGCTCACCGAGCCGGTGCAGCGCCCACTCCCGCGTCGCGGCGAACCGCTCGCCCAGCGGCTCCGGCACACTGCGCGGCACGTACTGCGCCTGGCCGCCGCTGCGATAGGGCGCCGCGACCAGCCGCCGGGCCGCGTGGTTGGACGCGGCCACCCCCAGTTCGCCGCGCAGCATGTGCAGGCACAGGTCGATGCCGGAGGCGGCCCCGGCCGACGTCAGCACACTGCCCTCGTCCACGAACAGCACGTTCTCGTCCACCAGGACCAGCGGATACCGCGCCGCCAGGGCGCGCGCGTAGTGCCAGTGCGTGGTGGCCCGTCTGCCGTCCAGCAGTCCGGTGGCCGCCAGCGCGAACGCCCCCGTGGAGATCGCCGCCAGTCGCGCACCCCGTCCGTGTGCCGCGACCAGCGCCGCCACCACCGGCTCCGGGGGATCCTCCCGGTCCGGGAACCGGTAGCCCGGCACGAACACCAAGTCCGCCCACTCCAGCGCCTCCAGGCCGTGCGCCACGTGGTACGACAGACCGTCGCCGCCCGTCACCAGACCCGGCGCCGCCCCGCACACCCGGACCTCGTACGGCATGCTCGCGCGGGTCGTGAAGACCTGCGCCGGGATACCCACGTCGAGCGGCTTGGCGCCCTCCAGGACGAGAACGGCGACACGGCGGAAACGGGAGGTCGGCACGGGCAGCAGCGTACGCACACCGGCCCACGAGGTCGGCCCGAATCCCCTTCAGGACGCCGGACCACGCCTCGACACGCGGCTGTTTCCCGCGACGGGACCGACGACTTGCGGCCCTTCCTCTCCCGGGGGCGCGCCCTCGGGAGAGGAAGATCACCCGTGGGAGCGCGCTCTTGGCCAGGCAGGTCGCACACGGTACCGTCGGGGCCGTATCGACGACGGCGGAACGGAAGCCGGTGGGAAACCGGCACGGTCGCGCCACTGTGTGCGCGGTCCCTCAAGTGGCCGCGCGAGTCAGACCCGTGGCCGTCGTCCTGTGCACCACCGAGATGGGACGCGAACTCCCAGAGGAGGTTCTGCCATGGCGCAGTCCGTCGCTCAGCCGACAGCCGGAAACCCCACCGTTCCCGCCAAGCTGCCACTGAGGGAGACAGCGCCCTGGGCGGTCTTCTTCGGCGTGCTCATGCTGGTCCTGCTGTACTTCGTCGGCGCCGAGCAGGGCGCCACCTCCGTGTTCAACGGCACGGACGTCCACGAATGGGTGCACGACGCCCGCCACCTGCTCGGCTTCCCCTGCCACTGACGCGAGGGACGCCGCACACCATGAACTCCGCAACCGTGAGAAACCTGCTCGTGCGGGGCATGCTCGCCGGCCTCGGCGCCGGAGTGCTCGCCCTGATCGCCGCGTACCTCCTCGGCGAGCCCCATGTGGACAGCGCCATCAGCTTCGAGGGCCACCACTCCCACGAGCACGAGGTCGAAGTCGTCTCCCGCTCGCTCCAGTCCACCGCAGGACTGGCCACCGGCGTGCTCGTCTACGGGGTCGCCTTCGGCGGCATCGCCGCGCTCGCCTACTGCTTCGCGCTCGGCCGCGTCGGGCGCTTCGGCCCGCGCGCGACCGCGCTGCTGCTGTCCGGCACCGCGCTGCTCGCCGTGTACGTGGTGCCGTTCCTGAAGTACCCGGCCAACCCGCCCTCGGTCGGCGACCCGGACACCATCGGCAAGCGCACCACGCTGTACTTCCTGATGATGCTGCTCAGCGTGCTCCTCGCCGTCGGTGCCGGCCTGCTCGGCAAGAGGCTCGCCCCGCGCCTGGGCAACTGGTACGCGACCCTGGTCGCCGTGGCCGCCTTCGCCCTGCTGGCCGGACTGGCCTACGCCTTCCTGCCGGTCGTCGACGAGGTACCGGAAGACTTCCCGGCCACCCTCCTGTGGCGCTTCCGTCTCTCCGCGCTGGCCATCCAGACGGTGCTGTGGGCCGGATTCGGGCTGCTCTTCGGCGAGTTGGCCGAACGCCTGCTGAATCCCCGCACCGCGACGGCACGCACCACGGCCCCCAAGGTCGCCGCCTCCCACTGAGCCGACGACGAGAGGGGCCCCGGAGATCAGCGGGCCCCTCTCACTCACCTCCGAGCGCACGCCCCAGCCGCAGGTTCCAGCGGCCGGCCCGGCCCGACAGCTCCGTCGCGGTGAGGGGAGCCGCGTCCAGGCGCCAGAAGGCCCCGGGGGGCAGACCCAGCGCGTGCACCACGGCCGCCCGGACCACCTCGGGCTCCACCACGGCGACCGTACGACCGTCGGGCACCGACTCCAGCCAGCGTCCCACCCGCGCGCACACGTCCCGCACCGACTCCCCGTCCGGTGCCGCGCAGTCCGGGTCGGCCAGCCAGCGGGCCACCGCCTCTCCCTCCGTCGCGGCGACCTCGGCCAGCGTGCGCCCCCGCCACCGCCCGGCGTCCAGCGGCGCGAGTTCCGCCGCCACGGCGCCCCGCAGCCCCAGCGCATCGGCCGTGTCCCGGCACCGCGCACCGGGTGACAGCACCACCCGTGCCGCCTCCGGGAGGTCCCCGGCCGCCGCCCGAGCGGCTCCCGCCTCGTCGATGGACGAGGAACCGTCGTAGAACCGGGCCTCCCGCAGCGCGGGCCCCATGGCGGGCGAGACGAGCAGCAGCCGACCGGTCACCCCGAAAACCTCCTGATCGCGCTTGTCCGTCCCGGCCCGCGGCGGGCCGGGACGGACAAGCGCACGTACCGACGCAGTTCACCCCGCACGGTAGGCGCTCTCACGGGTGGGGCCGCGCACCGGGACCGGTTCGATGTCCACCAGGTGGCCGAGAGCGGGCGGCACCCCGCTCGGCACCGTCGTCCGGGTGACCAGGTCGGCGCCCCGGTACACGCCCGCACGTGCGAGCGTGGCCTCGGGGGGAGTCCGTGTCGGCGGGCCCGGTCAGCTCAGCCCTGACGCACCGTGTGCTCACGGTGCCCGGACGGCTGGTGCTCGCTCATGTACCAGCCGTCCACCCGCGGCCCGAGCAGGTCCGTCGGCCATCCCGCCGATCGCACGGCCGCCTCGTACACGGCGTCGCCGAACCGGACGATCGCCCCGTGCGGGTCCGGCAGCCGGCGCAGGTTCTGCCACGGCAGCAGCGCGAGTCCGAGGTCCGGGTGCCAGTCGGCGCCCTCGACACCCCAGGACCGGCCGGTGAGACCGTCCGGCTGCGGCCAGATGTAGGCGTACATCCCGATGTCCAGCGGGCTGCTGCCGTCGCCGTGGGTGTTGTCGAAGGAGAACCCCACCGACACGTACTCGTGCAACTGGGCGTTGCGCATGAACGGCGGCCCCTTGGGGCCGGGGTCCGTCCGCTTCGGGCGCCACCGGGTCGCCGACAGGTCGAACCCGCCCCACATCACGCCGACGCGCGGCCGGTGCCCGAGGAAGGGGGCCTGCCACGCCTCCAGGCCACCCGCCGCGAGGTCGAACGCCTCCCAGATCAGCCGCGCCGCGTGCGCGTCCCACACCCGCTCCACCCGGTCGTCCTCGAAGTTCGGCGGGGCGGCGGGGATCTCGCAGAACTGGGCGCTGCGCGGGTGCGGGATGCCGAGCTTCGACGCGGCCTGGCAGAAGGACGCGTAGAAGTCGGCGACCGACGTCCGCCCCAGCGACAGCGTCCGCGCGCCGCCGTCGGTCTCGATCACCACGTCTCCGTCGAGCAGACGGTAGTGCACCGCGAAGGTCACCCCGTTGCGCCGGAACGCCGGTGTGCGCAGCCCGCGCGGGGAGACCTCCAGCACGATGTTGCCCCAGCCGACCTCGAAGGGGTCGTCCAGCGAGTACTTGCCCGCGACCTGAACCACCCGGTTCACATACTCGATCATGGGGCCCAGTTCCGCGTGGTCCAGCACCGGCCACGCCTCGGGACGTTCGCTCACGGGAGCCTCCCGGCGGATCGATCCTCGTGTTCCCGACGGCCGCACGACGCCGGTGAAGTACCACCCGATTCCCGGCATGACGGCCGTACGACCGCACACCCCCCGATTCTCCCACGGGCCTCAGGGGCTCGCCTCCTTCCCGCCCGCACCGGATCGCACCCCGCGTGACACGGTGACGGGACACCCCGCCTCGGTACGCCGGTTTCGCGGAAGGCGCGGCCCTCGGAGCCCGCATCACGGCCGCCGCCGACGACACCGGGGTCGACGGCGCCGCCGTCCAGAAGTCCCGGCCGGACTGACGACCCGACACCGGAGCTCTGGGGCCGGATGCGGGGGAAGCGGCTGCGGGGGAGGGGGAACACGCGGGTGGAGGGCGCTTGTGCGTCCTACAAGCCCCGCCGCCGCACACTGGGCGCAGCCGCCGCACCCGCACCGGAAGGAACCCCCGTAGCATGCACCTCGATCTGAGCGGACGCACCGCCCTGGTCACCGGCTCCACGCAGGGCATCGGCGCGGCCATCGCGCTGGGTCTCGCCCGCGCCGGCGCCCGCGTCGCCGTCAACGGCCGCGACAAGGAGCGTGTCTCCGCGAGCATCACCGAGTTGGCCGCTCAGGCCCCCGACGCCGAGTTCGTCGCGGCCGCCGCCGACGTCTCCACGGAGCAGGGCGCCCAGCAGTTGCTGCGCGACCTGCCCCAGGTGGACATCCTCGTCAACAACCTCGGCGTATTCGGCACCGCGGACCCGCTGGAACTCACCGACGACGAGTGGCGGCGCTACTTCGACATCAACGTCCTCGCCGCCGTCCGGCTGACCCGGCTCTACCTGCCCGGCATGACCGACCGGGGCTGGGGACGCGTGCTGTACATCGCCAGCGACTCGGCCGTCGTCATCCCGGCCGAGATGATCCAGTACGGCATGTCGAAGACCGCCCTGCTCGCGGTGGGCCGGGGCTTCGCCAAGAAGGCCGCGGGCACCGGTGTCACCGTCAACTCCGTCATCGCGGGCCCCACCCACACCGCGGGCGTCGAGGACTTCGTCTACGAACTGGTCGACGAGAAGCTGCCCTGGGACGAGGCACAGCGGGTCTTCATGCGCGAGTACCGCCCGCAGTCCCTGATCCAGCGCCTGATCGAGCCCGAGGAGATCGCCAACATGGTCGTCTACCTCAGCTCCCCCCAGGCCTCGGCCACCACCGGCGGTGCCCTCCGCGTGGACGGCGGCTACGTGGACGCCATCCTCCCCTGACCGTCCCGAAGCCGTGCATGCAGGCACCCGTCGACGGGCAAGGCGGGCACCACCCCGGCCCGCTCGTAGCCGCACCTGAGTGCCACCCGGCAGGACGCCCTGTCGTCCGTCGGGTGCAGCGACTCCGGCCGGTCCAGCCCCCGGCCGAAGGCCCACCCGGTCAACGCCGTCAGCGCGCGCGGGGCCACGCCCCGGCCCCGCGCCCGCGCGGCCTTCCAACAACCGACCCCGGCCCGGCCGCCTCCCGCGACCACGTCCCCGAGCACGATGTGACCCAGCAACTCCCCTTCTCCTTGAGGGGAGCCGGAGGTCTCGAGAGAGCCGTACGTGCCGGGGGAGCCGGGGGAGACGGCCGCCACGACGGCGAGTCCCAGACGGTCACCCGTCTCCCACCCCCGCGCCTGCCCGGCGATCCACGCGAGCGCGGCCGCCTCGTCGTCCAGCGCCGCCAGCAGCAGACCGTCCGCATCTATCACGCCTGCCGCTCCGGTCCCTCGCGTGCCGGCCATGCTTGCACACGCGCCCGGTGGGGCAGATGAACCCGGACGCGCGGACTCCGGTGGAGCGGAGCGCGGAAGAGGGCGCCGGCCCGGGTGGGTCCATTCGCCGGTACGGCCTCTGACGAGCCAAGATGGCTCCGAGCGTTCGAAGAGACACTGATGCGGAGGAGCGGACCCATGGCGCACGAGCGAGCCGGCCGTCCGGCCGGCCCCGAGGACCTCGTCGATGTGGCCCGGCTGGTCACGGCGTACTACGCCCTGCACCCGGACCTGGACGACCCCGCCCAGCGGGTCGCCTTCGGCACCTCGGGGCACCGGGGCTCGTCCCTGGCGGCCGCTTTCAACGAGGACCACATCGCCGCCACCAGCCAGGCGATCTGCGAGTACCGCGCCGCCCAGGGCACCGACGGCCCGCTGTTCCTCGGCGCCGACACCCACGCCCTGTCCGTGCCCGCCAAGGTCACCGCGCTGGAGGTGTTCGCGGCCAACGGCGTCACCGTCCTGATCGACAGCGAGGACGGCTACACCCCCACCCCCGCCGTCTCGCACGCCATCCTCGCCCACAACCGCGGCCGCACCGACGGCCTCGCGGACGGCGTGGTCGTGACCCCCTCGCACAACCCGCCCGCCGACGGCGGTTTCAAGTACAACCCCCCGAGCGGCGGCCCGGCCCCCTCGGACGCCACCTCGTGGATCCAGGACCGTGCCAACCAGATCATCGCGGGCGGATGCAAGGACGTACGCCGCATCCCCTGCGCCCGCGCGCTCGCCGCCGACACCACCGGCCGGTACGACTTCCTCGGCGCCTACGTCCGCGACCTGCCGAGCGTGCTGGACCTGGCCGCGGTGCGGGACGCCGGGCTGCGCATCGGCGCCGACCCGCTCGGCGGGGCCTCCGTCGGCTACTGGGGCCGGATCGCCGACGAGCACGGCATCGACCTGACCGTGGTGAACCCGCACGCCGACCCCACCTGGCGCTTCATGACGCTGGACTGGGACGGCAGGATCCGGATGGACTGCTCCTCCCCGTACGCGATGGCCTCGCTCATCGAGCAGCGCGACCGGTTCGGCATCTCCACCGGCAACGACGCCGACGCCGACCGGCACGGCATCGTCACCCCGGACGGCGGGCTGATGAACCCCAACCACTACCTCGCCGTCGCCATCGACTACCTCTACCGCCACCGCGACCAGTGGCCCGAGGCGACCGGGATCGGCAAGACCCTCGTCTCCTCCACGATGATCGACCGGGTCGCCGGCGACCTGGGCCGCAGGCTCGTCGAGGTGCCGGTCGGCTTCAAGTGGTTCGTGGACGGACTGCTGAGCGGGGACCTCGGCTTCGGCGGCGAGGAGTCGGCGGGCGCCTCCTTCCTGCGCCGCGACGGCTCGGTGTGGACCACGGACAAGGACGGCATCCTCCTCGCCCTGCTGGCCTCCGAGATCACCGCCGTCACCGGCCGCACTCCCTCCGAGCACTACGCCGGCCTCACCGAGCGCTTCGGGGAGCCCGCATACGCCCGCATCGACGCCCCGGCGACGCGCGAGCAGAAGGCGCTGCTCGCCAAGCTGTCCCCGGCCCAGGTCACGGCCGACACCCTGGCAGGCGAGGAGGTCACCTCCGTCCTCACCGAGGCGCCCGGCAACGGCGCGCCCATCGGCGGCATCAAGGTCACCACCGCCAACGCCTGGTTCGCGGCCCGCCCCTCGGGCACAGAGGACGTGTACAAGGTGTACGCCGAGTCGTTCCTCGGCCCGGACCACCTCGCGCGGGTGCAGGAGGAGGCCCAGGGCGTCGTCCTCGGGGCGCTCGGCGACTGATGCTCCGCCAGGGGGCGCCGCCGGTCAGCGCCGGCCGTGCCCCCGCTCCAGCCTGTCCAGCACCGCGCGCGCCATCGCCGCCTCGCCCAGTGCGTTGGGGTGCGCGGGCGCCGCGGGGGACGCGGGCCGGAGCGGCTCGATCCAGCGCACGCCGGGCGCCTCGCACATGTCGTGTCCGACCGTGGGCCCGTAGGTGTCGACGTACTCCACCCGGTTCCAGGCCGCGACCAGGCGCAGCATCAGGTTGACCCGCTTCCCGGTGTCGCGCAGGTACGGGAAGTCGCCGCGCGCGAACGGCACGGCGGGGAAGCACCCGGAGCCGTCGTCGGGCAGCAGGTCCGGGTAGCCGACCAGCAGCACCCGGGCGTGCGGCGCCCGCGCGCGTACGGCCCGCAGCACCCGGTCGACCTTGGGCGCGGTACGAGCGGCGGCGGCCGTCAACTCGTCGTATCCGGCGGCTTGGTACGAGCGCTCGCACGGGTTGCCCGTCGGGTCGGCCGCGCCGAGGCGGGCGCAGGTGGCGATGATCGAGCCGAAGCCGACGTCGTTGCCACCGATCTGCACCGTGACCAGATCGGTGCCCCGGCTCAGCGCGTCCAGCTGCGGACCGTTGCCGCCCTGCGCCCGCCACATCTCGGCGGTCGTCGCGCCCGAACAGCTCACGTCCCCGAAGGCGTCCACCCGCCGTGCCGCGGCCACCAGCGAGGGGTAGTTGCTGTTCGAGCGGGCGCAGCCGGCGTCCACCTGGTCCGGGATGAGCGGGCCCGAGGTGTACGAGTCCCCGAGGGCCACGTACTCGGTGCCGCGGCCGTGGGGCTGTGCCGCCGCCGGGACCACGGAACCGGCGACCAGTGCGCAGCCGCCGAGCAGCGCTCCGAGTCCCGCCAGCCGACGCCGTCTCGCCGTCTCTCCGCCACGCGCCATGAGTTCGTCCCCTCGGTTCCGGCCCGGCGCTCCCCGCGCCCTCGACCGGCCTTGTATACCTCCGGCGCGCCCCCCACGGCCAGAAGCCGGACCACGTCAACTGCCGCCCCGCAGGTCACAGTAGCGACGGAACCGGTGTGGAACACTCCGGAGGTTCCGTCACCGAACGCAGGAGGGGCGCCGCCCGATGGCCGTCATCCACAGGACCACCCTCACTCCGACCAAGGTCCGACTTCTCACCGCCTGGCTTCCCGGCCGCCCCTGGTACCGCGGTTCCGGCACGCCCGAGCTGGAGCGGACCGGCGGCTTCCGGCTGGACGACCCGGCGGGCGAGGTCGGCATCGAGTTCATGGTGGTCACCGACCGTTCCACCCCCGAGGCCACCGCCTACCTGGTCCCGCTCACCTACCGCGACGCCCCGCTCGCCGGTGCCGAGGACGGTCTGATCGGCACCGCGGAACACGGCGTCCTGGGCAAGCGCTGGGTCCACGACGGCTGCCACGACCCGGTGCTGACCACCGAACTGCTCGCCCTGATCGGCGGCACCGCCCAGGCCATGGCCCAGAGCGTCACCGACACCCCCGACCACGAGGTCGTCCGCTCCCACACCGGCGAACCGCTCCCGTCGGCCCCGCACATCCCCGTCCCCGCCGACGACGCGGGGGGCACCGCGCTGCCCGCGCCCCGCGGCACCGTGCTGCACGTCCACCGCGTCCTGCGCCCGGTCGCCGGGGCCGAGGCGCCCGGCCGTCCCGAGGGAGCGGTCGGCCATGTGGCGACCGGCTGGCCCGGCCCGGACGGCACCCGGCTGCGCGCGGTCCTCATGGAGCTGCGCCCGGCCTGACCGGGCTCCGGGCCGGTGCCGCTCGCCGGGCGGTACCGGTACTCCGGCCCACCATCTGGCATGGCCAGGTCAAATCTGTCACTCTTTCGGCAGCCACGCCCGAGCGGGCGTGGCGCAGTGCTCGCGCAGCCCCGCCCCACGGCCGTCCCGGCGTAACCCGCCGGCACCGGCCACCGAGCAGGCCGGACCCCGGCCGCCGCCAAAGGAGTAGCGTGTGAGACCCACCCCCCACCGGGCGCTCGCCGCCGGCGTGTTCACCGCCGCCGCCCTGATCGCCCTCTCCCTCCCCGCCACCGCCGCCCAGTCCGGACCCTCCGCCGCCACCGCGTGCACCCCGACGCAGTCGGTCGTCAACGGCGGTTTCGAGAACGGCACCTCACCCTGGACGGAGTCCCCCTCCGGGCTCGTCACCAGCCGCACCGGCCAGAGCGCCCACGGCGGCACCTCGTACGCCTGGCTCGACGGCACCGGCCGCACCCGCACCGACACCCTCACCCAGAGCGTCACCGTGCCGGGCGGCTGCACGACCGCCACGCTCAGCTTCTACCTCCACGTCGACACCGCCGAGACCACCTCGTCCACGGCCTACGACAAACTCACGGTCAAGGCGGGCTCCAGCACGCTCGCCGGCTACTCCAACCTCGACCGGGCCTCCGGCTACGTACGCAAGACGATCGACGTCTCCTCCTACGCGGGCCAGACCGTGAACCTCGCCTTCACCGGCACCGAGGACTCCAGCCTGCAGACCAGCTTCGTCCTGGACGACATCGCCCTCGACACCTCGGGCGGCACCACCCCGCCCCCGGCCGACTCGGTGCGCACCCCGGCCGCGCCCGCCTACACCGTCAGCCTCAGCAGCGACAGCACGGGCACCGTCTGGAGCGGCCACCAGAGCGCCACCTTCACCAACGCCTCCGCCACCGCGCTCAGCGAGGTCTACCTCCGGCTGTGGGACAACTACCACGGCACGTGCTCGGCGCCGCCCATCAAGGTCAGCAACGTCACCGGCGGCACGGCGGGTGACCTCTCCGTGGCCTGCACCGCGCTGAAGATCACGCTGCCGGCTCCGCTCGCCCAGGGCCAGAGCACCACCATCGGCTTCGACCTCGGCATCACCGTGCCCGACGGAGCCGACCGGTTCGGCCACGACGGCGCCTTCAGCTTCATCGGCAACGCGCTGCCCGTCCTCGCGGTCCGCGACGGCGCGGGCTGGCATCTGGACCCGTACACCAACAACGGCGAGTCCTTCTACTCGCTGGCCGCCGACTTCAAGGTCACTCTCGACCACCCCAGCGGCCTGCTGGTGCCGGCCACCGGCACCTCCACCGACACCCCCGGCAGCAGCGGCCGTACGGTCACCACCGCCACCGCCTCGAAGGTCCGTGACTTCGCCTGGGCCGCCGGGCCCTTCAGCAAGGTCTCCGGCACCTCACCCGGCGGGGTCCCGGTCAACGTCTACTCCGTATCCGGCATCAGCTCCACCAGCGCGCAGTCGATGCTCAGCACCGCCAAGAGCGCCGTCGACGCCCACGCGGGCCGCTTCGGGGCGTACCCCTACGGCGAGCTGGACGCGGTCATCGACAACAACTTCTGGTTCGGCGGCATGGAGTACCCCGGCTTCGTCCTCGACCTGGTCAGCACCAACGCCCTCACCCACGAGATCGCCCACCAGTGGTGGTACGGCATCGTCGGCGACGACGAGTACAACACCCCCTGGCTGGACGAGTCGTTCACCGACTACGCCACCGATCTCGCGCAGGGCAAGACCGGCTCGGGCTGCTGGAGCAGCGTCTCCTGGGCCTCCAGCGCCGAGAAGATCACCAACTCGATGGCCTACTGGGACGCGCACTCCTCCCGCTACTCCACCGTCGTCTACGGCTACGGCAAGTGCGCCCTGCACGACCTGCGCCGCGTCCTCGGTGACACCGCGATGGCGAAGCTGCTGAAGGACTACGCCGCCGCCCACTGGTACGGCGTCTCCACCACCGCCGAGTTCAAGGCCGCCGCCCAGGCCGCCACCAGCACCGACCTCACCTCCTTCTGGACCCAGCACCGCATCGACGGCTGACCCGTCCGGCTTGTCCGGCCCGGCCGGGGCGCTCCCCGGCCGGGCCACCCACATGGCCCAGGCGGCACCATCGCCCGGCGGTACCCCGCGTGCGGGACGGCCCGATGGCGGGTCAGATGGAGGACGTGCGAAGCGACATACTCCTCCCCAGCGGCCGCAGCTCACGTCTTGGTCTCACCGGCGTCCTGACCGGCCTCCTCCTGTTCCTGTCGCCCCCCGCCGCCGTGCCCCATTCCGGCGGGCCGACCGCCCCGCGCGGCAGCGCCTACATGGGCGTGGGCGTGCGCGCCCACGACGGGGGTGCGCCTCTCGCCGGTGACCGGTCGGCCGGCTACCGGGTGACCCAGACCGAGGGCGTGGACGTCTCCAGCCACCAGGGCGACGTCGCCTGGTCCACGCTGTGGAGTGCGGGCACCAGATGGGCCTACACCAAGGCGACCGAGGGCACGTACTACAAGAACCCCAGCTTCGGCCAGCAGTACGACGGCCCCTACGGCGTCGGAATGATCCGGGGCTCCTACCATTTCGCCACCCCCGACACCACCGGCGGCAAGGCCCAGGCCGACTACTTCGTCGACCACGGCGGCGGCTGGTCCAAGGACGGCAGGACGCTGCCCGGTGTCCTGGACATCGAGTGGAACCCCTACGGGGCGTCCTGCTACGGCAAGTCCAAGAGTGCGATGGTGAGCTGGATCAAGGACTTCCTCAACCGCTACAAGGCCCGTACCGGCCGCTCGGCGGTCATCTACACGGCCACCAACTGGTGGAAGGACTGCACCGGGAACTACGCCGGCTTCGCCTCCTCCCACCCGCTGTGGATCGCCCGCTACGCCTCCACCCCCGGCACCCTGCCGGCCGGCTGGTCCACGCACACCATGTGGCAGTACACCTCCTCCGGCAAGACGGTCGGCGACCACGACAAGTTCAACGGCTCCCTCTCCAGGGTGCGTGCCCTCGCCAACGGCTGACGCCCCGGCAGCCCACCCCGTGCGCGGGAACCGGCCCCCGGGCCGGCCCGCGCACCGTCATGCGACGACCACCTGCCAGAGCAGTGCCAGCCCGCCCGCGTACACCAGCGCCCCCAGCGGGATTCCGCACCACGGCCAGAGACCGCGCCGCCGGGCGGCGACCGCGAGCGCCGCGCCCGCCGCGCACACCAGGCCCACCCACGGCAGCCCCCACATCAGCAGGAGACCGCCACCCGTGCAGCGCAGCGGCTCCGGGCGGGTGATGCCGCAGTCGTCGGTGGCGAAGACGGCGGCGTAGCACAGCATCAGGTTCAGCAGGGCGCCGCCCGCGGCCAGCACACCGACGACCACCAGGTAGGCCGCCGGCCACGGTCCCCGCTGCCGTGCCCCGACGACTGCTGCGTACCCGCCCATGACCCCACCCCTCGGTTCCCGCCGCTCCGGCACCCCCGACGCTACGGGCCGCCCGGTGCCGGACACGTGAGCCCGGGTACTCATCCCTGACGGAGCCGCTACTCAGCACGGCGGCGTCCGGATACCCGCACCCAGGCGTACTTCCGCCCGTTCGGGCAGGCTGAGGGCATGACGACGCCATCACCGAAGACTCCGGCACCGCGGCTGTGGGCGGGGCTGGCCGCGCTCGGCGTGACCGTCGCGTGCGCAGGGGCCGCGCTCGCCTGGTCCGGCCGGAACGGCGACCGGCCGCGGGTGACCGACATCCGCGCGGGGGTCTCCTACACCGTGCCGGAGGGGTGGCGCCACGACCCGGCGGCGGACCGGGAGCTGCTCGGCGCGTTCTCCTCCCGGATCAGCCGCACGTCCGACGCCGCCCCGGCCGGCGACGCCGCGGTGCTGACCGGGGCCGCCGGGCGGCCCGTACCGAGCACCGAACTGCGCCGGACCGCCGAGGGCGCCGCCCGCTCCAACGCCGCCTTCTTCTTCCCCGACGCGGCCCCCACCCTCACCGAGTCCCACCGCACCGAGCTGGGCGGCCATCCCGCCCACACCGTCGCCCTGGACGTCCCGCACGACGGTCGCACCGCCCGCGTGGAACTGACCGTGGCCGCCGGTGCCCACCCGGCCTTCCTCCTCGCCCTCGCCTCCGACGCCGGCGACAGCCGCGTTCTGGCGGACCTGCACGCCGTGGAGGCCAGCGTCACCCTGGGCAGCGGCGCGAGCCAGGACCTCTCGTCCGCGTCAGGCCGGCGGAGGCGCCCGTAGCGCCCCCAGGACCGACCAGAGCACCGAGACGAACGGCACCGCCACCACCGCGCCGATCACCCCGGCCACGATGCTGCCCGCGATCACGGACACCGCGACGACCAGCGGATGCAGCCGTACCGCCCAGCTCATCACCAGCGGATGCAGTACGTGCCCCTCCAACTGGCCGATGACCACGACGAGCACCAGCACCGCGGCGGCCGTCAGCGGGCCGCGGCCGGCCAGGGCCACGACCGTGGCCACTCCGAGCGCCACCGGAGAGCCCACGAGCGGGACGAACGCGGCGAAGAACTCCAGCAGGGTCAGCGGCAGCGCCAGCGGCACCCGCAGGACGAACAGCACGATGCCGACCAGGACCGCGTTGGTCGCGGCGATGATGATGATGCCCCGGGTGTACCCGGCGAAGGTCCTCCAGGCCGCCCTGCCCGCGCGCTCCCACACCGGCCGGGCCCCGCGCGGCAGCAGGCGGAGGCTCACCCAGCTCCACAGCTTCTCCCCGGAGTGGATGAAGAACACCGAGGCGAACAACGCCAGCGCCCCGCCCGTGATCACCTCCACCAGGCGGCCGAGTCCGGACACCGCGCTGCTGAACAAATCGGCCCGGTGCCGGGAGAGATAGTCCGTCACCTCCTGCTGGAACGCGGCCAGCCGCCCCTGACTCAGCCGGAGCGGCGGCTGCCGCAGCCACTCCTCGATCCGGTGCACCCCGCCCCGGAACTCCCCGCTCAGCCGCGCCGACTCGCCCGCCACCGCGTTGCCCACCAGCGCCAGCAGGCCCAGCACCAGCAGAACGCTGCCGATCAGCGCGACGGCCACGCCCAGCGGCCTGGGCATGAACCGGTCGAGCGCATCGGCGAGCGGCCGCAGCACCGAGGTGACGACCAGCGCCAGGAACAGCGAGACGGCGATGAGCTGGAAGCGGCCCAGCACACCGAAGAGGCCCCAGACGACGATCCCGACCACGATGAGCCGCCACGAGTAGGCCGCCGCGATCCGCAGCCACCCCACCGTCCGCTCCGCCGTCGGGGGACGCGGGACCGGCCGGGTCGCCGGGGGCAGCCGCACGGAGTGCGCCGCACGGCTGCCCGGTACCGCGCCCCGCGCGCCCGCACGGGAACGCCCGCGCCCCGTCCGCCGCCCGTCACCACCCACCACGAGCCCGCCTCGCCTCCGCAGCCGCCGAGCTGACCGCCGGTCACCTCCGACGCTACGGGCAAACCGGACACCGGGAGACACTCACTGGGCCGCGTGGGCTACCCGGGCCGTACGCCCTGGACCGGCGTGCCGCGGCCCGGCCCGCCCCGCATCCGAATCCCGGACCGGCGACCGAACACGTGCTTGCCCCGAACGGGCCGGAATGCCCTGGTACGGGAGCAAGCGGCCGGGAGCGAGCGAGGAAACGGTCCGATGGTCCTACATGCCGTCCATAAAATAGACGAATATACGGCCTCATGGACATTTTGCTGGTCGCCAGCGCGTTCAACAGCCTCACCCAGCGCGCCTACGCCGAACTCTCGGACGCCGGACACCGGGTGGACGTCGTGCTCGCCACGCACGGCCCCGACCCCGTCCGTGCCGCCGTGCGCGAGACACGCCCTGAGCTGATCGTCGCGCCCATGCTGAAGACCGCGATCCCCGAGGACGTGTGGCGGGAGCACACCTGCCTGATCGTGCACCCGGGACCGCCGGGGGACCGGGGCCCCTCCTCACTGGACTGGGCCGTGGAGGGCGAGGCCGGCCAGTGGGGCGTCACCGTCCTCCAGGCCGAGGCGGGCATGGACGCGGGCGCCGTCTGGGCCGACGAGCCCTTCGCCGTACCGGAGACCGGGAAGAGCGACCTGTACCGCAACGAGGCCGCCGACGCCGCCATGACCGCCCTGCACCGGGCCGTGCGCCGGTTCGCCGGCGGCGAGCACAAACCCCGCCCGCAGACCGGCGACTGGCCCGAGGTCGTCTGGCGCGATCCCTTCCGCCAGGACCGGCGCCGTATCGACTGGGAGCGCGACGACACCCGCACCGTGCTGCGCCGGCTGCGCGGCGCCGACTCCCAGCCGGGCGTGCTGGACGAACTCCACGGCCGCGAGGTCTTCCTGCACGGAGGCCACCTCGAGGACCGGCTCCGCGGCCGTCCCGGCGACCTCCTCGCCACCCGCGGCGGAGCCGTCTGCCGCGCCACCCGCGACGGCGCCGTCTGGATTCCCGAGCTGCGCCCCCGCAGGAACTCCGGCGACCCGGCGCCCTTCAGGCGCCCCGCCGCCACCGTCCTCGCCTCCTGGACCGCCCCGCACACCCCGCCCTGCCCGAGATCCCGGCCCCGCTCGACCTACCCGCCGAACGGCGCACCTTCTGCGACGTCCGCTACCACGAGCAGGGCGGCACCGGCTTCTTGCGCTTCTCCTTCCCGGGCGGCGCGATGAGCACCGAGCAGTGCCGCAGACTCCTCGCCGCCTACCGGTACGCCCTCACCCGCCCGACCTCGGTGCTCGTCCTCGGTGGCGCCCGCGACTTCTTCTCCAACGGCATCCACCTCAACGTCATCGAGGGCGCCCCCGACCCCGGCGAGGAGTCCTGGCGCAACCTCAACGCCATGGACGACGTGGTGGAGGCCGTCCTGCGCACCACCGACCGGCTGGTGATCGCCGCGCTCGCGGGCAACGCGGCAGCCGGAGGCGCCATGCTCGCCCTCGCCGCCGACGAGGTGTGGTGCCGCACCGGGGCCGTCCTCAACCCGCACTACCGGCGCATGGGCCTGTACGGCTCCGAGTTCTGGACCTACACCCTGCCCCGCCGCACCGGCCCCGGGACCGCGCGCCGCCTCACCACCGAGGCCCTGCCGGTGAGCGCCGCCCGAGGAGCGCGGCTCGGGCTGGTGGACCGTCTCGTCCCCGCCGCGCCCGGCGAGTTCGCGGGCACCGTCCAGACCATGGCGGCCGAAGTCGCCGCCGCCCCCGGCCTCGCCGACCGGATCGCAGCGAAGGCCGCCGCCCGCCACGCCGACGAGGCCGTACGCCCCCTCGCCGACCACCGGCGCGACGAACTCGCCCGGATGCACGCCGTCTTCTCCGACCCCGCCGCGCCCTACCACGCCCTGCGCTCGGCCTTCGTCCGCAAGGTCCCCGCCGCCACCACCCGGCCCCTGTGCCCCGGAGACGGCCGGTGACCGCCCCCGAGCCCCTGCTGGTGGCAGGCGTCGGCAACATCTTCCTCGGCGACGACGCCTTCGGCCCCGAGGTGATCCGCGCCCTCGGCAGGCGCCCCCTCCCGCCCGGTGCGCACGTACGGGACTTCGGCATCCGGGGCATGGACCTCGCCTACGCCCTGCTGAGCGGCTGCGCCACCGCCGTACTGATCGACGCCGCGCCCCGGGGACAGCGCCCCGGCACTCTCTCCCTGGTCGAGGCCGACCCCCCGGACGGCACGGTCGTGCCGGAGGCGCACGGCATGGACCCCGAGAAGGTGCTCGCCCTCGCCACCCACCTCGGCGACGAACCCCTGCCCCGCGTCCTGGTCCTCGCCTGCGAGCCCGCGGTGCTGCCCGGCCCGGACGAGGACATCGCCCCCGGCCTCAGCGACCCGGTGCGCGAGGCCGTGGAGCGGGCCGTCGACGCGCTGCACACCCTGGTCCCCGTCCTGCTGGACGACCCGGCCGCGTCACCGCCCCCGTTGGGCCGCCCGGTGGAATCCGGGCCCCCGCACGCGGCTGCGCTGCCCGGCCGGAGGGCGGGCGGCCCCGAAGATCGGTGAGACCCCTGGGCCGTGCCCGGCACGGCCCGGGCCCACGATCTTCCCGAGGAGCTGTGCCCATGTGCCGGTCCGACGTCAAGCAGGCCGTCCTGGCCAAGAACGACGATCTCGCCGCCCGCCTGCGTGAGGACCTCACCGAACGGGGCGTCACGGTGGTCAACCTGCTGTCCAGCCCGGGCAGCGGCAAGACCGAGCTCCTCGGCCGCGTCCTGGCCCGCGCCGTCCAGCGCGGTGTCCCCGTGGCCGCCCTCACCGCCGACCTCGCCACCGAGAACGACGCCCAGCGCCTCGCCCGCTCCGGCGCCCCCGTCCAGCAACTGCTCACCGACGGGCTGTGCCACCTGGAGGCCGGCCAGGTCCGCGACCGCGTCGACGGCTGGCTCCCCGCCGACACCGAGGTGCTGTTCGTGGAGAACGTCGGCAATCTCGTCTGCCCGGCCTCCTACGACCTCGGCGAGACCCTGCGGATCGCCCTGATGGCCGTCACCGAGGGCGAGGACAAGCCGCTGAAGTACCCCACGGCCTTCGGCTCCGCCCACCTGGTCGCCATCACCAAGACCGACCTCGCCGCCCCCGCCGGATTCGACGAGGCGGCCTTCCGCGCCAACGTCCAGCGGGTCAACCCCGGCGTGGAGACGGTACGTACCTGTGCCCGGAGCGGCGACGGCGTCGACGCGCTGCTGGAGCGCGCCCTCGCCGTTCGGCACGCGCCGCCCGCCCACCGCCCGCCGCTGGCCCCGGGACCGCACGGCCACGACCACGGCGGCCACGACCACCACCGGGCCGCGGCCCCCCTCGCATGACGGCCCCCGCGACGGGCCGGGTGCGCCGCCGCCTCACCGTGCGGGGCACGGTGCAGGGGGTCGGCTTCCGGCCCCATGTGCACCGGCTCGCCGCCGAGCACGCCCTCGCCGGATTCGTGGGCAACACCGCCGACGGCGTCCTCGTCGAGGTCGAGGGCCCGCTGCCCGACGTGGAGCGGTTCTGCGCGGCGCTCGCCGAGCACCCGCCTCCGCTCGCCTCGGTCACCGGCATCGGCCACGAGGACCTCCCCGCCACCGGCACGGACGGGACGTTCACCATCCGGGCCACCCGGCACACCCCCGGCCGGACCCAGTTGCCGCCCGACACCGCCACCTGCGCCGACTGCCTGCGCGAACTCGCCGACCCCGCCAACCGCCGCCACCGGCATCCCTTCGTCACCTGCACCCACTGCGGTCCCCGCTTCACCATCGCCACCGCGATGCCGTACGACCGCGCGGCCACCACCATGGCCCGCTTCCCGATGTGCCCCGCCTGCGCCCGCGAGTACGGCGACCCGCTCGACCGGCGCTTCCACGCCCAGCCCGTCGCCTGCCCCGACTGCGGACCCGGTCTGAGCCTCGTCCCGGCCGACGGCGCCCTCACGCGCCCGGCCCGCGGCGCCGAGGCGCTCGCCGGGGCACGGGCCCTGCTCGCGCGGGGCCGGATCGTCGCCGTCAAGGGTGTCGGCGGCTATCACCTCGCCTGCGACGCCACGGACCCGCGTGCCGTCGCCACCCTGCGCGCCCGGAAGGAACGGGGCCGAAAGGCGTTCGCCGTGATGTGCGCCGACCTCGCCACGGCGGAAGGCGTGGCCCACGTCACCGGCGCCGAGCGGGCCGCCCTCACCGGCCCGGAACGCCCCATCGTCCTGCTGCGCGCCCGTACCGCCGGCGACGGCCTCCGCCTCGCCGACGGGATCGCGCCCGGCAGCCCGCACCTCGGCGTCCTGCTGCCCTACACCCCGGTGCACACCCTGCTGTTCGGTCTGCCCGGCGACCCGCCCGGACCCCGTGTCCTCGTGATGACGAGCGGCAACCGCTCCGGGGAGCCCATCGTCACCGACGACGCACAGGCACTCATCCGGCTCGCCGGACTGGCCGACGCGTGGCTCGTCCACGACCGCGCCATCGCAGCCCCCTGCGACGACTCCCTGCTCCGCGTCCGCGCCGACGGCACTCCTCAACTCCTGCGCCGCTCACGCGGATACGCCCCGAGACCCCTCACCCTCCCGGTGCCGGTGCGGCCCGCGCTCGCGGCCGGCGGGGATTTGAAGAACGCGCTCTGCCTCGGCGAGGACGACCAGGCGTGGTTCGGCCCGCACATCGGGGACATGGGCGACCTCGCCGCCCTGGACGCCGCCCGCCGCGCCGAGGCCCACCTCTCCGCCCTGACCGGTGTCACCCCGCGCCTGATCGCCGCCGACCGGCACCCCGGCTACCGGTCGACGGCCCACGCCCGGAGGCGTGCCGCCGAGACCGGACTGCCCGCTCCGATGCTGGTCCAGCACCACCACGCCCACATCGCCGCCGCCATGGCCGAACACGGCCTGGACGGCGCCAGCCCCGTCATCGGCGTCGCCTTCGACGGCACCGGATACGGAGACGACGGCACCGTCTGGGGCGGGGAGATCCTGCTCGCCGACTACACCGCGTACCGCCGCTTCGCCCACCTCGCCCCCGCCCCGCTGCCCGGCGGCGACGCGGGCGTCGCCAACCCCTGCCGGCAGGCCCTGGCCCGGCTGTGGGCGGCCGGCCTCGACTGGGCGCCCGACCTGCCCAGCGTGGCCGCCTGCACCGAAACCGAACGCGCCGTGCTTCAGGGCCAGCTGGCCCACGGGATCGCCTGCGCGCCGACCAGCAGCATGGGCCGCCTCTTCGACGCCGTGTCCTCCCTCACCGGCGCCTGTCACCGCGCGGGCCACGAGGCCGAGGCCGCGCTCGCCCTGGAAGCCCTCGCGCTCCAGGCGCGGGACGCCGACCGCGGGGAGTACGTCTTCGCGTTCACCCCCGGGCCACGGGCCGACCCCGCCCCCGTGCTGCGCGCCCTCCTCGCCGACCTGCGCCAGGGCGTACCCGCGCCCGTCCTCGCCGCCCGCTTCCACCGGGGCGTCGCCGCGGCGGTCGCCGGGCTGTGCCGACGGGCCCGCGAGGCCACCGGCCTGACCACGGTGGCCCTGACCGGCGGGGTCTTCGCCAACGCCCTGCTGGAGGAGGACAGCGCCGCCCGGCTCGCCGCCGACGGCTTCACCGTGCTGCGGCACGGCCGGGTGCCGCCGAACGACGGCGGCCTCGCGCTCGGCCAGCTCATGGTCGCGGCCCACGTGACCCCGCCGGCCCGCCCCCGCTGAGCCGGCCCCGGTCATCAGCCCCACCCCAGACGAGACGGAGTGACCCATGTGTCTTGCAGTGCCCGGCAAGGTCGTCGCCATCGACGAAGGCGCCGACCCGCTCACCGGGCTCGTCGACTTCGGCGGCGTGCGGAAGCAGGCGTGCTTGGAGTACCTGCCCGATGTTCGGGTGGGGGAGTACGTCATCGTGCACGTCGGCTTCGCCCTCCAGAGGCTCGACGAGGAGTCGGCCCGCGCCTCGCTGGAGCTCTTCGAGCAGCTCGGGCTGCTGGAGGAGGAGTTCGGCGACGCCTGGGAGCAGGCCGGGCGCCAGGGAAGCGGAGCTGAGAACCGGTGAAGTACATCGACGAGTTCAACGACCCCGCGCTGGCCCGCCGTCTGCTGGACGAGATCCGGGCCACCGTCACCCGGCCCTGGGCCCTGATGGAGGTGTGCGGCGGCCAGACCCACTCCATCATCCGGCACGGCATCGACCAACTCCTGCCCGACGAGGTCGAGCTGATCCACGGGCCCGGCTGTCCGGTGTGCGTCACCCCGCTCGACGTCATCGACAAGGCCCTCGCCGTGGCCGCCCGCCCCGACGTGATCTTCTGCTCCTTCGGCGACATGCTCCGGGTGCCCGGCAGCGACCGCGACCTGTTCCGGGTCAAGGGCGAGGGCGGCGACGTACGCGTGGTGTACTCCCCGCTCGACGCACTCGAACTGGCGCGGAGGAACCCCGACAGGCAGGTGGTGTTCTTCGCCATCGGTTTCGAGACCACCGCACCCGCCAACGCCATGGCGGTTCACCAGGCCCGCAGACTCGGCCTGGACAACTTCAGCCTGCTGGTCTCCCACGTCCGGGTCCCCCCGGCCATCGAGGCGATCATGACCGCCCCGGAGTGCCGGGTGCAGGGCTTCCTCGCCGCCGGGCACGTGTGCAGCGTGATGGGCACCGGCGAGTACCCCGATCTGGCCGAGCGGTTCCGGGTGCCGATGGTCGTCACCGGGTTCGAGCCGCTGGACATCCTGGAGGGCATCCGCCGCGCCGTGCACCAGCTGGAGCGCGGGGAGCACCGGGTGGAGAACGCCTACCCCCGTGCCGTGCGCGAACAGGGCAACCCCGCCGCGCTGCGCATGATCGAGGACGTCTTCGAGGTGACCGACCGCAACTGGCGGGGTATCGGCCTCATCCCGTCCAGCGGCTGGCGCCTGGCGGAGGCGTACCGCGCCCACGACGCCGAGCACCGCTTCGACGTCACCGGCATCCGCACCGAGGAACCCGCCGTGTGCCGGGCCGGAGAGGTGCTCCAGGGGCTGATCAGGCCCACCGAGTGCGAGGCGTTCGGCACCACCTGCACCCCGCGCACCCCGCTCGGCGCCACCATGGTCTCCAGCGAGGGAGCCTGCGCCGCCTACCACCTGTACCGCCGCATGGAAGACGGTCCCGCGCCGCGCGGACCGCGCATCCCGGGCAAGGAGATGAACCCCGTTGGCTGACCTCACCGAGGCCCCCGCGGCCGACCCCGCCGACTGGACCTGCCCCGTCCCCCTGCGCGACCAGGGCGTGGTCGTGATGGGACACGGCGGAGGCGGTGCCCTCTCGGCCGAGCTGGTCGACCAGGTCTTCGCGCCCGCCTACGGCAACCCCACCCTCGCCGGGCTCGCCGACTCGGCGGTGCTCCGCCTCGGCGGCGCCCGACTGGCGTTCTCCACGGACTCCTACGTGGTGCGCCCGCTGTTCTTCCCCGGTGGCTGCCTCGGCGACCTCGCCGTCAACGGCACGGTGAACGACCTGGCGATGAGCGGCGCGGAGCCCGCCTACCTGTCCACGGCGTTCGTACTTGAGGAGGGCGTCGAACTGGACGTCGTCGACCGCATCGCCCGCGCCCTCGGTGCCGCCGCCCGCGCCGCGGACGTCACCGTCGCCACCGGCGACACCAAGGTGGTCGAGTCCGGCCACGGCGACGGCGTCTACGTCACCACCGCCGGGATCGGCCTCGTCCCCGACGGCGTCGACATCCGCCCCCAGCGCGCCCGACCCGGCGACGCCGTCATCGTCAGCGGGCCGGTGGGGCTGCACGGGATCGCGGTGATGAGCGTGCGGGAAGGGCTGGAGTTCGGCGTCGAGATCGCCTCCGACACCGCGCCGCTCGCCGGTCTGGTCGCCGGCATGCTCGCCGTCACCAAGGACGTGCACGTGCTGCGGGACCCCACCCGCGGCGGTCTCGGCGCCTCCCTGAACGAGATCGCCCGCGCCTCCGGCACCGGAGTCCGGATCACCGAACGGGCCGTGCCGGTGCCGGACGAGGTCGCGGGCGCCTGCGGCTTCCTCGGCCTGGACCCGATGTACGTCGCCAACGAGGGCCGGCTCGTCGCCTTCGTCCCCCGCGAGCACGCCGACGCCGTGCTCGCCGCCATGCGGGCCCACCCGCAGGGCACCGGGGCCGCGCTGATCGGGGAGTGCGTCGCCGAACACCCCGGCATGGTCACGGTCGCCACCGGCCTCGGCGGCACCCGCGTGCTCGACCTGCCGCTCGGGGAGCAGCTTCCGCGCATCTGCTGAGCACACGAACCGGCCCCGCCCGCGAAGGGACGGGGCCGGTGCGCGCGTGCGGGAATCAGGGCACCGCCTCCACGGCGGTGATCTCCAACTCCCTTCCGCTGCGCAGATCCTGCGACGGCCGGTCACAGGCCGGGCACCAGAAGAACGGGGGCATGCCCACCGCGAACTCCTCGGCGCATCCGCCGCACCAGGCCACCGCCGTCACCTGTTCCACCACCAGCCGGGCCGAGGCGAGCGGGGTGCCGTCCCGGGCCACCTCGAAGGCGAAGTGCAGCGCGTCCGGCACCACACCCGCCAGCTCACCCACGCGCACGGTCACCGACGAGACGTCCCCGGCGCCGTCCGCGCGGGCGATCTCCCCGGCCCGCTCCACGATCGCGGTCGCGATCGACAGCTCGTGCACCGGTGCCTCACGGGTACCGGCGGAGCGCGCGGCGGCCGCCGGTCATCCGGTAGATCTTGATCTCCCGGAGCATGCCGGGGACCTCCTTCACGAGCAGCAGCAGCGTCAGACCGGCGAGCACGGCGGCCTGGGCGGCGAGCACCCGCCGCCCCGTCCACAGGGTCCGCTCCGTCTCCTCGACGGCTCGCGCGGCTTTCCGGATCTTCATGGCGCTCACTTCCTGCCCTCTCATCCCGGTGGAATGTTCGGCATGACGTCGAGAACGGCGTCGTGCCGCTTGGTGCGGACACCCGTGGAGCGGCGCGAATCCGCGGTGCCGTCGGCGTGATGGCCGGCCTGCGCCTGACAGGGGCCCTGATTGCCCTCGTGGAGGCCCGGCACGTGTGTCGGCGTGTCCGGCTTCACCTGGGGACGGCCCACTCTGATCCTGCCCATGATCGTCTCCTCTCTGGGCTTCACGAACGCTCGGTGAGCTCCGCGAAGAACCGTTCGACGGCCGGCCACACCCGGCCGCCGCCGGACAGCCCCTGCCACTCCGCGCGGACCAGGGCCACCATCCGGAAGCAGTCGTCGACGGGCACGATCCAGTGCTCCTCCCGGCCGCGCACCGTGTTGACCAGCAGCGCCTCCACGTCGGGTACCACGGAGGCGAGCGGAGGACACGCGGCGGCCAGTCCCCGCCAGGCACCGGAGTCCACCTCCCACCGCATGGCACCGGCCGGGCTCGGCCCCTGCGCGGTCACCGTGCCGTCGGCGCGCGGCACGAAGAACACCAGCCCCACCGGTACCCCCAGCGCCGCCGTGTCGACCGGCGCCAGCCGCATGCGCCGCCGGGGCACCAGCCGGTACCGGCCGCCGCCCGACCCCTGCTCGGCGAAGAGCACCGAGCAGGGACGGCAGACACAGCGGACCTCGTCGGCCGCCGTCTCGAACAGGTGCGGATGCTCCTCGGCCACCGGCGCGGCACACAGCTCGCACGTCTCGGGCCGCCCGGCCCCGGCAGCCCCGGAGCGGATCAGCCGGGCCAGGGCCCCGCTCACCGTGTCCCCTGCGGCCGCTCCGCCCGGCGCGTGGTCAGCGTGGCGAGCGGCACGAACGCGGGCGGCCCGGCCCGCTCGGCCGTGACCGCCTCCACCGCCCGCAGCTCCGGGGCCGCGGCCAGTACGGTCGCCCGCACCACCTCGGTGACGTCGCCGCCGCCTTTGCCGCATCCCGACCCGCAGCCACCGCCGCCGGAGTCGACCCGCACCCGGGCCACCTCGCCCTCGACGCCCAGCCACTGAAGGTCCCCGCCGCGCTCGCGCACCGCCGGCCGCAGCCGCTCCACCGCACGCTCGGCCCGCCGTTCGGGCGGCTCGGGGTGCAGTGAGTGCAGCACGAGCAGATGCGCGAGCAGTTCGTCGCCGGCCGCCCGGTCCAGCAGGGCGGCGTCGGCGCCGTCGAGCATCCGGGCCAGCGCCTCCCCGTACACCTCGGTCAGCAGGCCCACCGACTCCAGGGCCTCGGCGGACTGCTGGTCGCTGCCGGACTCCAGCCGCTCCAGCAGCTCGTCCAGCCGGGCGAGCCGGGCCTCGACCGCGGGGTCGGCGAGCCGTGCGCCGTCAGCCATGGCCGGCGCCGTAGGTGGGGGAGTGCACCACGTCCAGTGTCCTGCCCTTGCCCATGTACATGTGGACACCGCAGGGCAGGCAGGGGTCGAAGCTGCGCACGGTGCGCATGATGTCGACGCCCTTGAAGTCGTCCGGGCCGTTCTCCTCGAAGACGGGCTGGCCCTGGACGGCGTCCTCGTACGGGCCGGGCGTGCCGTAGATGTCGCGGGGGCTCGCGTTCCACGGGGTCGGCGGGTACGGGTGGTAGTTGGCGATCTTCTTGTCCTTGATCACCAGGTGGTGCGAGAGGACCCCGCGCACGGCCTCGTGGAAGCCGCAGCCGATCGCCTCGTCCGGGACCTCGAAGTCCTGGAACACCTTGGTCTCGCCCGACCGCAGGAGTTCCATGGACTCCTCCAGGAACTGCAGGGCCATCGCGGCCGCGTACGCCACGAAGTAGGGCCGCGCGCGGTCGCGTTCGAGGGTGTTGCTCCACTTCGGGATGGACCACTCCAGTGTGGTCTCCGGGAGCGACTCGCCCTTGGGGAGCTGGATGCGCACCTTGCCGTTCGCCGCCTTGACGTACCGGGTGTCGACCAGGCCGCTCAGCGCCGTCGACCAGAGGCGGGCGAGGGGGCCGCCGCCGGTGTCCAGGGCGAGGTGCTTGTCCGACTCCTGGTGGTACCAGCGCGGGCTCATCACCCAGCTGTAGTTCCCGTCGAACTCGCGCTTCTGCGGCACCGGGACGGTCGTCTGGTTCCACGGGTGCCGCATGTCGACCGGGTTGCCCAGCGGGTCGTGGGTGACGAACGGCTGCTCGTTGACCCAGTCGTCGTAGTACGAACTCCCCAGCATGATCCTCATGTTGAGGTTGATGTCGATCAGGTTGTTGGTGACCAGCTCGCCGTCGACGATGACGCCCGGCGTCACGTACATCGCCTTGCCCCACTCGTTCATCGAGGCGTAGCGGTAGTCCACGACGGCGGGGTCCTGCCAGGCGCCCCAGCAGCCCAGCAGGATGCGACGGCGTCCGACCTCCTCGTATCCCGGCAGGGCCTCGTAGAAGAAGTCGAAGACGTCGTCGTTCATCGCCACTGCCTTCTTGACGAAGTCGATGACGTGCATCAGCCGGCTGAGGTAGTCGGTGAAGACGCTCGGCTGCGGCATGGTGCCGACCCCGCCCGGATACAGCGTGGAAGGGTGCACGTGTCGCCCCTCCATCAGGCAGAACATCTCCCGCGTGACCCGGCTGACCCGGAGGGCCTCCTTGTAGACCTCGCCCTCGAAGGGGTTGAACGCCTTCATGATGTCGGCGATGGTCCGGAAGCCGTGGATCTCGCCACGCGGGGCGTCGGTGCGCTCGGCGCGGGCCAGCAGCGTGGGGTTGGTCGCCTTGACCATGGCCTCGCAGAAGTCCACGAACACCAGGTTGTCCTGGAAGATCGTGTGGTCGAACATGTACTCGGCCGCCTCGCCGAGGTTGGTGATGTGCTCGGCCATCGGCGGCGGCTTGATCCCGTACGCCATCTGCTGGGCGTAGTTGGAGCAGGTGGTGTGGTTGTCCCCGCAGATGCCGCAGATGCGTGAGGTGATGAACCCGGCGTCACGCGGGTCCTTGCCCTTCATGAACACCGAGTAGCCGCGGAACAGCGACGAGGTGCTGTGGCACTCGGCGACCTCGCGGTTGGCGAAGTCGATCTTCGTGTAGATGCCCAGGTTGCCGATGATCCTGGTGATCGGGTCCCAGGACATGTCCACGAGCTGTGCGGGTTTGCGCCCCGTGGGCCGGGATTGGGTGGTCGTCATCTGCGGTACTGCCCCTCGCTGTCGGGGTGGTGGGAGTGGGGTGGGGTCGCTCGCGTGGCCGGACCGGCGTCAGGGGCGCCAGTACGGGTCGTAGCCGCTGGTGAGCTTGCGCTTCCTGTGCCGCCACTTGGGCTCGTGGTTCACCATCTCGTTGGTCACGCCGCGCAGTCGGCGCACCACCGCCCCGTACGGCTTGATGACCAGGGAGGACAGGGTGCCGCCGGGGGGTTCGTCCATGAACGGCATGAACGCGTCCGGGAAACCGGGCATGGTGCAGCCGATGCAGATGCCGCCGACGTTCGGGCAGCCACCTATGCCGGCCATCCAGCCGCGCTTGGGCACGTTGCAGTTGACGACCGGTCCCCAGCAGCCGGTCTTCACCAGGCACTTGGGGGAGTTGTAGTCGAGGCCGAAGTCGCCCTGCTCGTAGTACGAGCCCCGGTCGCAGCCCTCGTGGACGGTCTTGCCGAACAGCCACTGCGGCCGCAGCATGTGGTCCAGCGGGGGCGGCGGCGCGTCTCCGGCCGCGTGCTGGAGGACCCAGATCAGGGTCTCCATGAAGTTGTCCGGCTGGATCGGACAGCCGGGCACGTTGACGATGGGCAGCCCGGCCGTCGACCTGTAGTCCCAGCCCAGGTAGTCCCCGAGGCCCATGGATCCGGTCGGGTTGCCGGCCATGCCGTGGATGCCGCCGTAGGCCGCGCAGGTGCCCGCCGCGACCACCGCCCACGCCTTCGGGGCGAGCTGGTCGATCCACCAGTTGATGGTCTGCGGCTGCCCGGTCGCCGGGTCGTTGCCGAACGAGGTCCAGAAGCCGTCGCCCTCGATGATGTCCTGGTTGGGCACCGAGCCCTCGATGACGAGGATGAACGGGGTGTCCAGCTCACCGCGCGCCGCCGCCCGGTAGGGGGCGAGGAAGTCCTCGCCGCCCAGGCTCGGCGAGAGCACCTTGTTGACCAGGTTGACCTTGGGCAGTCCGGGGATCAGGCCGAGCACGACGTCCTCGACGGAAGGCTGCGTGGCCGCCGTCAGCGACACGGTGTCGCCGTCGCAGCTCATCCCCTCCGAGATCCAGAGGATGGTGATCTCGTCCATCCCCTGAGTTCCCTCGGATCGTTCGACGCGTTCACGGGCCGCGGTGGTGTGGCTCTCGCTGGTCATGTCGCCTGCCTTCGCTGCGGTCGGTCGGCCGCTGGGGAGTGGGTGTCGCCGTCAGGGGCGCCCGGGGCTCGGGTCCGGCGGGGGCTCGGGTCGCGGCTCGTCGTCCCCGAGGGGCTCGAGTTCGCCGGGCCGGAAGTAGTGGAAACGGCCGTACCAGCCGTGCAGTTCGGCCGCCGGATCGTCGTCCACGGTCACCGCCAGGTGCACGCTGCCGTCCACGTCGTGGAAGACCGCGGCCACCTCGGCTGTCCGCCCCACCAGGAACATGTCCTGGGCGTCCGCCCCGCGCAGCCGGGGGTTCAGCCGCACCCGGCTGCCGGTGCCGAGCGGGACGCCGGCCACGGTCACCGTGTCCGTGGTCGGGGACAGCCCCGCGTCGCCGCCCTCCTGCCACCAGGCGGGCCGCGCCCCGGAAGTCTCCTGCGCCGGGGCCAGCGAGCGGATCGCGCCGTGCAGGTTGGCGAAGACCTCGGGCGGCATCGTGTCGACCCGGTCGAGGATGCGGGCCGCACGCGGGTCGGTGGCCCGCGCCTCCGCCTTCTCCTCGTCGGTCAGCAGCATCGTGCGCAGCGTCAGGATCTCGTCGATCTCCGCGGCGTCGTGCAGGTCACCCGGACTTTCCGGCGCCACCTGCGGATGATCCGGCAGGATGATCGGCGCGGAGAGCAGTACGGGCCCGGTGGCGCCGTCCGCGCTCAGCCCGGCCGGTCCGCCCAGCACCGGGAAGGTGAAGGCGCTGCGGCAGCCGCGAGCCCGCTCCCGCAGTGCGGCCGGCGGGTCGGTCTGCGACACGAACTCCAGCCCCTCACCGCCGAGCAGGGTGTGCGCGGCGAGCAGCGCCTGCCGCAGCGCCTCGGCTCGCGGGGCACGGGAGTTCGGTGCCTCGCCGGCGTTCTCGGTGCGCACGCACAGCCGGTACAGGCCGTCCGCCGCCGTCTCGGCCGCCACGGTGGTGTGCGCCCGTACCTGCTCGCGGCGGCGCACCACCCGCCCGACGCCCAGATCCCCGGTCTCCACGGCCGGGGGCGCGGAGACGTCCGCGGTGCACGGGCCACGCAGCAGCTCGGCCAGCGGCCACGCCAGGTCCACCTCGTACGGGACCGCCTCGTCGAAGCTCAGGTGCGCCGTCCCGTCGTCCCCGCGCAGCGACTCGACCGGCCGGTACCGTCCGTCCTCTCCCGGCGCCTCCACCTGCTTGCGCTGGAGCTGGAGGTACCGCACCCGTACCCGCAGCACCGCGTCCGCTGCGGCCCGTACCAGGCACTCGGTGCGCTGGTACCAGGAGTCCGCCGAACCGGAGACGCCCTCGGCGACCGGGCCGTCCGCCTCCACCCAGGTACGGGGGAGCAGTACCCCGAACTGCCAGCGGACCCGGTTCTTCGCCGAGGAGCGCCGGTAGGGGTAGAGCAGGTAGCCCTCGTACAGCACGGCATCCGCGACCGCGCCCACCTCGGTGAACGGATCGCCGGACAGCCCCTCGGGGACGTCCGGGCCGGGCGCGGCCGCACACGCGGTGCCGCCCTCGCCTCCCGTGTCAGCCATGCCGCCTCCTCGCCGCCGGTGCACGGTTACATCCCTGCCACCGTGCTCAGCCACCGTCACACCCCGCACGTGGCCTCGCCCGCCGGGCGTACTCCGGTTGGGCCGGGCGGGTGACGCGCGGGCCCCTCAGTCGCCCGTGCCGTCCTGGCCCCGCCCGCTCCGGCGGCGCCGGGAGCGGTACGCCTCCGCCAGCAGCGGCAGCAGGGAGATCACGACGACCAGCGCGATCAGCGGGAGGAGGTAGTCGTCGACGTGGTCGACCGACGCGCCCAGCGCCCAGCCCGCCAGGACCAGGCTCTGGGACCACAGCATCCCGCCGACGGTCTGCCAGACGGTGAAGACGCGGGCCGGCACCCCGAGCGCCCCGGCGGCGGGATGCAGCACGGAGCGCAGCATCGGCACGAACCGGCCGATCACCAGCGCCTTGCGATACCCGTACCGGGCCAGCAGGCGTTCCGCCCGCGCCACGCTCTCCCTCGCCCGGTGGCCGGAGGTCCTGGTGAGCAGCGCCCGGCCGCCGTGCCGGCCGATGAGGAACCCCACCTGCGCGCCCGCCACCGAGCCCACGGCCGCGCACAGTGCCACCTGCCACAGCACCAGCCGTGGCGGCTGCCCGCCGTGCTGGACCGCGCAGAGCACCCCGGCCGGGAACAGCAGCGTGTCACCCGGCAGGAAGAAGCCGGCGACCAGCAGCCCGGACTCGGCGAAGGTCACCGCCAGCACACCCAGGGCGCCGAAGGCCGCCAGCAGGGACGCGCTGTCCGTGGGGTTGACGGCGTTCACCCGCCCATCGCCTCCCGGCCCGCCGATCGGTCGTCCGGCGTCCAGTCTCACGTGAACCGGGCCCGCGCGCCCGCGCATCGTGCGGCACGCCCACAAGCTGTCGTGTACCGGACACCGGCCACGGACCGCCCAGCGACCTCGCCGCCTCGTCCCGGGAAGCCTCCGGCTACCTCACGGCGTCCGCCACCCGCGCCGGGGACCGAGCGCCTACGAGTGCGGAGTGCACCGGTCCGGTCACCGGCAGCTTCACCCTCGAGGCGTGCTGCGGCCGCGCCGTGTACTCCCTCGCCGTGACCGTGACCGTGACCGTGACAGCGAGGCGTCAGGCCGTGCTCCGCCGGCGGGCGGAACCACCCGCGGCACACGATCCGGCTGCCCGCCGGAACCACTTCGTGCACGGCCCGGGGCATCGCAGCGCGCGCCCGTCTCCTGCACCGCGCGGCTCGGGCCGGGCTGCGCGTCGACCGAACCCACTACACCACGCGGACGTTCGGGTCGGGTACCTGACCGGATCCGCGGTCCGGGCCCGGCACGGTCCGCGTGACGGGTCCGCACGCCGAGGCGGGGTGCTGCTCCGGCCCGCGCTCCAGCCAGTCCCGGTACGCGGGCGCCTGGTGCGCCACCTCCCAGTAGGCGTCGGCCAGTTCCTCGAACCCCCGGTCGAGGTCGTTCTCGGTGCGGGCCGCAAGCAGCAGCCGCACCCCGATCGGGTCGCCGTGCAGGGGGCGGATGGCGAGGTCGGAGCCGGGGTGCGCGGTGGGCTGGCTGACGGTGACCACCTCGCCGGTCGCGGCCAGCGAGTACGCGGTGAGGTAGTCGCCGTGCAACAGGTCCGGCTCGATCCCGGCCTCGCGCAGCACCCGGCAGATCGCGTCCCATTCGCCGTCCACCGTGGAGTCCACCATCCAGCGGTCCTCGGCCAGCTCGGTCAGCCGCACCTCGCTCCGGGCCGCCGCCGGATGGTCGGCCGCCAGCGACACGAACTGCGGTTCCCGCTCGACCAGCACCCGTATGTGCAGCCCCGGCGGGACCCGCAGCGGACTGCCCTCCACCTCGTGCACGAACGCCAGCTCCAGCGCGCCCTCGGCGACCTGGCGCAGCAGGGCGTTGGCGGAGGCGTCCATCTGGAGCGAGGGCTCGGCCGCCGGGACGCGGGAGCGCAGCCGGCGCAGCCAGCCCGGCAGGGCACGGCTGGCGGTGGCGCCGATCCGCAGCCGGGGCCCGGCGGAGGCGCGGGCGGCCGCCGCGCGCGCCTCGGTGACCAGTGCGTCGAGTTCCCCGACCAGCGGCCGGGCGCGGCTCAGCACCAGCCGGCCGAGTGGGGTGGCGCGGCAGCCTGTGTGGTCGCGGGTGAAGAGGGGTCCGCCCAGCGTGTTCTCTATCCGGCGCAGTTGGGTGCTCAGCGAGGGCTGGGCCAGGCCGAGTTCGCGCGCCGCCTGATGCAGGCTGCCCGCATCGGCGATGGCGCACAGAATCCGGAAGTGCCTCACCTCTAGCTCCATGACGGGAGCCTAGGGCGGTTTTGCATGCTCACGCCAGACGCATAAATCGCCGCGCACCGCCACGAGTTGCCGGTGATAGCCCGGTGCTATCGCAACTTGCCATTATCCGGAACCTGTTGATCTATCCAAGACTCGGAGGCAGCCGGTCGTTCACCCCCACTCGAACGACGGCCACCCCCACACGCATCGAAAAGAGGAGCACCCCACATGTCGTCCTCGAGCATGCCCGCCAAGAGCACCAGAATGATCGTCGCCCTCGGTCTCGGCGTGGCCGCCGCCACGTTCGGCGCGGCCGCCCCGGCGTCCGCCCAGCCCGCCCCCGTCGCCGCGCACGCCGGGTACACCGGCTCGGCCCAGGAGGCGGCGAACACCAAGGCGTTCTTCGACGCGGTCATGAAGTCCGTCGCCGAGAAGCGGGCCGAGAACCCGGGCCTGAAGTCGGTCACCATCACCTACAACCCGTCGGGCGCGCCGACCTTCAGCTCCCAGATATCGAGCGCCGCCTCGATCTGGAACAGCTCCGTCTCCAACGTGAAGCTGTCGGCCACCTCCGGCACCGGCGACTTCTCCTACCGCGAGGGCAACGACTCGCGCGGCTCGTACGCCTCCACCGACGGTCACGGCAGCGGCTACGTCTTCCTGGACTACGCCCAGAACCAGGAGTACGACTCGGTCCGCGTCGTCACCCACGAGACCGGCCACGTGCTGGGCCTGCCGGACCACTACAGCGGCCCGTGCAGCGAGCTGATGTCCGGCGGCGGCCCCGGCCCGTCCTGCACCAACTCCAGCCCGGACGCCAACGAGCGCGCCCAGGTCGACCAGCTCTGGGCCAACGGCTTCGCCAAGGCGCTGGCCAAGGTGAACCAGGCCCGCTGACCCCGGGCCCGCCCGGCCGTACACCCCGGACCGCGGATCGTCGCACCCCACGCGACGGTCCGCGGTCCGTCGCGTCCCCGGTCCGTCGCGCGGTGCCGCCGATAGCACGCTGCTATCCCAACTTGCCATCATCCGGACGCCGTTGACCTGTCCGAGACTCAGGAGCAACCGGCCGTTCACCCCCAATGGGCGGCCCTCCCCACGTACGAAACGAGGACCCCACATGACGTCGTCCCGTACGTCCGCCAAGACCGTCAGATCCCTCCTCGCCCTCGGCCTCGGCGTGGCCGCCGCCACGTTCGGCGCGACCGCCCCCGCGTCCGCCCAGCCCGCCCCCGTCGCCGCGCACGCCGGGTACACCGGCTCGGCCCAGGAGGCGGCGAACACCAAGGCGTTCTTCGACGCGGTGCTGAAGTCGGTCGCCGAGCAGCGGGCCGAGAACCCGAGCCTCAAGGCCGTCACCGTCTACTACAACGCCAGCCAGGCGCCGAGCTTCCGCTCGCAGATATCGAGCTCCACGTCCATCTGGAACAGCTCGGTCTCCAACGTCAAGCTCGCCTCGACCACCGGCACCGGCAACTTCTCCTACTACGAGGGCAACGACTCGCGCGGCTCCTACGCCTCCACCGACGGCCACGGCCGGGGCTACGTCTTCCTCGACTACGCGCAGAACCAGCAGTACGACTCGATCCGGGTCACCGCACACGAGACCGGCCACGTGCTGGGTCTGCCCGACCACTACAGCGGCCCGTGCAGCGAGCTGATGTCCGGCGGCGGTCCCGGCACCTCCTGCACCAACCGCTACCCGAACGCCACCGAGCGCTCCCGCGTCAACCAGCTCTGGGCCAACGGGCTCGCCAAGGCGCTGGCCAAGGTGAACCAGGACCGCTGAGCGTCCCCCCGCAACGCGCGGGCCGCCGTCCACCGGGTGGACGGCGGCCCGTCCGCGCGGGGCCTTGGCCTGTCCGGCGGATCATGTCGCGGACGCGGGGTCTTGCACGCCCGTCCGAGGGGTTGCCGTCACTCGCCGACGCTGCGCGCCGACTCCCTCCTCCGCCTTGCACCCGGACGCACCAGACCCCGCTCACCTGGGTCGACCGGCACCGCCGCTTCCCCGCCCCCTGATCCGCCGGACAGGCCCTAGTTGTTGCGGGACATGACGTTGATGACACAGGCCGATGTCACTGAAACCAAGATGCTTCGACGGGCATCGGTCAGGTAGCGTGCGGGCCATGTCGAGTCCTGAGTCAGACAAGGTGGGGGCTTTCGGTCACGCCGTCAGCCCCCAGAACCACTGAGCTCGTAGCCCTGTCGTCGCGCCGCATTCTGCGGCCGGGCGAGTGTGCCCATGGGGCTGGCCGCGGTGACGAGATGACCTTCTCGTGCTTCTCCTCACCTCGGAGCCACTCGATGCCTCTCCCGCTGTACCTGCTTGCCATGGCGGTTTTCGCCATGGGCACCTCGGAGTTCATGCTCGCCGGCCTCTTGCCGGACATCGCCTCAGACCTCGACGTCACCGTCGGGACAGCCGGAACGCTCACCTCGGCCTTCGCGGTCGGCATGATCGTCGGCGCCCCGCTTGTGGCCGCGCTTGCCCGCAACTGGCCCAGGCGCGCCAGCCTTCTCGGGTTCGTCCTCGTTTTCGCGGCAGCTCATGCCGTGGGCGCCATGACCACGAGCTTCCCGGTCCTGTTCGCCACCCGGATCGTCGCCGCGCTTGCGAACGCAGGGTTCCTTGCCGTCGCTCTGACGGCTGCGGCCACGCTGGTTCCACCCGACAGGAAAGGACGTGCGCTGGCCGTGCTGCTGTCAGGCACGACGGTGGCCACCATCGCCGGTGTCCCTGGCGGCTCGGTGCTCGGCGCGTTGCTCGGCTGGCGGGCCACATTCTGGGCTGTCGCCGCTCTCTGCCTGCCGGCCGCTCTCGGCATCCTGAAGGGAATCCCAGCAGGACGTGATGAGGATGAGGCGACTGGCAGGCCAGCGTTGCGAGCGGAGCTGGCCCAGCTCACGCGGCCGCGGTTGATTCTGGTGATGCTGCTCGGCGCGCTGGTGAACTCGGCAACCCTCGGAAGCCTCACCTTCCTCGCCCCCGTGGTGACCGACAGCGCCGGCCTGGGCGAGTTGTGGATCTCTGTCGCTCTGGTGCTCTTCGGCGCGGGTTCCTTCGTGGGCGTCACCGTCGCCGGCCGGCTGTCCGACCGGCGTGCCGGTCCGGTCATCGCGGTCGGCGGCCCGCTGCTGCTCATCGGCTGGCCGACCCTCGCGATGCTGGCGAACGAGCCGGTCGCCCTGTTCATCCTCGTGTTCGTGCAGGGCGCACTGTCGTTCGCGCTGGGCAGCACGCTGATTACGCAGGTCCTCTACGAGGCCGCGGAAGCCCCCACCATGGCCGGCTCGTATGCGACCGCGGCGCTCAACGTGGGCGCCGCCGTCGGCCCCGTCATCGCTGCGGCCACCCTCAGCACCGAAGCCGGGGACCTCGGGCCTCTCTGGGCAAGCGGACTCCTCGTTGCGGTCGCGCTGCTCATCGCGTTCCCCCTCCTCACCGCCCTCACGGCCGGCCGGAGCACCGAGGTGCTCCGGTGACACACGCGAACGCCCCCTTGAACATCGAGGGACGCCGAAGGCTCGTGGAGCGCTGCCGCACCCGTCCGATCGCGCACGTCGCCGCCGAGGCCGGTGTCTCCCGCGCCTGCCTGTCCAAGTGGAAGAACCGGTACGACACGCACGGCGAACTCGGGCTGCAGGACTGCCCAAGCATCCCGCGATCCTCACCGCCCCAGACCCCACCCGATGTCGTCGGACGCATCGAGCAGCTGCGGCGGGACAACAAGTGGTCCGCCCGCCGGATCACCCTCGAACTCGCAGGTCAGGGAGTGTGGATCGGCGAACGCACCGTAGGCCGGTGGCTGGCGCGCCTGGGCATCAACCACCGCCGGTTCCTCGACCCCGACGGCTCGGCCAACAGGCGCCCGTCGAAACGGATCGTGGCCCGCTACCCGGGCCACATGGTCCACCTGGACGTCAAGAAGGTCGGACGGATCCCCGACGGCGGCGGGTGGCGGGCCCACGGTCGGGGCTCCGAGCAGGCCAGGGCCGCACAGCGCGCGAAGACCGCTGGCGCCGAGAGCGGGTACGTCCACCTGCACTCCGCCGTCGACGGATTCTCCCGCTTGGCCTACACCGAGCCCCTTCCCGACGAGAAGGCCGCCACCACCGTGGCGTTCCTCAGCCGCGCCCGCGCGTTCTCCGCCGCCCACGGCATTCACCGGGTCGTGCGCGTGGTCACCGGCAACGGCGCAAACTACCGCGCCGCAGTCTTCGTGCGCTCCCTGATCTCGTGGGCCTCCCGCCACCAGCGGATCAAGCCCTACACGCCCCGGCACAACGGCAAGGTCGAGCGCTACCAGCGCATCCTTGCCGAAGAACTCCTCTACGCCGGGCAGTGGACCTCTGAAGCAGAACGAGCTCGGGCGATCGCGGTCTGGAACGTCCACTACAACTACCACCGGCCTCACACCGCCACCGGTAACCGTCCTCCAGCCTCACGCCTCCACGCGAGCGTCACCAACGTCATGGCCAGCAACACCTAGTCGTCCGAGCCGGGCGGTGGACGCTCGATGATGTTCTGCACCGCCCGGCTCAGCACCAGCACCCCGCCGACGATGAAGAACGCCCCCAGCGCCTCCGGCACCAGCCACCACCCGGTACGGACGCGCTCGTGGAAGAGGAAGACGCCCAGGGCCAGACTGACCACCGCGTCCCCGATGGTCAGCGCCGGCTGGGCGGCGGCCAGCGGGCCCGCCTGGAGCGCGTTCTCCAGCAGCAGCACGGCCGCCGTTCCCGCCAGCGCGAACCCGTACGTCTGCCAGGCCGCGAGGAACGCGAGGAACCCTTGGTCGGCGAATGTGCTCGAAGCCGACTTCAGCAGAGCCGCCGTCAGCGCGTTGGCGATCGCGGAGCCCGAGGCCAGCAGGGCGGCACGCCCGGCCGCCGGGCGCTCGTGCCGGGCCAGCAGCGTGATTACCGCGACCGCCCCCACGCACAGCACCAGTGCCGGGACCCAGCGGGTGAGCGACGCCTGGTCGCCGGCGCCGCGCGGAGCGGCCGCCGCCAGCAGGACGGCCAGGCCCGCGACCACCGCCCCGACCCCCCACCAGCCGTAACGGGGAAGGTGCCGGTGCAGCAACGGCCCGACGATCAGCAGGGCGAAGGGCAGCTCCAGGATGAACAGCGGCTGCACCAGCGCCAGCGGCCCGTTGACCAGCGCCAGGCTCTGGAACACGGCGGCCCCGATCACCCCGGCCATGCCCAGCATCCACGCCGGGCGGCGCACCAGTTCGGCCAGCAGCCCGAAGCCGCCGCGCTCGCTGGTGGAGGCCGCCTTGCGCTGGAACGCCGTACCCATGGCGTTGCTCGCGGCACCCGCGACGGCGAAGGCCGCGGCCAGTTCGATCACTGATTTCTCCCGCCTGCGTAAAGGCCGTCAAAGCCTACGAAAGCCCTGCCCTGCCCGCCGCCGGACCGCGCGCCGCGCACACCCGTCCGCGCGGGAACCGTGCCGAAGTACCGGCCCGTATTCACTCGTTCGGGTTCTTTCTGTGCTGATGTCCTGGTCTGCACGCATGGCGCGTCGCTGGACGGAGAGAAAACGGGCATGGACGAACCGAATCCGGGCAGCCCCCTCCCCGGCCCGCGGTCCGCCGCCGCATCCGACGTGGTGTTCACCGCCGACTTCACGTCCGAGCGGCAGTGGGTGGCGGGCCGCTCCTGGGCCTATCCCAACGGCGGCCCGGTCAATCCGGGCGACGACAAACTCGACTACCTGGTGGCCGACCCCGCCTACAGCCGCTCGGGCGTCTTCCGGGCCAGACGCAGAGCGGACGGCCGGTGGAACACCGGACTGCTCACCACCGAGGGCAGCCGGGACGGCTTCGAGGTCCGCACCGGCGACGTCCTGGAGGCCCGCGTCCGGCTGCCCCGGGAGATCGGTGCCTGGCCCGCCATCTGGACCTGGCGGGACGGCGGCCAGGAGGTGGACGTCTTCGAGTACCACCCCGACAACCCCGACCTGCTGGAGTTCACCAACCACGTGCGCGGCAGCAACCGCTACTTCCGTGACGACATGGTCGGCCCCGGCGCCTGGCTCGACCTGCGCACCGAGTTCGGCGCCCGCTCGGTGGTCTGGTGGGCCAACGGCCGGCGTGTCTTCGACGACCAGCGCGGTACCGGGCGCGACTGGCACGCGTACCTCATCGTCAACCTGTCCGTGTGCGGCGGGCGCTACCATCCGCCGCCCCGCCGTGAGACGTCCGAGATGTCGTACACGGTGAGCAGGCTGATCGTGCGCCGCCCGAACGCCGGTCCCTCCGCCGCCTCGCCGCAGGCCGCCACGAGGGAGGAGGGAGCCGACGAGCAGCGCGCCGAAGCCTGACCCACCGCCCGCGCCCAGTCCACCGGCCAGGTGTGCACCGGGGCGTCCAGGCGCACGTGGTGATCAGGGAAGATCGCCCGCGGACGCGGCTCCAGGCCGATCTTCGGTCTCAGCAGCCTTGGTCATCTGGCTTCGCGTCCGCCGTTTCCAGTCGGGCATACCACCCGGCCCACCGGCCGGCGGGCCCGTATCGCCATGTGCTCCGTGGAACACTCCCGTGGACGCGCTTGTCCACACCGGCAGGACCAGGGGAGATCAGCTCTGGGCGGTGGGCCGGACGACGATTTCGTTCACGTCGACCGCGGCCGGCTGTTCGATCGCGAAAGCGATGGCCCGGGCGATCGCGGCGGGTGGGATCGCGATGTCGTCCCGCATCTTCGTGATGCCTGCTCTGACCTGGCTGTTGGTCGACGCTTCGGCGAAGTCGGTCGCAGTGGCACCAGGTGAGACGGTGGTCACCCGCAGGGAGTCGCCGGCTTCCTGGCGCAGTCCTTCACAGATGGCCCGGACCGCGAACTTGGTGCCGGCGTACACGGCCATGGTCGGCACGACGCGAAACGCCGCCGTGGAGCCGATGGTGATGAAGTGGCCGGTTCCCTGAGCCCGGAAGACCGGCAGCGCGGCGCCGATCCCGTGCAGTACGCCCTTCACGTTGACGTCGACCATGTGGTCCCACTCCTCGACACGCAGATCGTCGAGCGGTGAGATGGTGCCGTCCCCGGCGTTGCTGACGAGCACGTCGAGCCGGCCGAAGCGCTCACTGGCCAGCGCGACCAGGGCCCGCAGGTCGTCCCGCCGGGTCACGTCGGTGCGGATCTGCACGGCCGTGCCGCCTGCCCTCTCGATCCGGGCCACCACCTCCGCCAGGCGTTCGGACCGGCGTGCACCGAGGACGAGTCGCGCACCGCGTTCGGCGAGCAGCAGCGCGGTCGCCTCGCCGATGCCACTGCCGGCTCCCGTGATCGCCACCACTTTGCCCTTGATTCCGCACATGAGTTGCCCTCTCCATCTTCGGTACCGGGGCCGGAGCGCCGAACGGCAGCGAGCCCTGGAGGAACGTCCGCCAGTCGTTGCGCACTGGACGGCCGGGCGCCGGTGTGACCGTCGGTCGTGCTGCGGCCCCGCGCTCGCACACCAGTCTCCGACGGGCTTAGCCTGGTATCCAGACCGCATTTATTCTGGAACTGAAAGTGCCATCCGTGATGCCCACGCAGCCGGACCAACGCCATCAGCTGAGTGAATTCCTCCGCAGCCGGAGAGAACGCCTGACCCCTGACGAGGTGGGCCTGCCCCGGACCGGCCGCCGCCGGACTCCGGGACTTCGCCGAGAGGAACTGGCACTGCTGGCCGGGATCAGCGCCACCTGGTACACGTACCTGGAGCAGGGACGAAAGATCCGCGTCTCCGAACAGGTACTCAACGCCCTCGCCGCGGCGCTGAGGCTCGACCGGCACGAGCACGACCACCTTCTCCAGCTTGCCGGTCACGCACCTGCGGCCGAAGCCGAGGAACGCGAGCCGCTCACGGCCGAGGCGGGGGCTGTCCCCCTGCTGCTCCAGCCGAACCCGGCGTACATCATCGGCGGCAACTACGACGTCCTCAGCCACAACCAGGCGGCCCACGAGTTGTTCCCGGGGCTCATCACTGAAGGGGACCGGCCCGCCAACTTCGCCCGCTGGGTGTTCCTCGAACCGGTGGCCCGTGACGTCCTGGTCGACTGGGAACCCGAAGCACGCGGCCTGCTCGGACGGCTCAGGACGCTGGCGGCACGCCACTTCGGCGACCCGCGCTACACCCGGCTCGTCGAGGACCTGAACGAGGGAAGCCCGGAGGTGCGGGACTGGTGGCCGCAGTACGAGGTGCAGGCCCGGCACAGCGGTCGCAAACGGCTACGACATCCGCAACGGGGAATGACCGATTATGCGTACACCGCATTTCACCTGGCCGAACAGCCGGAACAGACGCTGGTCGTCTATGCCGACAGCAGCGAACCGCCTGACGGCGGCGCAGCCGTGACCGGCGAATGAGGGAAGAAGCCCGGGGCAGTACCGGCGCTTACGCCACGGCGGCGGACAACAGGGTGATCGCCGCCGGCTCCGGCCAGGCAGGAAGTGCCGGGAGCACTCCCCGCCTCGCTGCCCGTGCCTGTGGCGCCTCCGGTTCACCGAGCAGGCACGGAAGCCCGGACCTGAACTGGCGTCCCCAGCCGCGGCCTTGCCTTCTGCGAGGCCTGCGAGCGTGGACTTCTGCCCGCTCGACGGTCATGCCGTGCGGGTACGTGTGCGGGTGAAGACCGGCTGTGGCTCAACGGTTCGTGAGGACGAGGGGGCGGGTGGTGGCGGGCCTGTCTGTCTTGCACACGGTGCCGTCGGCGGGATGTGTGCCGTGGATGAGGGCGGCGTCGACCGCGCTGTTGACGCAGGAGTTGGTGCCGTAGGAGCCGTGTCCGACTCCTTCACGCGTGAGCAGGACCGCAGAGTCCAGGGTTCGGGTCATGTTCTCGGCCCAGTGGTGGGGGGTGACGGGGTCCAGTCGGCCTGCGACCAGCAGTGCCGGCGGCGCGCCGGTGCCTGTGAGCGGCTTGGTGACGCGGTCCGTGTTCGGCGCGGGCCACCGGGCGCAGTTCAGGGCGGAGTAGGCGGCCCGGGTCCCGATCCGCTCGGCCTCGGCGACGGCCTTGGTGGCTGCGGTTTGGTGCGCGGCGATGCCGGCCGGGGTCTGCCAGTCGGCGCAGCGTATCGCGGTGTGGGCTTCGAACATCGCGGTGGGGACGGGGAAGGGTGAAACCGTGACGGCGCGCCACAGGGTGTACAGAGGTGCGCCGTTGCCCTTCTGTGCGGCCAGTAGCGCCGAGGTCAGCAGCGGCCAGGTGTGCTGGTCGCCGGCCAGGGCTCGGGTGGCCTCAAGGGTCATGGCGCCGTCGAGTTCGCCGCCCGGCGTGGCGCCCTTGGCGGGTGCGATCTTCAGCGGCTTCGCTTCCAGAGTGTCGATCAGCGTGTCGAACGCCGCCTGCGGTTCTCCCGCGCCGAACGGGCACACCGCGGTCCCTTCGGTGCGGCAGGTCTCGAACCAGGCGTCGAGCGTCCGTTCGCTCGCCACGGCCACGTCGTCGAGAAAGGTGAGGGAGTCGCCGAACCACAGGTTGGTGTCGACGGGCGCGTCGAGCACCATCCGGCGGACGCGGTGAGGGAACAGGGTGGCGTACATCGGGCCGACCACGGTGCCGTAGGACAAGCCGTAATAGGTGATCTTGCCCTCGCCGAGCGCGGAACGGACCTGGTCGATGTCGCGGGCCACGTTGTCTGTGGACAGGCTGGCCAGGAACTTCCTGCTCTGGTGTCTGGCGCAGCCCTCGGTGAACGCGGCGGCATCGGCCAGCAGTCGCGGCAGGGGCTTGCCCCCGGGGACGGCAGGGTCGAAGGCGGTACCGGCGGCGTCGGCACGCTGCTTGTCGGTCAGGCAGCGAACGGCCCGCGATCCGCCGACGCCGCGCGGGTCCATCGCGATGATGTCGAACCTGGCGAGCACCGCGGGCGAGAAGGCGCCGGGAGTGCCGGCTGCTTCGGGAAGATCGCGCAGTGTTTCGGTGGCGGAAACCCCGGGTCCGCCCGGGTTGAAGATCAGGCTGCCGATGCGATGGCCGGGATCAGTGGCCCGGTGCCGCATGACCGCGAGCGGAATCTGCGCGCCATCAGGTTCGGTGTACTCCTGCGGCACCTTGAGCGTGGCGCACTCGAGGTTCTTCCCGCACGTGCTCCAGGTGAGCGGGGCCGGGGCCGGGACGGAGGCCGACGTGGCCGCTGCGGACGCGCCGCGCGGTCCCGAGGCGCCGGACGAACACCCGGTCAGGACCAAGAGGGCTGCGGTGATCACAACCCCGTACCGGGCGGCGGGCCTTGACCTTGACTGGATCATGATGATTTTCCTTTCTCCGTGCTCGTGCATTTCCCTGCGGCCGGGTTGTGCCGGTCCCGCGAGAACCCGAACGAAGAGGCCTGACGTGGTCGTGCCTTCCTCGTTTCGAGAGGTCAGTGACCGGCCGTGTCGAGCAGGGAGGAGAACCGCAGGCGGAGCGCGCGCTCAAAACTCGCCACAACGGCCCCACCCCCCAGGGCGAGGTTCAGCCAGATCGGCAGGTGTACCGGTGCCTCGAATGTTCCGACCCGCCGCGCGACGGCGGGAATGTGAGAGACAGGTCCAGCGAGCTGCAACAGGTTCAGGCCCACACCGATGACGAGCAGCAGCACCGATCCGATGCCGATCGCCCGGCTCAGTCCCGGATGGCGGGTGCCGAAACGCGCCCGCCGTCCCTCCGCCGAGGCCGGGTCGGGTGTGAGCTGACGCGGGTGGCCGCCCAAGGGGCGGTAGTGGCAGCGCCTGACCCCGTAGTTGCTCATCGCCACCTCGATGACACCCCCGTCGACCGGGAAGACAGCGGGCAGTTTCGACTCGGCCACGTGCCTGCCGTCCACGAACAAGTGCGCCCGGATCCTGCTGTTGTCCAACCGCGCCCAGTGCCGTACGTCGACGGCGTGCAGGCGGGCGTGCCCGCCGGCACCGGGAAGCCGTAGCCAGAACAGGGAGCGCAGGGGGAGCTGCCACCAGCGGAACCGCTGCAGTTCCCTGCCGTCGCCCGGCTTGAGGCGCCTCGACGCTGCCCACTGCTTCCAGGCCATGCTCCGACCCTCTTTCGTCCCTAGGCCGCACCCTCACTAGTACAGCGTGTCAGTGGAAACGCTAACACGCTGTACTAGTACGACGTGCTAGTACAGTGAGGGGGCTGGGGAAGAACGAAGGAGAGCGGGGCATGGAAACACGGGAGAAGATCCTCCAGGCCGCGGCAGAGATGATCGCCGAGGACATGGCGGCGAAGTTGAGCGTGCGAGCGGTCGCCGCACGTGCGGGAGTGAGCACCGGCTCGCTGAGGTTTCACTTCCCCACCCAGCGCGCCCTTCGGGACAGCCTGCTCGCGCGGATCTACGAACACCTGCTGCCCGGCGACCCGATCCGGGACCGGGCGCTGCCGCCCCGCGAACGGCTGCTGAACTGCCTGCGGCAGGTCCTCGCACCGCTCGGCACCAACGAAGACGCGCGGACCGCATGGGGCGCGTTCTATCGGACCTTCATCGAACCCGAGCCCACCGAACCGGTACGCGCCGCATACCTCGGCCATGAGCGGGAGATGCAGCGCCGGGTCGAACACTGGCTGACCGTGCTCGCCGAGGAAGGCGCGCTGCCCCCGGGAGACCACACCCGCAACGTCAGGTTCCTTCTCACCGTCCTCAACGGACTCTCGGTCGAACGCGCCATGCCCAGCCGCGAATCCGTCCTCGGCGCCGAGACCGAGACGCTCAACGCCGCCGTCGACCACGTCCTCTCCACCGGCCCCGCAACACCCGCCGGGCCGACTCGGCCGTGAACCGAAACCCCGCACCGGTTGCCCCGACCGGTGGGGGCGCGAGAGCACGGCGAGACGTGCACTCCCTTGTGCGGACCGGGGAGTGCTTCGGAGGCTGGACCAAGACCTTCACCGACCCCCGCCTCTGCGCGGGCACCGTCGACCGACTCACCTTCAACCGCACCATCATCGAAACCGGTACCGACGCCGTGGCAAGAGCCTCGATCGGCTCCCGGACCGCGACGTTCATCAGAAGTCGACTGCCCGCCGTTCCCTTGTGCATCTGCAGGAAGACGAATCCCGGCTGAGCCGTCATGAACTCCGCCCGCCTCCGAAAGAGGATCAGGAACGCCTCGATCCTCTCCTTCGGAACGAAGAAGGTGTTGGCCAGGCGATGGGCCCGGTCTCCTCCTTGAACTGTGCGAACACCGGCGTGTTCGAGTCCAGGCTCTACAGCTTGGCCATCTTCGGTACTTCCTGCCGCAATCGGTTGTCCCAAGGTACCGAGGCCGGCCACCACCGTACTGGCGGATCAGAGATCAACGATGGTGGTACGGGGGGCCGGGACGGCGTCACACGGTGAAGACGCGTTCGACTTCGTCGCGCTGCATGTGCAGGTCCCAGTAGAGGGGGGCGACCTCCTCGGCCGAGGCCGCCGGTACTCCGGGTGGGCCGCCCGTGCCGATCCACACGCCGATGGCGACGTGCGCGGCCTGGACGCCGGTGTCGGCCAGTTCCTTGTGCAGGCTGAGTACCCAGTTGCGCAGCGCGGCCTGGGCGGCGTTGAGGTTGCCGAGCATCGGAGTGGGGTCGACCGAGCCGGCGCCGTTGGTGTAGAGCAGGGTGCCGGCGCCGGCCTCGCGCATCACGGGCAGCACGGCCCGTGTGGCGGCAATGGCCCCGTAGAGCAGGATGTCCATCGCCCACTGCACATCGGACGGGTTGGTCTCGGACGGAGCGGTGAGCGGCGTGGATTCGAGGCTCCCGCCTGGGGAGTACTCCAGGACGTCGATGCCGCCGAAGCGGGTGGCGGCGTCCTTGAGCGCCTGGGTGAGTGCGTCATGGTCGAGTACGTCCGCGGGGAACGCGGCGGCAGTGATGCCTTCGGCGTCGAGCCGGCCGGCCAGGTCGTTGAGCTTGTCGCGGTTACGAGCGATGAGAGCGACGTCGAAGCCGTGGGATCCGAAGGTACGGGCGATGGCCAGGCCCATACCGGGGCCGGCTCCGACGATGGCGATGCTGGGCACAGTGAATTCCTTTGCTGGGAAGCCGTTGCAAAAGGGGTGGATCGGGCGACGGTGAGCGCGGTCTTGCCGAGAATGCTGGCGCCGAACGCGGCGAACGCCTCGCCAGCCTGCACCAGGTCGTAGGCAGAGATCACCAACACCTTGAGGACCACTGCGGACGAAGTCGGCCTCCGGACCCGGCTCGGCGGTGGCGCTCACGCGCGGGAGCACTTCTACGACCGCATTACAGGTAGTGGGGTGGGACGGGAGCCGGGGTACATGCCGTTGCCGGTGCCCTCACCGTCCGTAGTCGTCGACGAAATGGTTGTCGTGGGCTTCGTGAAGCCGGTTCAGGTCACGCTCGTTCACAGTGGCGAGCTGTGCAAAGTACTCCTCCCGCGTTACACCTGGCGAGAGTGCCATCAGGAGGGTGGCAGGTTCGGCGCCCTCCTTCCGGAGGGCGTGAACGTCGCCCGCCGCGGCATGTGCAGTGTCGACGGGCAGCAGTGTTCGCCAGGCCTGCCCATCGAAGTAGTCGACTTCACCTTCTTCAACGATGAAGGTCTCGCTGAAGGTCGTGTGAAAGTGCGGGGCAGGTCCCCGACTGGAGGGCGACATGCGCCACCGGTAGATGCTCATGATCCCGATGGTCTCCGCCGGACCCGCGAGGACTTCGATGGTCGACCCGCTGGCGCCCAGCCGGATCTTTCGCGTCTGTCGGGCTCGCTCGGGCTTCTTGGAACACCGGGCAGTCGACTTTGTGTCGGTCATGACCCGAGTCTCGGTGCCTCGCCGTTCTACTCGCGCTCACTTCGGCGGTGGCCTAACAATAGTGCAGTGATCCGCTACCGATTGGGCGTTGGCGCTGTGAGCGTGCGGTGGGCGATGTCGCCGATACACGAAGTGGTCAGTCTTGCCCAGCTCTTGACCGAACCGCAGCGTCACCCGATGTTCCACCCGTGGCTTCGCCGTCGCCGCCGTCGTCTCTCGCTCCCGGACCTGAGGGCGCTCACGGTCTTCATGGCCGATGGCGTGTATCGACCCGACTTCCTTGACCCGTCGCCGATGTCCAGTGAGCCAACGTTCGAGGAAGGCATGGATGCCCTCCTCGCCGCGCCGGCGGACCAGACGTACGCCGAACTGGTCGACGCTACGAGGGAACGCGGGGCAGAAACAAGCCGCCGATTGCTCGATGACCCCGACCGGGCCAGGTCCGAGGCCGCCGATGCGCTGCGCCGCCTCTGGAAGGCAGTTGTCGAACCGGAATGGCCGTCCATGCGGGAGGCGCTGCGTGCCGAGATGCTGGATCGGGCCATCCAGGTCAACCGCGAGGGATTGCGCGCAGTCCTTCCGCGACTGCACCCTTCTGCTGCGTGCGAGGGCGACACCATCACCGTCGAAAAGACCGTCGACGTCGACGTCGACTGCCCTGAGGGACTCCTTCTTGTTCCGTCGCTGTTCATCACCGACCGGATACAGTGCACCACCTCGGACCACTGGACACCGGCGATCTATTACCCGGCATCCGGGCGGTACCTATGGGCGGCACCTCCCACTCCGAGGTCGCTTGACCGGCTTCTGGGGATGACCCGATCGAGGATCCTGGCCGCGCTCGCCACTCCGCTGCAGACGACCGTTGTGGCCAGGCTGGTGAGCGTCACTGCCCCGACGGCCAGCGAACACCTGGCAATCCTGCGAGACGCCGGGTTGATCGACAGCAGCCGGGCCGGTCGCACGGCCACGCACGAGCTCACCAAGGCTGGACGTGCTCTCCTTGACGCGGCCTCGCCGCGGTCATGACAGGTCGGAGAGTTGCTGATGGGCAGTCGAGCGCGGCGCCTGCCGCAACCAACCCTGCGGGCGGCTCTTCCACGGCCCAGAACTGTCAGCCCAACCGCCTTGATCACGGCTCATTTTCGGGCGACTTCACCTACTGCCCGGAGAAGCTCAGCCGTCAATCAGCGTGGCCGTGTCACAGAAGTCGAGCCAGAACCCGAGTCCTGACAGCACCCGTCCGGACCTTCCTCATCGCCTATCGCTGACACCCCCCCACTGGACCGAAGCCCCGGCGGCATGCGCGTCGCCGGGGATCCCTTCCGGGTTTCCACGCGCACCCTTGCCCGCCAACTGTCTGCGCAGGCTCTTGCGAAGCTGTCGTGCTTCCGGACGTGATTGCCGCGTTTCCGCTGGTCGGGCGTGGGGCCGGTGATTCGGTGGGGTGAACCGCGCTCGCTCCGGCCAGGTCGGCGTTCTGGACCCGGGGACCCCGGCCACACGCGGCATCATCGCCGTGCAGGAGGACGGCGACCTGCCGTCTTCGCCGGACTGTCTGCCGGCGGCCTTCGGTGCGAGTGGCCGGCCCTTGTCGTACCTCCGCGCCCGCCCGCCCGCCTGATCTCGCCCCGGCGTACGCGCGCCGCCCCAGGACGGCCTCTGCTGGGCGATCCGCCTCGCAACCCTGTGAGCCCGACCCTGCCGGAGCGGTGCACCGGGGGAGGGGGTGAGTTCCCCGGCGGGGGGGGGGCGCCGGGGGGCCGGACCCCCCCGCCCCCCCAGGGGGTAGGGCCCCACGACAAGCGCCCCCAGGGAGGGGTC